>JABMQN010000146.1 GCA_013203045.1 Chloroflexota bacterium
GAGATCCTATATGAGGAGACTTCAGCGGAAAGCTAACAAAATTTCACGATTTTTTGACCACGATTTAGTGCGCTATGCAAAAGCCTGATTTGAATCATATTTAGTTGCCGGAGTTATAATATAATACCGTTCGTGTTGAGCGCGCCGCCGCTGAAGTCACCTACGCGCCAAAGCTTCGGCGACGGCACGCTTTGGTGCGCAAGCGGCTAGTCGAAACATGAATGGATAATCATAGCTTTCTTTGCAAGTCAGTATTAGTACGAGAGGTTTATACATAATGGGAAGCGAAAGTAGAAGAGCACTCAGTATTTCGAATGTAATAGAATGTACCATCGTACAGCGAATCAATCGGTTTGTGGTTGAGGTTGAGATAAAAGGTGCCTCGTATCGAGCATCAATGAACAATACTGGGCGGTTGGAACAGTTTCTTATTGCAGGCAAGGGGGCATTTTGCATTCGCCACCAAAAACCAGGTAAAACTGACTTTCGGCTATTTGCCATTGAGGACGGAGAGCAAGCCGCTATTATCGATACCCGGTTGCAGATGCAGGCTTTCGAGAAAGCATTGGAGATGCAGATCATCCCCTGGCTTGAGGGATTTCGGATGGTGAGTCGGGATGCCAGACTGGGGACATCCAGAATTGATTATTTGCTGCAAAGCGATGGGGAACGGATATATTTGGAAGTAAAAAGCGCAGTGCTTAGAGATGGGAATTATGCCATGTATCCGGATTGCCCGACAGCGAGAGGCAGGAGACATATATACGAGTTGACAGATTACGTTCGTGCTGGCGGTAGGGCAATCGTATTGTTCATTGCGGCTTTGCCTGAAGTGAATGCGTTTAAGCCGTACCGTGATGGCGATGCAGAGTTGTGTGATTTATTGATAAAGGCAAATGAGGTTGGAGTAGAGGTGAGATCGATGTGTATGACTTATTTTCATGATGACACTTCTATTCGTCTTTGTGATCTTGACTTGAGTGTAAATCTGGGATAGGAGTCAGAGCAACACTTGGTACTTATCACGAATCTGCTATGACCGGAAGACTAAAACTGAATGTAGAGCCTTTGCCTACCTCACTTTCTGCCCATATTCTGCCTCCGTGGGCCTCCACAATCCATTTGCAGATCGAAAGACCCATCCCGGTGCCACCTCTCCTATGAGCCACACCGCTTTCCAGTCGATGAAACCGATCGAAAACCTTTTCCAGTTGTTCGGATGGGATTCCGATACCCTGGTCAGCAACGTTCACTATTACTTCACCTTCTCCCGGAACTGCTTCCAAGATGACCGTCGTTCCCTCCTCGGAAAATGAAACAGCATTTGCTACCAGGTTAATGAGGACAGTATCTATATGTTTCTCATCCGCATTGACCATCGGCAATTCTGGCGAAATGCGGACCTCAAAATGACTCTTGCTGGCAATGTCTCGAAGTCTGCCAGTAAACCCACCTATTAAGATAGAAATCTTGATGGGGGCTTGTTGGATTGTTGTGATTCCTGCTTCCATCTTTGACATTTCCTCCAGGTCCTCAATAATGTGTGTGAGTATGTTTGACTCACGAATTATTGTCCGGAGGAAATCCAATTGTGTTTCATCGTCCCATTCCACATCAGTTTGTGCCAGTGATTCTGAAAGTCCTTTTATTACTGTGAGCGGTGTGCGCAATTCATGAGATACACTTGCCAATAGAGCATTTCTTAGTCGATCGATTTCTTCCAGCTCTCTGGCTTGTAAAGCCGCTTCCTCCGCCTGCTTTCGCTCAGTAACATCACGCCAGATAGCAAGCATCAATGCCTGTCCACCAAGGGCGATTGTTCTCACACTAACGAGAATATCCCTTATATCACCATCTTTCGTTCTATGTTTGGTTTCAAAAACATCTGAACCTTCCTCCGCGATTCTTCGTACGTGTTGGGCTACATCATCAGTAGACTGAATCACTTCGAAATCAGGAATTCTAAGAGCCTCGAACTCCTCTCTTGTATAGCCAAGATTATTATGTGTATGATCGTTGAACCCAATAATATCACCCGTTTCCGCATTGATTAGCACAATAGAATCTGCAGCTTGTTCAAAAATAGCCCGATATCGCTCTTCAGATTCCCGCAATGCTTCCTCTGCTTGTTTGTGCTCAGTGACATCATGAAGAGTAAGCACGATACCATTAACAGCAGGGTTGTCAAGAAGGTTCTTGCCGGTGACTTCAAAAATACACCACGATTCATTCTCATGGCGGATTCGGAGCTCAAGGCTCTCAGTACCACCTGAAGTATTTAGCAGTTTTTCAAAAACAGGCATTGCATTGGGGACATCATCCGGATGGACGAAATCAAACGCATTGAAGCCGAGATATTCCTCTGGTATATACCCAATTAACTTCTCAGCTGAAGGACTTCGATATTGTATTATTCCATCAGCATCGATAACTATGATTGCATCCGAAACGTTTTCTATAATCGACCGTAAATGCTCTTCACTATGGCGCAGAGCCTCTTCAGCAAGTTTGCGCTCAGTTACATCTCGTATAATGACAAGTATCCTGGTATCCCCTTCCTCAGTATCAATTAAACTGGCATTGGCTTCGACGAAGATTTTACTGCCATCCTTACGCTTTGCTTCAAACGAATGCAGTTCCGTAATCTCTGCTTCAACCGCGCTGGCAATATCGTTGGCCAAATCCTTCATAACTTCATTATCCACAAAATCGATTTCGAACAAACTTTTTCCGATGATATCTTTGGGTTTCCATCCAAAGATATCTTCGATTTTCCGGTTCACGTCAATAACGATACCGGATTCATCGATAAATATGATTTCATCATTGGCATTATCGAAAATCGTCCTGAGCTTGCGTTCACTTTCTTGCAAGGCTTCTTCAGCCCGCTTCTGATCGGTGATATCGATCAGTGCTCCCTGCAATCCTACTACCTTATCTTCTTTCATAATAGGTCGTGCATTTGTTCTCAGCCATTTCTGATCCCCATCTTTACTTACCATCCAGTATTCGCTGATCTCTTCGATACCAGAGATAACCTTTTGAAATTGCTCTATCCTGCCCGCCAAGTCTTCTGGGCGCACAAAGTCAACAAAATTCTTTCCAATGCTTTCCGTTTGATCATAGCCCGCGATTTGTTGAATATTCGGGCTAACATAGGTTATTACACCATTTTCGTCGGTGGTATAGATAATTTCATTTAGATTCTCCACAAGATTGCGGAACTGTTCCTCACTTTCTTTTAAAGCTATCTGAGCTTGCT
Source organism: Chloroflexota bacterium (assembly GCA_013203045.1). GTDB lineage: Bacteria > Chloroflexota > Dehalococcoidia > SZUA-161 > SpSt-899 > JABMQN01. The sequence continues at coordinate 3,263 of JABMQN010000146.1, forward strand.
TGCGCTTCGATATATCTCTATAAATCACATAACTGCCCACGACTTCGTTCCCCAGAATCGTTGGATATCCCAGCACCTCAACATCTACAGTACTTCCATCTTTCCGAAGTCTTGTTGTTTCAACCCTTATTGATTCTCCGCTTAACGCTCGTTGAGACAGACTAACTCCTTCTGTGCGAAGGTCTGAAGGAACAATTACGTCATTTAAAGCGCGACCATAAATTTCTTCGGAAGTGAATCCGAAGATTGTTTCGAAAGCCTGATTTGCCCGGAGTACAGTATCCTCTTTATCGACCATGGCAATGGCATCAAGCGAGCTCTCAAAAAGCTGTTCAAATAACAACTTCTGCAACTGTAATTCTTCTTCGATCCGTTTGCGTTCGGTGATATCACGAGCAATCGCTGTATAGTAAACCTGCCCATTAGATTGCAACGAGGAGTCGACTATTTCCAGCGGAACTTCAGTCCCATCTTTTCTCAATCCTGTCACTTCTACCATTTTGCCATATACTGCTGATTCACCAGACTGCGCTAACCGGTTCATCCCTTTAGAGAAATTATTTCGGAGCCGTTCTGGCATTAACGAACTCAAGGGCATTCCGGTAGCTTCAGTGCAAGAGTAACCAAAGATTATCTCAGCGGCTGCATTCCAGTAGGTTATGATTCCTTTATTGTCAATAGAAATAATCGCATCACTTGCACTTTCTACGATTGACCGAAATTGGCCTTCACCATCTTTTAGTGTTGCTTCCACCTTCTTGTAGTGAGCCTCCCAGGTTTCAATATCAGAAGCAAACTGTTTCATCTGGTCCAACTCAGTAATCAGTTCTTGTTTGGTCCGGGCACTTTTTTTCATCTGTTTATTTGCCTTTTTTTATAACATATGTATTGTCGTGGAATTCTCGGGCCTTTTTCTTGTTTTGGTGTAACGTATCAACTACTCTAGTGTCATGTCAACCCTGATGCGACGCATTGTCATTCTTGAGGGAATCCGTATGGATGACCGAAGAATCTCCCCGGTTGACAGTGAGATTCTTCGCTTTGCTCAGAATGACATTTCAAATGTGACATGACACTAGTCTATAAGGAGTGAAGCAAACCTCACAACCGGGCCAGCCTGTAAAATCAACTGTGAGTTATCCTTATTTCTCGATCATTACGGGTACGAAAAGAGGCGCTTCGGAATTGCGCCTAATTTATCCAGTATGCAGATACCAGCGAGTAGCCATTCAGTCTGGTTGGCTTTCCAAAATAGGCAGACTAAAACTGAATGTGGAACCTTTACCGACCTTGCTATCAACCCAGAGTCTGCCTCCATGAGCCTCTACAATCCATTTGCATATCGAAAGACCCAAACCAGTACCGCCTCGTCGATGGGCCATACCACTTTCTACCCTGTGGAAGCGATCGAAAATCTTATCCAGGTGTTCGGATGGTATACCTACACCCTGGTCAGTTATACTTACAATGATTTCTTCATCTACTAACTCGGCTTCCAGCGTGACTAGTGTTTCTTTCTCTGAAAACGAAACAGCATTTATAACCAGGTTAGTGAGAACCTTTTCAATGCGGGTGCCATCAGCGTATACTGTCGGCAAGTCTGGGGAGATATTGATTTCAAACTGGCGCTCCCTGGCTTTGTTTCTTAGCTTTGTGGCAAGCCGTCCAATAAGAACTGAGATCCTGATGGGGGCTTTGTTCATCGTTATTATGCCGGCTTCCAGCCTTGACATTTCCTCCAGATTCTCAATTACATGGGTGAGTGCATCCGTCTCCTGATTGATGGTCCTGAGAAAGTCCAGCTGTGTCTCAATGTCCCATTCTACGTCTGCTTGTAGCAGGGTATCGGAAAGGCCCTTGATCACCGTCAATGGAGTACGTAATTCATGGGATACATTCGCCAATAGTGCGCTTCTCAGGCGGTTTATCTCTTCCAATTCATTAGCGCGCAATGCGTCTTGTTCAGCTTGCCTACGCTTAGTGATGTCTGTGTGCATACCTATGAGCCCAATTACCTCCCCCGATTCATCCCTGACCGCATCCGCACACAAATCAACAGGGAATACACGTCCGCTTTTTGATACCATTTCAATCTCACCAGCCCAGGACCTGCCAGCCATGATACAGTCGAACACGTCTCTTGCTATTTCCTTATCTGCATAGACTACAGGTCCACCACCTTCAGCTGTAAGCTCCTCTGTTGAATACCCAAATAGTTTAGTGAAAGACTGGTTTTGATAGAAGTGATTACCTCTAGCATCTGACATTCCAATAGCTTCATTTGAACTTTCAATGGCCTTGGTTATGCGTTGCAGTTGGTCCTCTGCCCATTTGCGCTGTACGACTTTTGCTAAGCGTTCCGCTATTGCATTTATGAGATCGTGCTCCTCCTGCAAGAATGGTCCTTCAGAAATTATTGGTTTTTCTGCTAAATGCCTGACTTCGACCATGCCCACGGATCTGCCTTGTACGTAAATTTCACTGGTCTGCTTCCATGGGGTCAACTCGAAGTTCTGGGTTTTAAATTCCTGGTCTTCCAGGATCACGCGAGCGCACGTGATCTCAGGGTATTGCCAGGATGGAGGGATAAGATCGGCTGTACCTTGAAGTATTTGTTGCAAAGTGTTATCTGGTGTTTCGATGAGTCTGGCGATTCCATATAGACAGTTTAGTTCTTTGACACGTTCCCCCATGTCATGCATGAGAAGCTCACGCTCAGCCTCCGCCTGCTTGCGTTCGGTGATGTCACGGTCAATACCCTGGTAACCCTGGAAATTGCCTGAAGAGTCAAAAATCGGTATGGCGCTTGTTTCGAGTATTACGAGGTGCCCGTCTTTGTGCAAGTTAGTATTCTCCAAGCCATGGATGGGGCTTCGAGAAACCGAAATATCAGCGAATATCGCGCCTATGCGCTCTGCTTCGATCGGAGGCATCAGATCCAATGGTGTCTTACCGATAATTTCCTCAGGTTCATAGCCGAGGAGGTCTTTGATCCGCGGACTGACATAGGTGTAGATTCCATCCAGATTGACCGACCAAATCCAATCACTAGTGGTCTCTACCAGTGAACGAAACCGTTCCTCGCTTTCTCGCAACGCTTCTTCCGCTTTCTTTATTTGCGTTATATCCCTGAAAGTACCTCTGAAAACATTTTTATCTTCATCCTTATCCAATCTACCTAAGAGAGAAACCCAGACAATTTCGCCTTTCTTGTTCAACATCCTGAGTTCTACCGGAGTTGTATCATCGCTTTTGTGACGTACGAAACCTTCAAGTGCTTTCTGTACGTCGTTTGAATGGATAATTGTTTTGAAATGTTCATTGAGCTTTTCTTCCGGATCAAAACCCAAAACATCTTTCACTTTTGGGGAGATGAATGTACAAAAACCTTCTTCAGTTAACTCAAAGATGACGTCTGATATACCTTCGACTAGATTTCTGTATTTCTTTTCGCTTTCATGCAACAATTGCTCCACCTGCTTGCGCTCGGTGACGTCTCGAATCACGCAATTCAACCCGATCACCTCTCCTGCTTTAACGACCGGAAAGCTTGTCACTTCCACAGGGAAAGGTTCCTTGTTTTTAGGTTTGTACATAAACTCAGTTACTCTGGATTGTTTTTTCGAAAGAATTTCGGCGACTACACCATATATTCTGGGTATGTCTTCCTCCACGGCCACGTATTTGTCCAGGGGATTACCGATCTCCTCGTTGGGATCATAACCGCCGAACTCAATGACATTCGGGCTACAATAAAGTAGTTTCCCATCCATGGAGAACGAAACTATTACATCTTGGACATTTTCCGCTAACAACCGGTATTTCTCTTCACTCTGCCGAAGTGCTTCCTCAGCCTGCTTTTGATTGGTATCGGCTTCTTCAAGCTCAGAGATTCTTCTTTGCAAATGGGCCAATTCAGCTATTAATTCGTTCTTGGTCTTCTCTTGGGTACCAAATAATGATTCTTCCAAAAAGAGCTTGTCCATTTCCCCTCCCGTTAATCTGAGGTGTGACAGTCTTCAATACTAGAGATATATCCGGGTTCTAGTTGTGTTCACAGTGTATGGTGTTTACACCAACACCTCAATAGGGCTAACCATCAACTGTGTCTGCGGGTTTTCCCCATCTGTGTTTGTAGCTACATTAAATGGTGTGTTCGGGTAGATGAAAAAGGGGCGACCTGACCAGATCACCCCTTTGATTGTCAAGAGTGCAATTGTTTTGAAAACAGACTTTATTACATGTCATTCCGCACTTGCAGACTGTGTCATAATCTAAATTACCACCGATTTTGCCATGTCATTGCGAGCCTAAACGAAGCAATCTCCTCGTAAATGGGAGATCGCCGCGTTGCCTGTGGGCTCCTCGCGAAGACATTGTGACACAGCCTGTTGATTCGGAATCCACCTCCCCACACATCGTGAATGATCTGACTTTAGTGGTCCCACCCGTCGGCCACCCTAATGGATTGCGGGGGCCTGCGGCCCCCACAGCCCCCACTTGTGCTTACTTATCTAGATTTTAAATCTGAGTCGGGAATCATATGACAGACCGGCGAACAAACTCAACATTGACAGCGTGCTTAGCTCATATGCAGCTCTGTCCGGTCAATAATTTCATCCTGCACGATCTTATCCAGCAGGACAAAGTAGGCACTAAACCCGGCTACTCTGACAATCAGGTTACGGTATTCTTCCGGTTTCTCCCGTGCATTTTTCAGAGTCTGGGCATCCACACAGTTGAACTGGGCGTGATATCCACCCAGGTCGAAATAAGTCTTCATCAGCGCCAGGAATTTCTTAGCTCCTTCCGTGCCTTTCAATGTTGTTGGGTGGAACCGCATATTGAAATGACTGGTTCCATATTTCTCGGTGTCGATCACGCTGGCGGCTGATTTGACCAGGGCTGTTGGTCCGTTAACATCGGTGCCATGTTGTGAAGACACCGATGCGTCTGTCATGGCTAACCGTGACTTCTTGCCGTTGGGAAGCGCTCCGGTGAGTTCTCCCAAAGCCGCATGTGAAGATACCGAATAGGCTTCCGGCGCGATGTTGCGGCCCAGGAAATCCTTGTATTTCTGGTGTTCATCCCAGCACACACGGTACAGCTCTCTGACTATTTCATCCACATTATCATCACCGTTACCGTATTTAGGCGCATCGAGGCACATTTTAAGGATATCCTCGTGTCCTTCCCAGTCGGCGGCCAGAGCGTCTTTAAGCTCTTTCATGGTGATCTTTTTATCTTCGTAAACCAGCTTTCGGATGGCGGTAAGCGAGTTGCCCAGGTCCACCACTCCTACGAAGCTTGTCCCGTTATTCAGCGAATAGCGCGCTCCCCCCTGGGTAATGTCTTTCCCCTGCTCGATACAATCGTGAACCAGTGCGGAACAGTACGGGACCGGGAAGTCCCGCTCGATGTTCCACGCTATCCGCCCGATCTGGCGGATGATGGCCACAAAATGCTCCAGTTGCTTGAGGACAGCCTCGTAGAGTTGATCATAAGTTTCGAACGTTTCAGCTTCCCCGGTCTGTGGTCCCAACTGGGTGCCTGTCAGAGGGTCTACTCCGTTATTGAGCGCCAGCTCCAGCATTTTGACCGTATTGAAGTTCCCTTCCCAGAATCCGTCGGTGTAGCCCGGAATAGCATCCTGAACGCAGGCTACCACGCACTGGTTGCGGGCATCTTCAATAGAGATGCCTTCGCGGTGATATAAGTTTCGAGCCACCAGCTTTCTCGCATCGTGGATGGCCGGCTGCCCGATCCCCGTACGGATCAAATCTACACATTTCATCAGGAAATCATCAGCTAGCTTATCATGATAGAGCAGAGCGACCAGTGGTTCGGGGATCATGAGTTGCCGCTTGGCTTCCAGTACCAGCCAGTCCACATCGTTGGTGGCATCGTCTCCCTCTGGAGTCAGCCCGCCTATGGAAAGTTGCACGGCTACCCGACTCTGGGAATATTTGAACCCCTGGGGAGGCAGCACCTGTCCGAGTGATTGGATTCGCAAGAAATAGAACTGAATGAGTTCGATCGCTTCCTGTTCCGTAATGCGGCCGGCCTCATTGTCTGCTTTGTAGAGAGGATAGGTATACTGGGCAAACCGCGCCGGGGCGGATACGGCGATGTTCGGTGTCTGGAACCAGGCCCCGAGGACACAGAACCACGCCGACTGAACAGCCTCGCGGAAAGAGCGGGCTGGTTTGGCGGGAACCTGTTCGCAGATATCAGCGATCCCTTCCAATTCCTTCTTTCGTTCGGTATCGCTTTCGTTTGCCGCCATCTCGCGGGCCAGGGCGGCGTAACGTTTGGCCAGCGTCACCAGACCTTTGAGGGACATCTCGGCGCCTTCGAGGAATTGCCATTGCTGGGACTCATGCTGATCGCCCATGTCGAGTTCTTTCTTTCTGGTTTGTATCTGCTCGATAATCGCATCGAGACCAGTATCGATCACCCATGCATAATCAGGGATACCGCTCATGAGGCCGCCCGGGTTGATCTCTGTGGCGATACCACATTTCTGAAGTGTCCCGATATCGACTCCAAGGAAGTCAAGCACTGTTTTTTTAGTCCGGCTGAAGATATTCCGATGACGCCAGTATTCCACTGATTTGATGATCCATTCCTTTTCTTCCGGCATCACTTCGGCGAAATCCATCGGCAAGCGGAATTCATCCACCCGTTTCATCCACAACGGCCCGATCTCCATCAAAGGATAAGACCCATAGGCGTGTTGAGTTAGTGTGCCAATGATGGGGTTATCATCGATTAAAATGGTCTTGTCTTCACACAACTTCTGGAAGAAACGTCCCTGACGGATCACCATTGGTAGTCCGTCAGTCTCTGCGTAAGCTGCCTGCATTGCCTGGTCCCGTTCGATATCAATCCGTGCGGTGGCGTTTAAAAGAGATTCCTTTGCCTTTGCTACTCGTTCGCTCAAAATTCCGTTAATAGTTTCAATGGCCATGTTGCCTCCTTACAGAGATGAACTGATAAGTATCTCCTATTATACTGATTATCGCAAATCTATACCAACACCTCAACCACGTTTGCGCTGGTGTTGCTATTTATCAAGCTGGGTTTACTTCTGTGTAATTCTAGATTGCATGGATAGCAGTGTATGTGATTTTTGTCACGTTACATAACTGTATTCGTAATAGCGTTAACATAATTGACTATCTCCATAATACTATGAGTAAATTGTACATGGTTTCAAAAATGCCTGAATGTCATATCGAGAACAAAAAAGCGACCTTTAACGGTCGCTATTCTATGGCATCGGATATTAAATATAATTTAGCCTTCAATAACTATCTCAAATTCACAATAAAGAGCGCCCTCAGGGCAAACAGCTTCGCATACACTGCACCAACCGCATTTAAGCGTTTCAATTATCGTTGCTTTGCCTTCAACAATAACAATTGCACCGCAATGACACGCTGCAGCGCAAGTACCACACCCCGTACACTTCTCTAGATCTACTCGCGGCATTTCGAGCATTTCCGTTCCCATACCTCCATTATATTAATGAAACCTGTCCAAAGGGTCTGTGACTTTTGTCGCATAGCTTTTTCATGAATGAGCATTCACCATTTGGGATAGTGCCTCTTTGTCGGCGATCACCAGACGATTGCGCTCCATCCGAATCATCCCATCTCCCTGCAGGGTTTTTAAGGATCGTCCCACTACCTCACGGGCAGTCCCGGCTAGTGCAGCCATCTCGTGCTGAGTGAGTTTCGGTTTCGGTCCGGCACCATCAGCATATTCCAGGAGTATCCGCGCAATTCTGCCGATTACCTGCCGAAAAGAAAGATCTTCTACCAACTCCAGAAGATGCCTGATCTTGCTACTCAAAATATCTATAACATTGATCATTATTTTTGGGTGATCAGTTAGAATTCCCCCCATATCACTTCTGGAAATGACGTAAAGATTGACCAAACTCATTGCCTCAGTGCTGGTTGGGCTAAGCCCGCCATCGAATACTGCCACATCGTTAAATGAATTACCGGGAAGGACAATTTGCAGAATCTGTTCCTTGCCTTCCGGTGAAGTCTTGAAACACTTCACCGCTCCGGAGGCTACGAAATACAATGCTTCGCCCGGGTCACCTTGCCAGGTTATTTTCTCCCCCTTCTCAATGGTCTTCTGGAAGAAAAGCCCGGAAATGACTTCTATCTCCGGCTCTGTCATACCGGCAAAATAAGGGGATGCTTGCAGGAACTCAATTGATGCAGCCAATTGATCACTCTCCAGATGCTGAGGATATTCTAGACTATTGGCAGGGTTCAAGGCAATAGATGATATTGAGGCTAGATTTGAATAAATGGAGATGCATTTTGATCGAAGGGATTTGTTCTCATAGCGTAATTGAAGAAGTAAGGATAGTTCGATTTCAGATGCAGCATGTAATCAAGCCATTGATGAACAAGTAGTGAATAAACACGTCTTATATCGATATTTAGATGTTTGCAATCCGGATCGGTGATCTGGCAGACGTTTCCTCTCGCGGCCAGTTCCTCAGTTAAATGAAAGACCGCCTGCAGCAAATGAGAAAAAGACTCATGTTCCAGGAGGTTGGGGTTTTGCATCAGCCCTAACAGGAAAGCTCTTTTACCTACCATAAATGAAGACAGATCATTCAGTTCAATTCCACTGGCCTCAACTTGGTAATCATATTTTCTGAGTCGCTGGTTTACCATGGCAAATTCTTCCTCCGACCAGTTATCTTTGACGATGAGATCATTCCTGATCGTTTCCAGTTTGGGATCGAAATCAGAAAAATAGGTAAGCAAAGTAATCCCCATTTCACTGAAGAAAGCCCCGATGACCATGTTCAATTTTTCCATCCGTTCCCGTTTTTCCCTTTCACTGAGAACGCGGTGAATGATGAGGGTAACCAGGAGGACCTCAATAAAGACGAAGGCAATATCTCCCACCATATAGATGAAAATATGGTGGGCATCATCAAAGATCAGATAATGAATATAATATACAGCAACGGATGCTGCTAGCAGTGAGACCCCCAGAAAAATTATCCAATTGATATTACGTCTCATATAACAGTCAGCTTGCTCCGTCCAGTGTGATATGCTGCTTTTTCATGAACCAGCCTTCAGGGTCGGTCAGGTATTCTTCAGTGTCACGCAGGCTGATAATGTGGTTTTGTTCCTCGCGTGCCAGGGCCAAGTAGAACTGTTCCTCTGCCCGATGCGTAGACTCTTTAGCGCGGTCACTATAAAGCTTGAAAGCTCGCTCCTCCATTTTAAGCGCTATTTTCACTGCCTCCAAATCATCGGCAGCAGCCTTTTCTTGCTGTGGGTCTTTGAGGGCAGCGGAAAAGATGGTCTCGGCATTTTCAGCATGAACCGGAGTTATTCTTAAATCGGGCCACTCATTTCCTGCTTTGATGGTTTCGTATATCTCGCTTATGACTTCCTGATGAACGATTTCTTCTTTGGCCAGAACTTCAAACAGGTTTCTGGCTACGGAAGTTTGGCTGTTTCGTGCTGACTTCAGGTAGAATTCCCTGCCGTCCTTTTCCATATTCATGGCGCTTTGCAGTATTTCCTGTGCTTTTTCTGCTTCTTCCATCAGTCGTCAACCTCAATTTCCTCGAGAATCATATTTGCTTCGTTGCCACAATCATTGCATACCAGAACCTTTCGTTTAGGCTTGTTCACATGTTCGTGGCCGTGTTCGGCAAGGCTGCTTTCCTCTTCCTTGATAATCATATTTGCCTCGTTGCCACAGTTTTCGCAAACGATGGTGTGTTTGTGTTCATGCGTCATTTCGATCACCTCCGTTCTCCTTGGTACCATGTTGGGTGCAGTTATTCTGTTACTGACAGACTAAGCCAGCTTTTCAGGAAGCCCTCTCCCATAATCGACGCAACTCTCGATGCCCGCGTCATCTGGATTCCACGTCACTTTCAAGCCTTCGTCTACCACATCAAATCCTGCCGTTGTCAGACTTTCGGCAATCACTTTGACTGATTCTCCACTCCAACCATAGCATCCGAAAGCTGCTGCCTTCTTGTTCTTGAATTTCAAGCCTTTTATTTCTTCAAGCAGCGCTGCTACAGAAGTCAGAATGCCTTTGTTGACTGTCGGAGAACCTACGAGGATCGCTTTGGATTTGAAGACTTCCGTAATCACATCGTTCTTATCCCTTTTTGCCAGGTTATAAAGTTTGACATTCACGGTTTTATCCGAGAGTCCTATGCCCTCAGCAATGTGTTCAGCCATAACACGAGTCCCATTCCACATGGTATCGTAAATGATGGTCACCTGGTTTTCCTGATAATTATCCGCCCACTGCATGTACTGCTCCGCGATTTGTCCGGGGTTATCTCTCCAGAGCACACCATGGCTGGGGCAAATGATATCAAGTGGCAGATTGAATGAGAGTACCTCTTTAATCTTGGCGGCCACTTGAGGACTGAATGGCGTCAGAATATTCGCATAATACTTGATGGCTTCTGCAAACAGCTCTGCCTGGTCAACAAGATCGTTGAACATAAATTCGGAGGCATAGTGCTGCCCGAAGGCGTCGTTGCTGAACAATATGTTATACTCTGTCAGATAACAGAACATAGTATCGGGCCAATGAAGCATTGGCGCTTCTATAAAAACCAGTTCCTTTTGTCCCAGACTCAATCGGTCACCAGTTTTGACTACATTGAAATTCCAATCCTGGTGGTAGTGCCCTTTAAGTGACTTGACACCGTTTTTGGTGCAATATATTGGTGTTTCAGGTATGTGACGCATTAGTTCCGGCAGTGCGCCGCTATGGTCACTTTCCGCATGATTTGCGATTACATAGTCAATCTGGTTAAGGTCAATCTCACTGGCAAGATTTTTAATAAACTCTTTTGCGAAAGGGTTCCAGACCGTATCAATTAAAGCGACCTTTTCTTCTTTGATTAGATACGAATTGTAGGTTGAACCGCGATGAGTAGAGTATTCATTGCCGTGAAATTTCCTGAGTTCCCAGTCGATTTTGCCAACCCAAGATACATTGTTTTTGATATTGAAACTCATGATTCCCCCCCCCTTATTTTGTGCAGTACTTCTTAAAGGTTGTCCATTTTGAAACCCCGATTTCATATATGGAAAATCTCTGATCAATCTCCATGCCTCCCGGCAGGAAGTTTCCTGCCCCTCTTTATGTAAAAGGCGCTCTCAATCAATCTGCTTGAACATCTTTTGCCCTACACCACAAACCGGGCATTTTTCCGGGGCTTCGCCTTCAACCGTATTCCCGCAGACCTGACAAACGTAAATCGACTTTTCCTCGATTGCCTCTCCCTTTTCTATCTTATCCAGGAAAGCGCCGAACATCCCATGATGGATTTCCTCCACCTGATTTGCCAGATTAAAACTCCTCTTCGCCTCATTATCCCCATCCGCTTCGGACTGTTTGATGAAGTTGGGATACATCTCTGTGAACTCGTGGTTCTCGCCGCTGACAGCCGCTTGCAGGTTTTCGGTTGTCGAACCGATGCCTTTGAGAACCTTCAGATGATTCTTGGCATGAACTGTTTCCGCATCCGCGGCGGCCCGGAAAAGGCGAGCTGTCTGCTTGTATCCTTCCTTATCAGCCTGTTCCGCGAAGAAGAGATACTTGCGATTGGCCTGGCTTTCTCCGGCGAAAGCTGCCTGGGTATTCTCGTTGGTCTGAGTCATTTTTATCCTCCGTTTCTATTAATTTAATGTTAATTGATGTTCATGAAATACAGATTAGCTATTAACAAGATAGCCTCTGAGGCATTGAGTAATAATAACATCGGCGCTTAAATCATTACAAACCTGTAACATTGAAGGGAATCTCGCTTCAACTTTAAAGCTATTCGGCCCACACGTCAATGCTTCTTATCTGAGAGCCTTCGATTTTACTTTGAACTATCGGGCCGTGATCGAGAAGAAAGTCGCTCTCGGAATCACTAAGACCCTCTTTACGAAGTTGCGCCATTATCATTTGCGACGTTTCCTCCATCAAACTTGCTTTTCGATTGTAATCGTGAGTGGTAACAAGATCGGTAATAAACTGATGAATTTGATCTCCCAGGATTGGCAATGACTTCATTGCCCTGTGCATCCATTTATAGAATGGCCGATACTGCTTGTTTAATAGGAATATTAGAGAAATAGTATCAGTAATAAACTTGGTCTCTGCCCATTGTGCAGCTACATATTCTTCCCGTTTAACGCAACGCGGATAATTGTATTGACCAGCCTGAGCTATGGTCATGCATCGGGAGGCGATTTTCTTCAACCTGATGTCTTCCGGGTAGAACTCTTTTAAGCTGTTACGAAAGGCGGTGAACTCTCCAAGAGGATCGGTGAAGACCTTGCCGTTGGTTGCGGCCGCCAGATTGATTTCAGGGATTCGTCGCCATTCCAAAAGCGATTCAGGTGGGTGATCAAGCCCTATGAACTTTCGGTAAAACTGCCCGATCTCAAAACCCCCAACTCTACCACTTCCCCAGGCACTCTCGTTTCTTGCAGAATATCCTCCGAATTCTTTTGGAAGCCTATCCACTTCAACTTGCAAGTCAGCGCCTATTGCTTCGAAGTCCTGTTTTACAAGCCACAAACAAAACGATGGTCCCCAGTCATGATCGCGCGAAAGCTCGTCATCGAACCCGAAGCATTCGGAGCCGTCACCCACCAGTCCGGCAGCGATTCGGTTTTTATAATCGCCGAACTTCTCCGCGATCATCGGAGCGCCTACTTCTTTGAAGTATCGCTCGCATAATTCCAATCCCTTCATTTGTTCCTTTTTCGAAGTTCTGCTGCTCTGGCTTTATCGCCATTTTTCTCATATACATCAGCCAGTATTTTGAGAGTTGCCCCATATTTAGGATGGGTTTTCCCCAATGTGAGCCGACGCGCATCCATGGCATCTCTTAAACATGATATAGCTTTTTCAAAATTTCCAATCCCTTCGTATGTTAACCCCAGATTGGTTGTGGCAGCTACATAATCGGGATGCTGGGGGCCAAAAAGCCTGGAGTAGATATCCAGAACTTCAAGATAGAGCGGTTCGGCTTCGGCATATTTTTTCATAGCAACGTACAGTCCGGCTAAATTGTTCAATCCGGAAGCATAGAGCGGATGCTCTTTGCCGACTGTCTCCCCGTATATTTCCAGCGCTTCCTGCAGGAGTGGTGCAGCCTCACCATGTTTACCCATTGCCCGGAGAGGCCCAGCTATATTGTTCAGGCTGGTGGCATATGGAATATCCTTCTTCCCACTCGCTCGAATAATTTCGAATGCTTCCCGATGCAGTTTTCCTGCCTCCTCATATCGTTGCATATCCTGATACAGGAGTCCCAGATTGTTCAGTCCACTGGCATACAGAAAATGATCTTTCCCCAACGTTTTTTCATAAATGGCAATCGCCTGATGAAAAAGATTCTCGCTTTTGGAGAAATTACCTGCCAATCTATAGGTTCCGGCTAGATTGTTGACAGCTGTGGCATAGTCGGCAGAATCCCGGCCAAGGGAATTGGCCAAAATGTCGGTGGACTTCAGATAAAATTCCTCTGATTTCGCATATTCTCCCGTCGCCCGGTACAACCCGCCAAGTTCGTTCAGAATAGATCCGTAAGCAGCAGACGACTCTCCATATTCCTCCCAGGTCAATTCCACGGCTTGATGGAGCAATGGTTCTGCTTCCCGATATTTACCCTGATTTACAAGTTCGGTGATTTGTAGATTCAGGGTTTCCAGTTCAGTACTCATTCTTTAACTCATTACCAGATTTCAGGGTAGGCTACATCGACAAAGGCATTTTCCATCTCGGATTTGTGTTCCTTTTTCATAGCTAGTGCAAAGGGCGTTGACCTGCCCCCATGTTAATAAGCTGATTGAGACATACTAAATGAATCATAGCTCATATATTACAGGTTGATGAATTAAGAAATCATAACATCGACTAAAAAAATGTTAATTCTCTATAACATTTCGTAAGGATTCAAAACTTTGAATCCCTACTGGGAGAATAAGCAAACATTGACTCGATAGTAGCAAAGAACTGATCGGCCAGAATAGCCAAGATAGCAGCAGGTACAGCGCCCTCAATGATAAAGGCGGAATTACCCTGGAACATCCCTGCAATGATGGGTGAACCGAGCCCACCGGCACCAAACATGGCTCCAACAGCAGCCGTTCCAATATTGATAATGACCGATATACGTATGCCTGCAATTATCACTGGTAACGCTAAGGGAATCTCAATAAGAAATAATGCCTGCAACCGACTCATACCCATTCCATAAGCCGCATCCAAGGTGTCGCGAGGAACATGCTGCAAACCGGCAATAGTGTTGCGAACTACTGGAAGTAAACCGTAAAGAAAGAGGGCCAGGATGGTTGGTTCTCGGCCAAATCCCATGACAGGAATAGCCAGTGCAAGCACTGCAATCGGGGGGAAAGTCTGGCCAAATGAGGTCAGGTCAGTGACGAGTGGCAGGAAGTCTTTACCGCTCCGACGCGTTACCCATATGCCAAGCGGTAGGCCGATGAGGATGGTCAATCCACTGGAGATAACTACTAACTGGATATGCTCCCAAACCAATGTACTCAAGCTGGCACGAGGGTGCAAAACCTCACTTTTGTCGGGGAAAAGAGAACTTAACACATTCTCCCAAAGGCTCTCTTGTGTGATCAGAATTATAAATGCTGCTATCAAGACCAGCAGTATAATCCAGCGTCGCAAATGTAAATTAAGCATTTCTATGTCTCGAATTCAGACGTTGCAGCTTCTACATCACTTAAACTCAATTCTCCTACCAGGCATTTCACCTCATTGATCACTGGGATGTTTTTAAATCCCAATCCCAGCATACGTGAGAGTGCCTCTCTAAGGGTTGAACCGCTCATAATCGAGATCTCATCCAATCCGCCACGGACGAGAGCCTGTTCGATAGATTCGGATCCCTTTATATGCCTTCTGTCGATCCATCCAAGCAGGCAATTTTCATCATCGACTACCCATATAGACGGTCGATTCCCCATCATTGTGATCGCTTCCTGAATTGAAGCTCTTATGTTGATTGCCAATGCCGACTTGATATAACCTTCGATGTTGATGCGAGAAAGACGCTTCAAAGCTCGATCAGTTCCAACGAAATCATGGACAAACTTATCTGCCGGTTTGGTAAGTATTATCTCGGGAGTATCGTATTGGATCAGCTTTCCTGAATTCATTATGGCGATCTGATCAGCCAGGCGAATCGCTTCATCAAGGTCATGTGTCACCAGAATCACGGTCTTCTTCAACTCCTGCTGAATCC
>JABMQN010000147.1 GCA_013203045.1 Chloroflexota bacterium
CATATTTAGAGCACTATTTTGAAAAGTAACCCAGTAACCCCCTGTAAATTAAGGGTTTTACCTTTCCCAGAGCGGTAAAATGTAAAAAAGTAACCCACTTTTCATAGGAAAAAATGGTCAAAGTAACCCAAGATTCCAATGGTTGTGGTCCAACCCTAAAAACATTCAAGTCCCGGTATTATTTAATTTTATGGGTTTTGCTTTTTGTCCTGTATACTCCCGAAATATTGAACACCAATATTGAACAGGAGGCACAGGACATGTCCCAGACACGCACGACCCAAGAATCGGAATTCTTGAAATACTTCCGACAGATCGATAAGCATCGTATCGATAACGTTCTCTCTGGATATCGCTCTACCGGCCCGGTCGGTTACGCGAATTCACTAGTGCTGGCGCGCATTCTCAAAGTCAAAGAGCGTATTTCCTCTGATAGGGAACTGAGCGAGAAGCTGGCCAAAATCAAAATCTATCGTGATGCAATCGGTATAAGCTACCATGAGATTCCCGCACATAATACATTTAGCACTCTCCGCCAGCGACTGGAGCCGGAAGGCTTTGTTGAGATTCATCGACATTTTGTCTTAAAAGCATACAAGTTGGGCTTACTAACTCCACCTATCTTAGAGCTTCCCAAAATGGTTCGTAACAAGATTATCCTCATCGGTGACTCAACCTTTCTCAAAGCTGTAGCCTCCACTAAAGGCGAAAAGGATGACGATGGCAACTGGATATTCACCGACGATAGCATTGCCTTTGGAAAACCGCACCATAAGCATAAGTACCCCGTTGGTCACCGTGCTCATACGCTTACATCCGTCAGCGGTATCCCTGTCGTAAGCCGACTTGCACCCGCAAACGAAAGCGATAAGACGCATATCATGCCACTTTTACTAACAGCCCTTGAACGTTATCCAAAGCTTCCATTTGCCTGTGTGCTTCTTGATGCGGGTTATGACGCGGAAGAATTCCACCGCGATATCTATACCGAGTTAAACATCCTACCTGTCATCACTCGCAAGCCATCTATGAAATGGGGCCCGCATTTAAGTGAAACCGGCACACCGTTTTGCCCACACGGGTATCCAACACGACGCAAGGGAATCGAATATAATCGCGGCCGCACCAAGTTCGCATGTTACCGCACTTGTATCAAAGATCCGCAACGCCTGCTGTTCTCCTGCGAGCATCAAAACTCCGAAAACCGATTCGGCTGGATAACCCACACCTACTTCAAAGATGACTACCGCCGGCAAGGACCTGCCGTACCGGGCTCAAGACCCTATGGACAGTTAAAAAAGCTCCGCCCCGGGATCGAGCGATATTACGGTTTGACCAAGGAAAATCGATACCATATGGAAACCAATAATACTTACATGGGCCACGACAATGTCCTTATTCATGTCATTGAGCATGATATGGTTGCTACCCTGGATATCCTTTACGAACACAAGAAAACTGGCAAATGGAGCGATGTACTCAACGTCTAATATTGAACAGGCTCAATTTAGGAATAAAAACAGAACCCGTTCAGCTATATCAGATCAAAGGAAAACCGGTTTGTGGTGATGGGGTTTGCCAAGGAAATGAACCAAAAACATGTCCAGAAGATTGTCCAAGTGAACCAGAGCCTGAACCAAAGAGGTCTTGTGTTCCAGATAATGACTACCCATGGGGAATATTTATGATAAATGGTGGTTCTGGAGGATTTGGAGTAACAGTAGCAGTCTTAGATACAGGCGTTGACCAAGACCATCCAGATTTAAAAGCCAATATAACAGATTGTGTAACAAAAGTTACCCACTTTATACCCGACATAAAGAATTGTGAAGATGGGCATGGACATGGAACACACGTAGCAGGCACTGTGCTGGCAAATGGTGGTTCAGATGGATTAGGAATCCACGGAGTAGCCCCAGAGGCAAGTTTAATGGTGGTAAAGGTTTGTGACAGGAAAGGTTGGTGCTATGGAGATGACATAGCAGCAGGGATTTACTACGCAGCAGATAATGGAGCTAACATTATCTCAATGAGTATTGGAGGAGACTCACCAGATTCACAGATTTTAAATGCCATAGATTACGCAGTTGGTTATGGAGTTCTACCAGTTGCGGCGGCAGGGAATGATGGACCAGAAGATGGCAGCATAGATTACCCAGGAGCTTATGTGAAAGTAATTGCAACAGGAGCAGTTGATTCAGCAGAACAAGTTCCAGATTGGAGTTCAAGAGGAATAAATGATGGTGATGATGTAATAGAAGAGAAAGAGGTTGAATTTGGAACTCCTGGTGTTTCAATAGAGTCCACATACAATGACGGCTGTTATGCATATATGTCAGGAACTTCTATGGCAACGCCACATGTTTCAGGATTGGCAGCAAAGTTATGGGATATAGCAGATGGAACACTTGATGGAAAAGGTAATGCAGCAGACACGAGAAGTTATTTGCAGAACATAGCAGAAGACATCTGGTATGAAGGGGACGATCCCGCAGCTGGATTAGGATTGCCCGTAGCACCTTAACCTTATTGATTGCGGTAACAACAAGTCAAACCGTGACAGGGTGTGTGATGATGCACCCTGTCTTTTTTTGGTATTAAAGGTACCCGTTGGTGATGGGTCGTCCCCTTCTTAAAGAAACTTGGAATGATGCAGTTCTGTTTTATCCTGGCAGGAGAGTAAGAATGTTAAAAGTCCATAAAGCAAATTTTTTGACCGCACTGCTTGTCATATTTTTATTCTTTCCTGTTGTAGCGAGCTGCGGACCTTTCCATCAAAGAGATCGACCATCCAATTCCGATAATAAAGAGGTGGCAATAAGTTTTGTGGCAAAGGTCAGATGGATTCCACTTGAGGGAGGTTTTTACGGCCTTGTGGCTGATGATGGCAGAAGATTTTTACCCCTTAACCTGCCAGATACATTCAGGAAGGAAGGGCTAAAGGTCAGGGTCAGAGGGGAAATAAAGAAGGTTGTTACCATTTATATGTGGGGAACGCCCTTTGAGATTCATGAAATAGAGGATTACAGTCCTTGAAATTGCAGAGAAGATTAAACAAATGGAGAAATTTTCAAACTCTGCGTAACTTCGTTTGTATCAAAAATGATAGCTTGATGCAAGCAGCCTTTCAAGTGTTGGCTGCCATTTCAATCTCTTTGTCAGAAGTACGGAATCATAAACTCCGAAAACATCTCAAGTTTAGCACCCCTGAAATGGTGTAAAACCTTTTAAAGCATCGGTTAGAGCCTCTAAATAGTGATGAAAATCTTCGTTAATTTTGAAAAGGTCAAAAATAGTTGAAAAAGAGACGAGAAAAAGGTCACGGAATAAATCCCAAAGCCTATGGGCATAGGTCGTAACCGCAGATTCGTCTGCTATATGATCAAACAATTCGCCTAACGTCGAGTGAAATAGGGGATATCGTGCAGTACGTTCATAGTCACTTTATTAAATCTTCCACATGCGGTCTTTTCCCTGATACCCAACCCGTGTGACACAAGAGTTTGTCACACCAAGATACTGTACCAACTGAATCCCCCGTCCCATCAAGTGATGCAAGACCTCCGGGGCATCTAATCTGGCTAACCTGGACATATTCTATAACTCCCAAAATCTAATGTGTCCATCAAGCACATTCTGCACGAACGTCCCCTTATACACATTATCATACTCTATATCGCAATTCATACAAATCCCGAAAGCAAGTGGAGACAATGCTTAGGCTGCGCCCCGTGAACTCTTAGGAACGCCTGATAGACTTCAGCATACCTCCAATCACGGCGCACTCCAACCCAAATGGCAGATAGCCTGCATAACCCAGAATCGGCATCTGGAAGATCTGGTAGCGATGCACAAAGGGGATGGCATATTCCCATTTGGCCAGGCTGTAATAGTTCCACATCTCCCAGAACCATCCGCAAAAGAGAGCGGCCAGAGCCGACGAGACCACCAGATGCCAGTCTCCTCGAGCGACATCCCCCAAGATGTGACGTTCTCCCATCAGGGCTTGAAGGGATACAATGATGAAAAGGGGAGATACCCAGATGAGGGGAAACAGATAATTGGGCCAGACGCCTATTCCTGTCAGCCCCGCTCCGGATGCGAACAAAATAGCCCAGGCCAGGACCTTTGGCTGAGAAAACCTGATCGGGAGAAAGCTTTTAAAGCCTTCGTCAAACCATGAGGAAGGTATTATCCAGTCCCGGGTTCCCAGGACCGCGGGGAGTACCGTTGAGAAAGAGAGAGTGGCGTACCAAAAATATTCCCAGGCGCCAAAATGTGCACCCACATAGTACCAGTTTTGAACAAAACGGTTCAGGTATTCAAAAAACCACCAGAACGCCGCGCTTGCGGGGAAAAGCAGCAGGAAAAACCGTGGCCGATCCAGCATCATGCAGTGTCCTCTACGTCGGTAGGTCAGACCGTTGATGACGAGAATGAAGGAGAGCCAAAGAGGGGTAAAGGTATGGGGCTGGAACCTTGAAAACCATGGAAACCGGGTCCATGCCAAGAGCCAAGCGATCACTCCTGTTACAAATCCGATCCATCCCCACCACGGAAAAATATAGGGACTGGAAGGTTTTGCCCTCGCACGCCTGCCCGATCGCACACCCTTCATTAGCAGAGGCACGACCACGGCGAGGATAAAAAGACTGTAACATACAAAAACAGCCCATGAAAAAGGCGCATGACTGACGTATCGAGTTTCAGGGGGAAATTCCAGATATCGACTCATAGGGAGGTCGGCCAGAGTTACACCCAGCAAGGGAA
>JABMQN010000148.1 GCA_013203045.1 Chloroflexota bacterium
ATACTGACTATAGGGGTTAGCCACGTCGGAAAAAGTAATACTGGCCACTAACAATAAAGGGAAAATAAGGGAGCTAAACTCGCTGATATCTGGTGAATCATGGGAATTCACTACACCTGCTGCCGAGGGAATTGAGCTTGACGTTGAGGAGACAGGGAGGACATTCGAAGAAAACGCGGTATTAAAGGCAAAAGCGTATGCAAAAACATCCAACCTTCCGGCAGTAGCGGACGATTCAGGATTAGAGGTAGATGCACTAAACGGTGATCCGGGGGTATTCTCGGCTCGATATGCGGGTACGGATGCTTCGGACAACAAAAGAAACGAGTTTTTGTTATTTAATCTAGCTAATGTTCCTTGGGAGAAAAGAACCGCTCGTTTCAGATGTGTAATTGCCATTGCTTTTCCCGAAGACAGGCTCATCCTGTGCAAAGGCGAATGCCTTGGAATCATAGCGTTTGAACCCAAGGGTGAAAATGGCTTTGGGTATGATCCGATCTTCTATTTGCCGGAGTTCGACAAAACCATGGCCGAAATCAGTCTGGATGAGAAAAACAAAATCAGTCACCGTGCCAAAGCGGCACGTAAGGCTCAAGAGTTCCTGACCGATTTGCTTCGTATGGGAGGATCATGACAGGCCTCTCCGATTCCTTTAATCGTCCCATAAACTACCTTCGTATTTCTGTTACCGATCGCTGTAATTTACGGTGTACATACTGTATGCCATTGGAGGGTATCGAAACTCTAAGTCATGATGATATCCTGCGCTATGAAGAGATACACACTGTTGCCAAAGCAGCAGCTGAACTTGGTATAAACAAGGTGCGGCTCACTGGAGGTGAACCACTGGCGAGAGCTGGTTTGGGCAGTTTGGTAAGATTATTGAATGATATTGAAGGTATCGATGATTTATCTATAACTACGAACGGCATGTTTTTGGCGCAGCGCGCACATGAACTCAAAGAGGCTGGTCTCAATCGAGTGAATGTGAGCCTTGACTCACTGCAAACCGGAAAGTTCAAGGAGATAACTAGAGTAGGTGAGCTTGAAGAAGTGCTAAAGGGAATAGAGGAAGCAAAGTCTGTTGGACTGAATCCTGTAAAAATCAATATGGTAGTTATGCGGGGCATAAACGACGATGAGATAGTCGATTTTGCTCGTAAGACCATCCACGAAGACTGGCATGTTAGATTTATTGAATTCATGCCAGTGGGTAATGGTCAACAGTATGGTAGAGAACGTTATATATCGATCAATGAGATAACTGAACGTATAGAACCTATAGGTTCCCTAGAACCACATAAACTGGATGGAAATGGTCCGGCAAAATACTATCGCTTACCTGATGCCAAAGGGACGATTGGGTTTATCAGTCCAGTGAGTGAGCATTTTTGTTTTCAATGTAATCGGCTGCGCCTCACCGCAGATGGAAAACTGCGCCCATGCCTTCTCTCGGATGATGAAATCGATTTGCGTAATCCTTTGCGCAATGGAGTTTCCGTTGATGATCTGAAGAAGCTGGTAAAAAAAGCCATCGATTCGAAACCTGAGTGCCACAATTTGAAGATGGGTACCACAGCGAAAAACAGGAGCATGTGCCAGATCGGGGGTTAATTAAATGATAGATATTTACACAGATGGTGCATGTTCCGGTAACCCGGGCCCTGGGGGGTGGGCGGCAATAGTTGTGCAGGGCGATGAGGAATTAGAACTTAAGGGTAGTGCAGAAGGCACGACTAACAATCGGATGGAGATAACCGCGACAATAGAAGGACTAGCCCAGACACCTGAAAACGCGGAGGTTACAATTCACAGTGATAGCCAGTACGTCGTAAATACGATGACTAAAAATTGGAAACGGAATGCCAACCGTGACTTGTGGCAGAAGTTGGATGATTTAGTTTTAAACCGGAAGGTGAATTGGGTTTGGGTTAAAGGGCATGATGGACATCCTCAAAACGAGCGAGCAGACAAACTGGCAGTTGAGATAATAGATCAGTTGAGCAGAATGCCAACCCACTTCGATTCCTCCGGTCAAGTTCATATGGTAGATGTTTCAGAAAAGCAGGCAACCGAGCGCATTGCTATAGCCAAAGGTACAGTTAAGATGAAACCTGAAACTCTGGAGTTGATAGAGAAGGGGCAATCAGCTAAGGGTGATGTGCTAGCTTTGGCTCAGACATCCGGTATTATGGCTGCCAAAAAAACCTCGGAGTTGATTCCTCTTTGTCACCCGCTGAGAATTACGAATGTTGCGGTAGAGTTTGAGATGGATAAGAAGTCGAGTGTCATTGGAATTATCGCCACAGTAAAGGCTGTGGAAAAGACAGGTGTCGAAATGGAAGCGCTCACCGCGGTATCGGTGAGTGCACTGACAATCTACGATATGTGCAAGGCTGTTGATCGGGGAATGAAGATCGAAAATATTCGGCTGGTAAAAAAGGCGGGCGGGAAGAGTGGGACAATTACACTTGAGTAACACTATGCAAATTGCCAGTAGCATCGCTGAAATGAGGGAACTGAGAAGGCAACTACCGGAACCGGTGGGATTTGTGCCTACCATGGGTTTCCTCCATGAAGGACATCTTTCACTGGTTCGGCGAGCGCGTGCCGAGAATAAAAGTGTAGTCGCCAGTATATTCGTCAATCCCACACAGTTTGGTCCCAATGATGATTTCGAAGCCTACCCGCGAGATGAAGAACGCGACCTGGCGCAGCTCGAAGCGGAGAATACGGATGTGATCCTTATGCCTCAACCATCGGAAATGTATCCTGTTGATGCCAGCTCCTGGGTTGTAGTTGAGGGATTGACCGATGGTCTTGAAGGAGCTGCGCGTCCGGGGCATTTTCGAGGAGTTACTACTATTGTTGCCAAATTGTTTAATATTGTTGAACCTACACGATCCTATTTCGGGCAGAAGGATGCTCAACAGGCATTGGTTATTCAGAAAATGGCCAAAGATCTAAACATGAACCTGGAAGTTATCGTTTGTCCCACTGTACGGGAACCTGATGGACTGGCAATGAGCAGTCGCAATGTTTATCTGAATCCTGATGAACGCCGGTCAGCCCTCGTCCTGAACGAATCATTGAAACTTGCGCAACAGCTTTTTGATGATGGGGAGAGGGACGCGGGTTTAATTAAACGCAAAATGCGTGAAATGATCGAAAGAGAACCGAAGTCTGAGATCGACTATATTAGTATTGCTGATACATCTACTTTGGCAGAGTTAGACAGAATTGAAGATGGGGCTCTTGTGTCATTGGTGGTGAAAATCGGAAAACCAAGGTTACTGGATAATGTAATTCTGGGAGGCCCGGCTTGAGAATACTTGTTACCAATGATGACGGGGTATATGCCGAAGGTCTTTGGGCTTTGGTAAAGGAACTAAAACAAGTCGGTAAGGTCAGTGTCGTAGCACCCGATCGTGAGCAGAGCGCAGTTGGGACGTCGGTCACTCTTCACCATCCCCTCCGAGTGAAGAAAGTTCAGCCGAAGATCGATGGAGTTGAAACATATTCTGTTGAAGGTACCCCAGCCGATAGTGTGATTATCGGTTTGCAATTGGTGGCCAAAGATGGGATCGACCTGGTCGTTTCCGGGATTAACGAAGGTGTAAACCTGGGTAATGATGTGTTTATCTCTGGAACAGTCGGCGCAGCATTGCAGGGGTATTTCTATGATATCCCATCGATTGCTGTTTCTGCTGCTTTCGTTGATGGGAAGGTGATGTTTGATGCTGCTGCAAAGATGGGGCGATTGCTTGCTGAGAGAGTCAAGCAGAATAAACTGCGTCAGAAGCTGCTATTGAACGTAAATGTGCCACATCTGCCTTTTGAAATGATCCGTGGAGTCGAGCTAACTCGTCCGGGGCACCGGAGCTACCATGATGGGATTGAGAAGGGACATGATGGTAAGCGTGATTATTATTGGATTGTGCGCGGCGAGCCAGTTTGGGATGAGAAGGAAGGAACAGATATTTGGGCAATACGTCAGGGAAAAGTTTCGATTACGTCACTTCCAGCCAATTTGCCGGGATCAACCCGATCACGAGTTTTGAAAGACACTTGCTCCGCTTTATATGAGGAACTCTGCCCCTCAAACGATTAACCTTAGTGTTTGCTTGATTGCTATCTCAGCTTGACACTAAATTAGGCTTTTGTTACCATCAAATGGCTGTGGGGGTATAGCTCAACTGGGAGAGCGCGGCGTTCGCAATGCCGAG
>JABMQN010000149.1 GCA_013203045.1 Chloroflexota bacterium
AACAAGTACCATACAACTCGCGGATTCCCTACGAGCGATTCATTTTGGTGATATAATATTCGATTCTCACATTGCGCCATTAGTTATAAAACGTATCCGTGATGCTGCCAAAGCTGCTAGCCGGTACAATGGCATGAACATTCTGAGTGGGAGACAGGCCGAGATACTGAAACTCACATCTAAAGGATTGACCAACAAGGAAATAGGTTCCGCTCTTGGCGTTAGTGAACGAACGGTACAAGCTCACCTATCGGTAATATTCAGCAAACTATCAGCGAGCTCCCGTGCTGAAGCTGTGGCTCTTGCTCTTGACAAAGGATTGTTATCTGACGTTTCCCCGTAATATTGAGCATTACCTGAATAAACGTTTGCTTTCGTTATACCTTGGAGCGATAGCCGACGAGCCCCCGAGAGACAGAACTGAACACACGGAGTATCCCCATCGCGACGGTCACAACATTGATACATTCCACAAGACAAGGAGGTCACAATGGCAGACCTATCAGACTACAGTGGAAAATACGACCCTGAATTCAATCATGACAAATTCTCAAAGGAGACACTCTTGAAACTTCTCAGAACCTATTCAGAGTATATGATGCGAATAGACGGGTACTGGTACCTCACCGTCATGGGGAAATGGGGCAACGATGAGGCATTCGATTGCGACATGAAAGTCTGGGAAAAGGGTATGCGATATGAACAAAAGGTCATTAGCAGTCTACTGAACATCGAAGGGGATGACATAGCTACGGTGATGAAAGCAATTCAGGCAAGTCCCTGGATGTGGAGCTTCGATTACGAGATAGACCTGAAGAACAATAACTATGCTGTACTCACGTTCTATACATGCCCGACCCTGTTTGCAATCGAGAAAGAGGGGACTGGGCGGGAGCATCTCATCTGCCAAGAGGTAGAACCACTTATTCTGAACACTACGGCGCATCACTACAATCCCAGCATCAAGGTAGAGCCATTAAAGGTGCCGCCCAGAACAGATTACAGTGATTGCTGTTGTCAATGGGAATTCAGACTGAATTAAAGATCCCGTCTCCAAGCTATAAGGGAAAAAGCTTGGAGTAATCGCTTAAATGCCATATGCGTTCCTTGGGGATATGATATTGACAAAGCACCATTTCCCTCGGAGAATGGAGTCAACGAATTCAATTACACTAATCGGCCCCCCTTCCATTGTTCTGAAAGTCAGGAATATCGGGGTAGAATACAACGACTGTAGATAAGGAAATAACCCATGTCTTTCGAACTCACGGAAGAGCAGCACCTCATCCAAGTCAATATTCGTGAATTCGCCCGTGAAGTTTTGGCGGTTTCTGCTGCCGAACGCGACCGCACCCAGGAATACCCGGCCGAAAACCTCAAAGAGATGGGCGAGTTGGGGCTCATGGGAATGCTAGTACCGACGGAATATGGTGGAGAGGGCTTGGACACTATCAGTTATGCCCTTGCGGTGACCGAAGTGGCCTACGCCTGTGCATCAACCGCCGTGATCATGTCTGTGCATAATTCCATCGTTTGCGGTAGTCTAGCTCGGTTTGGGACAGAAATACAGAAACAGAAATACTTAAGAAAGCTTGCTGCAGCTGATATTATCGGGTCCTTTGCCATGACCGAGCCGGAAGCTGGCTCAGACCCATCTGCGTTGAAATGCACGGCCACTCGAGAAACCGACACCTATTTCTTGAATGGGACCAAACGGTTTATCACCGGCGGCGCCACCTCCAGCCTTTTCATAGTGCTAGCCCGTCGGCCGACATCAAGAGGACACGAAGGGATCAGCGCTTTCCTAGTGACACCCGACATGCCGGGATTTGAGGTGGGTCATATAGAGGACAAGATTGGGTTGAGGGCATCGGACACCTGTGATCTTGTTTTTTCCGACTGCAGGATTCCGTCGGAGAATCTCCTTGGACTAGAAGAGGAAGGTTTCAAAATAGCCATGTCGGGTCTTGATGCGGGTCGCATCGGGATTGCCGCTCAATCCCTCGGGATTGGCATGGCTGCTATGGACGCTGCTGTCAAATATTCCAAGGAGCGCTCACAATTCGATCAACCCATCGCCAGTTTCCAAGGACTTCGATGGATGATTGCCGAAATGGCTATGGATGTTGAATGCGCTCGCCTTTTGGTAACAAGTGCTGCAGCAATGAAAGACCGGGGGGAGAAATGTTCTGCCCAAGCATCAATGGCTAAGCTGCACGCATCCGAGATGGCCAACCGTGTCACCGCCCAGGCTATTCAAATTCATGGTGGATATGGTGTCACTAAAGATTACACAGTAGAACGTCTATACAGGGATGCTCGTGCCCTCACCATTTATGAAGGAACATCTCAGATTCAGAAAATCGTAATTGCTAATGAATTCTTGAGGGACTAATCATAAGCCATCTGCATAGGTTCACTCACAGGCACTAGTTGCAAGCCCAAGTAACACTGCAAACGATGTTCTTGCCAATAAAACGCATTGTAATGGTTTTTCATTGAGGAACCATAAGTATGAATTTCTGGATTCTACCTAGCAAGACGTCCCCAGTTACAATGGTTTGCAGGGTATCGATTGACAGAAACAAGGATATTTGCACAATACTTACCGAGTCTGACAGTAGCATGTTGCCTATTTCATGAAAGGAACAAAGTGATGAACAAGGACATAAATAAAAATGAGATCAGAGTCATCGTAGATGATTTCAATGCAAACAGGCCTTTCAATAGAGCACTTGGTCTAGTGATTAAATCCCCAGATTTTGAGAGTTCTTTTATGACATTCCATATAAAGGATGAATTTGTAGGTAATCCCATCTATGGAAATCTTCACGGAGGTGTGATTTCTTCAGTGTTGGATGTAGCAGGTGGACATGCTGCATGTTTGAGCGCAGTTAAGAATATCAAAGAGCCGATTAGAGAGAAGATCATGGAAAAAATCGCAAAGGTTAATACTATAGATATAAGAGTAGACTATTTACGACCAGGAATCGGGAATTTCTTCGAGGTGAAAGGGAGACTTCTGCGAGCAGGTAGCAAAGTCGCAGTAGCCCGAATGGAATTGTTCAACGACGAAAATAGTCTCATAGCAGTAGGAACTGGTAGCTACTTGATTGGCTAGCACCGACAGGACACATATATTGGATAGAGCTATTGATGACAGGGTAGTCCTTTCGGAGCAATCTGACCGTTAATCGTAGATTAGCTTCATACAATATCCATTTAGATAGACTTCATTGTCAACTTATTGACACTTGAGTAATAATTGCATTATCCTTCAATTCAAGAGGAGGTGCCACATGACAGCCTATTGTATGAAATGCCGCGCCAAGAAAGAGATGAAGAATCCGAAGAAAGTGACCATGAAAAACGGTAAACCGGCGACCCAGGGTGTCTGCCCGAAGTGCGGCACAAAGATGTTCAGAATTGGTAAAGCATAGAACTTAAATCATAGGAACTGATATGAGAAAAGCCGGGCTACAATATAAGAGCCCGGCTTTTCATTTCATTTACAAAAGCACGATAAACATATAGTATGCACCAACGGTTTAAAAGAGATTGGCTGTTGAAGCTAAAACTGGGTC
>JABMQN010000150.1 GCA_013203045.1 Chloroflexota bacterium
TCGATGGCTGCTCTCAATCCGGCAAGAAGACGCCCCACCGGGGACGTCTCTACAGATGTGGGATATCAGGAATATGGCAGTCCTGCATCTCAGAACTTCCAGCCTGCCGGTTTTCATAAGACAAACCCAATCTTTCAACCCAAGTGAAACATAATAGCTACACTGTCATCGTACTGGCGGTGGATTTGAGGAGGTCATCTGAAAGACTGAATAGTCCAAGGAGAATATTGAGAAAAGCTATCAGGGAGGCAATGGTATTTTAGCTATGTGGTGAGTTGTTGTCGCAGGGTTGATTATTTTTAGAGAACTTTGACTTATTTGAGTGAATATGCTATAAAATCCTTGCACTTAGTTATAGATGTACCGTTCATGGTAATAAATATTTGGAGATGGAATAGTTAAAAAATTCACAGCAAAACAACCGAGTAAGCAATACCGCGTAAACCAAATGATCAAAGCCAGAGAGGTGCGGTTGATTGGTGATGACGGTGAACAGCTTGGAGTGATAACTTTAGCTGAGGCGCGTCAGATTGCTACAGAGAGAGAAACAGATATAGTTGAAGTATCACCTGGTGTAGATCCGCCAGTTTGCCGTTTGATGGACTACGGCAAGTTTAAATACCAGCAGGCAAAGAAAGATCGAGAATCCAACAAAAGCCAGAAGGCAACTGGGGGACTTAGAGAAGTAAGGATGCGGCCCAAAATCGGGCAGCATGATATTGATTTCAAATTACGTACGGCGAAGAGGCTCCTTGCACAGGGGAGTAAGGTCAAAATATTGGTAATGTTCCGCGGACGAGAGATTGCCCATCCTGTTTTAGGAAGAGAACTCCTCCAAAACGTACTCGAGACGCTGGGGGACGCGATAAAGGTAGAAAGAGGCATTATGATGGAAGGACGGAATATGACCGTTATTCTGTCGCCGGGCAAGATACAAAAAGAGGAAAAAAAGGAAAAAGAAGAAAAAGCGGAGAAAGCGGAGAAAGGGGAGAAAGATGCCCAAAATGAAAACGAATAGCGCTTTGAAACGGCGCTTTCGGGTAACCGGTACTGGAAAAATTATGCGCAGCAAGATGGGAAAGAGTCATCTTCGTCGCAGGAAACCCAAGAGAACTAAGCGAACCTATTCGCAGAGCCAGGAGATACACCCTTCGGACAAGAAGCGGATGAAAGCCGTGTTTCACGCGGCGCTTAGATAAGGAGAAGAAATGCCACGAGTCAAGGGGGGAACCACAACCAGGCGCCGACACAAAAAGGTGCTGAAACTTACCAAGGGACACAGAGCTACGAGCCATTCGCTGTATAAGCGCGCTCATGAATCGATGCTCCATGCTCTGCATTATGCGTATCGGGATCGTCGAACGCGTAAAAGAGAAATGCGGAGACTATGGATCGCGCGGATCAATGCCGCTGCTCGTGAGAATGGATTGCCCTACAACAAACTAATGCATGGCTTAATCCAGGCGGGAGTAACGGTGGATCGTAAAATGCTGGCTGAAATGGCGGTAATGGATTCGGCTGCGTTTACTCGCATGGTGGAAATTGCCAAGGGAGCACAATAGAAGGCGTCCCAGAGTAAGTTGATCAATAAAGCCCCCTACTAAGGGGGCTTTTTCATTATTGTTGACCGTATTCACAAACCTACCTATAATACAACCTGAAGAGGATGCTATGTTGGATACTCTGGAGGAACTGAAAACTAAAGCTCTTGGGGAATTGAAAAACCTGAATGATCGCAGTGGAATCGAGGCGTGGCGTGTTGGCTACCTTGGCAGGAAAGGGGCGCTGACGAAGATATTGCGGAGTTTGCCCGAGCTGGCTATTGAAGAAAGACGAGAAGCAGGATCTGCTGCTAACAAATTGAAGGCATTATTAGAAGAGAGCCTGACCAATAAACAGGAGTCTCTTAAAAAAGCGGATATTGAAAGAATTATGGGGGAATCCAGAATTGACGTATCACTTCCTGGTTATCCGGTAAGATTAGGCCGACTCCACCCTACCACGCAGATACTCCGCGAGACCTCTGCCATTTTTGCATCAATGGGGTTCGAAGTAGTCGAAGGTCCTGAGGTGGAAACCGATTATTACAATTTCGAGGCACTGAATATCCCTCGCGGACATCCGGCCAGGGACATGTGGGATACCCTGTGGGTTGATTATACCGATGAAAAGGGCGAACGCCCCATGTTGATGCGCACGCATACCTCACCGATGCAGATAAGATTTATGGAACGAAGGCGTCCCCCGATTCGCGTTATAATGCCGGGTAAAGTGTATCGCTATGAAGCTATTGATGCTACTCACGAGTCGATGTTCTATCAGATTGAAGGGCTGGCTGTGGATAAAGGGATAACCATGGCCCATCTCAAAGGCACTCTTTATGAATATGCTCGCCGACTTTTCGGGCAGGATCGTAGGGTTCGTTTCCGCTGCGACTATTTCCCATTTGTGGAACCCGGTGTAGAGATGGCCATCGACTGTTTCATCTGCAAGGGAGAAGGTTGCCGGGTGTGCAAAAATGAGGGATGGATAGAAATACTCGGTGCGGGCATGGTTCACCCAGATGTTCTCCGGCGTGTGGATTGTGATCCGGAAATATACACTGGATTTGCTTTTGGTATGGGACTGGAACGGATTCCCATGCTCAAGTATGGCATCGACGATATCCGTCTATTCTATAGTAATGATCTGCGGTTTTTGGAACAGTTCTGATCTTCGGATTTATGGAGTGCGGGAGCCAAGCTCCCGCAATAAAGGCGGCAGTTAAGACTACCGCATTCCAAAATGGTTGCTGGTGGCGAATGAGTAGAGTGGGGAGGCCTGATAGCTGACCGCTGGAAGCAAAAAGAGGTGGTGAAGAATGAGTGACCCAACTGTTGAGCTGCATCCCAATAAGATTGTCCGGTTCCTCGATAAACTGCCTGAAGATTTCACCAAGGCCGACCTGACAAAGTTCATCGAACACCACGATATCAGGATTGTCAACTATCGATTCGTGGGTGGCGATGGCAGGCTTAAGACCATCAACTGTGGAATCAACAGCAAGGATCAGCTCGATCGATTGCTCTCTTCGGGAGAACGGGTCGATGGTTCCAGTCTATTCTCCTATATCGATTCCGGTTCCAGCGACCTTTATATCGTCCCTCGTTTCAGGACTGCTTTTCTGAATCCATTTTCCGATGTTCCCGCCATAGACATAATGTGTTCTTACTACACCAATGAGGGGAATCCCCTGCCAAGCGCGCCAGAAGCGGTGGTGAAAAAGGCGCACGATATACTTAAGCAGAGCACCGGATTGAGCCTCCAGGCTATGGGAGAACTGGAATACTATGTCTTGCACGAAACTGACCCTCTCTATCCGATCGCATCCCAAAAAGGATATCATGAATCCTCGCCATTTTCTAAAAGTGAAGCACTCAGATTAGAAGCTCTCGATGTTATTGCCCAGACGGGAGGAAGGATTAAGTATGGTCACTCGGAAGTGGGCAACATACGGGGCAGGGACCAGGGGATGGAGCAGAACGAGATAGAGTTTCTGCCAGTACCTATTGAAGATGCGGCAGATCAGATTGTTATTGCACGTTGGGCTTTGCGGACAGTGGCTTACAAGCATGGCGTTACCGTCAGTTTCGCTCCCAAAATATTAATTGGACATGCGGGTAGTGGACTTCATATTCACTCGCTTCTGATAGATAATGGGAAGAATGCCATGGTTGAGAACAACCAGCTAAACGATACTGGCAGGAAATTAATAGCCGGATATCTCAGTTTGGCTACTTCCTTGACCGCGTTCGGTAACACGGTCCCCATCTCTTATCTGAGGTTGCGACCCAATCAGGAGGCTCCTACCAATGTAAGCTGGGGTGATCAGAATCGGTCCGCTCTGGTAAGGGTACCACTGGGCTGGCTCAATGCTAATGAAATGGTAAAAGATGCGAATCCATTAGAAACAGATCAATTCCCGGATTTCGCGCAGAGCCAAACAGTGGAATTTCGTGTTCCGGATGGTTCGGCGAATATTCATCTGTTGCTTGCCGGATTGGCCGTAGCAGCGCGTCATGGACTGCAAAAGGCTGATGCTCTCGAGATGGCCGAAAAACTATACGTTGATGTACACATCTCCCGAGCAGAAGAAAAAATGATGCAAAAGGGATTACCTGTCCTGCCGACTTCATGCTGGGAATCATCAGATCATCTATTGAAAGATCGGGCCATTTATCAAAGGGACGGGGTGTTCTCTCCGGTTCTGATTGATGGATTGGTCAGGCAACTCCAATCTTATAACGATAAAGATCTCAGTGAGAAATTGTACCTCAAAGGGGACGAGATCAGGAAAATGGTGGATGAATACCTGCATTGCGGATAGGATTGAATATTAGCTGCCTTTATTTTGCCATATGGTGACCAATCAAATAGAAACAATCCTCAACGACGTTTTCGGATATGAAGAATTTCATCCCTTGCAGCGGGAGATTATCGAAAACGTCCTCCGGCGCAAAGACACGCTGGTTATCATGTCTACAGGGGGAGGAAAATCCCTGTGCTATCAGATTCCGGCCCTGCTGTTTGAAGGCCTGACCGTAGTCGTCTCCCCTCTCATTTCGTTGATGAAAGATCAGGTGGAGCAACTCGGGGAACTCGGCATCGAGTCGGTTTTCCTGAATAGCTCCCTATCGTATGAAGAGTATCAAAGGAATGTCGGGCGCATCGTACGCGGCGAAGTGCGGTTACTCTATCTTGCCCCGGAAACCTTGCTGATGGAAAAGACCCTGGCGTTGCTGGCTTCACAGCAGATCGATTGCCTGACCATCGATGAGGCGCACTGCATCTCGGAATGGGGACATGATTTTCGCCCCGAGTATCGGCAGCTTGCCGAGATCAGAAAACGGTTCCCAAAATCCGTATGCATGGCACTGACGGCCACTGCGACAGCGCGAGTGCGGCAGGATATCAAAGAATCCCTTCGATTTGAAGCATCCAATGAATTTATCGCCAGCTTCAATCGTCCCAACCTTTACATTGAGATTACTCCCAAGGAAAACCCGCTGATTCAAACCCTTCAATTTGCAAAGGAATTTCCGGATCAATCGGGAATCATCTATTGTTTCAGCCGGAGGCAGGTAGATGAACTGGCTGAGGTTCTGGCAAATCAGGGCTTTTCCGTCAAACCCTATCACGCCGGGCTTTCGGATAGCGAACGGCGGCAGAATCAGGAAAGCTTCATCCGCGATGATACCCAGATAATGGTGGCCA
>JABMQN010000151.1 GCA_013203045.1 Chloroflexota bacterium
AAAAGCGGAGGAGGTGGGATTCGAACCCAGGGTAGACAGAGGCTACACCGCTTTTCGAGAGCGTCACCTTAAACCACTCGGTCACCCCTCCCAAACGCTCGATTATACCATTCGATAGACCCGTTGACAACCTAGGTATCATTGTTGTAGTATGCTAAATGAAAATCATTTTCATTTAGATTTTTGTTATGAGACCCACTGAAAAGAAACTGGCTGCTACGTTGAGCCAGAATGGTTATAAACTCACAGCACAGAGACGGTCGGTACTGGGTGCAATAGTCAGCAGTCACGAACATCTAACACCTGCCGCTGTGTATGAGCGAGTGAAGCAAGATAACCCTCGTGTTGGACTGGTAACTGTTTACCGAACCCTGGAATTGTTTTCTGAGCTTGGGCTAATTTGTCGGGTACATGGAGAAGGTAAATCACAAAGCTATACGTTAGCGCCTATCGGTCACCATCACCATATGATTTGCTCCGAATGTGGTACTGTAGCCGATTTTACCGATTGTGACCTCAGTGACCTCGAAGAAAGATTATCGCAGGAAACAGGTTTTGAAATCGAGGGTCATATGCTGGAATTCTATGGGCGCTGCAGCAATTGTCGAAGCCAGGTACTGTCAGTGACGGCATAAGAATATGAAAAACATGGTGATAAAAAGAATCATCGAATTTAGCCAATGGTTTCGAATCGCTTTAATGCTGGTTTTGATCGTAGCTTTAGGAGCCATGGTTGTGGCATGTGATGATGACGGAGAAGACAAGCAAAACAAAAAACCAGGTATCGTAGTTACTCTATTACCGCAAGCTGAGTTCACGGAGAAAATCGGTGGGGATAAGGTTGAAGTCACTGTTATGGTACCACCCGGAGCAAATGTTCATACATATGAACCGACTCCTAGCCAGATGATCGCCCTTGCCAAAGCGGAGCTATATGCCAAGGTGGGTTCCGGCATCGAGTTCGAGTTGGCATGGATGGATAAGTTGGTGGACCAGAACAAGGATATGCTCGTTGTTGACTGCTCAAAGGAGATTACGCTTATTGAAATGAGTGCGCCTCATGAACACGAAGATGAAGGTGATCATAATCAAGAAGGGATGGATCCGCATATATGGATGTCTCCCAGGAATGCTATGATGATGGTAGAAAATATCTGTGATGGACTGGTCCAGGTCGATCCCACTAATAAAAGCTATTATGAATCCAACAGGGATGCTTACCTAGAAGAGCTATCACAACTCGATCGGGACATAAAAGATGGTTTAGCAAGTATAACGAATCGAGTCTTTATGGTTTATCATCCCGCCTTCGGATACTTTGCTCATGAATATGAACTTAAGATGCTTCCTATCGAAGAAGAAGGCAAGGAGCCAACAGCGAAAGGATTGACCCTTCTCATTAATGAAGCAAAGGAACATAATATCAAAGTCATTTTCGCTGAACCTCAATTTGATCCCAAGAGCGCCGATGTCATAGCCGACGAGATTAATGGCACGGTAATACTCATCGATCCGTTATCAAAGGATTACACGGTTAATATGCGGTCAATCTTGAGTGAAATGGTTAAGGCGATGGAGTAGACATGGCTCATGATAATGTAGTTACACTCGATGATATCTGGGTTCAAAACAATGGTGTCCCGATTCTTAAGGGTATCACTATGGCTATTGAACAGAATGATTTCCTTGGCATTATTGGGCCGAATGGGGGTGGCAAGACAACGCTGCTGAAAGTGATCTTGGGTCTGATCAAGCCAAGTCGTGGAAAGGTTCGGGTTCTGGGCGTTTCTCCTGAAAGAAGCCGCAACAAAATTGGGTACGTACCTCAGCATAACTTGTTCGATCGCGAGTTTCCCATAAATGTATGGGATGTAGTTTTGATGGGGAGATACGGGAGAACAGGACTTCTAAAAAGGTACAGTGGCGAGGATAGAGAGAAGGCTCGGAGTGCACTGGAAACTGTGGGCATGCTGGATCACAAAGAACGACAGATCGGGAAACTCTCCGGAGGGGAACAGCAGAGGGCTTTCATCGCCCGAGCATTGGTAGCTGAGCCTGAAATACTGTTACTTGACGAACCTACGGCCAGCGTCGATACCGCGATGCAAACGGAGTTCTATGAAATACTCGATAGCCTAAAACAACGAATGGCCATTGTACTGGTGTCTCACGACATCAGTGCAGTATCGGTTCATGTAGATAAAATTGCCTGTCTTAATCAAGAACTGTTTCATCATGGTTCCGGGGAAATTGAGTCCGAGATATTGGAAGCTACATACAAGTGCCCAATACAGATGATCACACACGGGGATATTCCTCATCGGGTACTAAAAGAGCATTAGATTATGTGGGATGCGCTCCAATATGATTTCATGCAGAATGCCGTGCTTGCTGGATTGCTGGCTTCGGTTGCTTGTGGGATTATCGGCGTTTATGTTGTAGTGAACCGAATTGTCTTCATCAGTGGCGGTATTTCACACACGGCCTTTGGCGGGATTGGGCTTGGATATTATGCAGGCATCGATCCGATTATGGGGGCGTTGTGCTTCACTATAGCGGCTGCTCTTGGAATTGGATTTCTCGCGAAAAACAGCAGGTTGGCAGAAGATACCGTGATTGGGATTGTGTGGGCTATGGGTATGGCCCTGGGGATTCTTTTCATCGGCCTCACGCCAGGTTATACTCCAGACCTCATGAGCTATCTATTTGGAAGCATTTTAACCGTATCGGATTCGGACTTGGTGCTGATGCTGATTCTCGATGTTGTGATCCTGACCGTAGTAGCAGCATTATATAAGGAGTTCCTGGCGCGTTCATTCGACGAGGAATTTGGTACGGTTGTCGGTGTGCCCGTTCAAGCCCTGTATTATATGCTGTTGATCATGATTGCTCTGACTGTTGTATTGCTGATCCAGGTTGTCGGAGTGATTCTGGTGATTGCGCTACTCACTATACCGGCTGCAATGGCCCGGCAGTTTACCTTCAGCCTGAAGAAGATGATGATACTGGCTATCCTTTTCGGTGCAGTGATTACGTTCGTAGGGCTATGGCTTTCTTACGAATTCGATGTTGCCTCAGGCGCAACGATTATCCTGTTCGGAGGCGGGCTCCTTTTTTGTATTCTCGGCATTTCCAAGTTAAAGGAGAAGATGCGGGAATTCAAGGTGATGGGATCTCAGGAGTGAGTCACACCTTGAACAATCTGAGAAAAAGGTTTTCAATGGTATTTGTCCCTCAAAGGTAGAGTCTGTCCCCTCTCAATCGCTCCGAAACCATATTTCTTTCTAATCTGGTCAATTGCCCTATCGAGATAAGCTAGTCTCAGAGATGAGTTATCCAGCATATCGAGCTGTTTCTCCGGTCCGACCAGATTAGACACTCCGATACCAATAAGCCGCACCGATTGTCTGCGCTGAGATAAACACTTGTCCAAAAGCTCTGATCCGACGTTGAAAATGGCCTGATCGAGGTCGGTGGGTTGTTTTTGAGTCTGACTTCGGGTGATAGTATCGAAGTCAGAGTATCTGAGCTTTAGTGTCACGCATTTGGCCTGTTTTCCTTGATTCCGTAAGTCAGCCCCAACCTTCTCGGTCAGATAGCGAAGCGTTGCCTTAAGCATTCGGAAGTCGAGCGTGTCCTGCGCCAGCGTAGTCTCCCGGCTGATTGATTTGACCTCGCCATATGGTTTGACTTCTCTATTATCGATACCATTGGCGTGGCGATGCATTACTTCGCCAAAAACCCCGAAGTTCTCTTTCACAAATGAAACGGGTAAATCAGCCAATTGCCCGATTGTAGACACGCCGATTTTCTTCAAAGCTTGCTGCATCTTCGGACCCACTCCGGGCAGGTCTTTTACCGGCAATGGAGCCAGGAACTCCTTTTCTGTACCGGGAGTCACTTCGGTGAGTCCATCCGGTTTGGAGAAGTCAGAGGCTACTTTGGCTACGACTTTGCATGTTGCTATCCCTATCGAGGCGGTGATCTCCAACTCTTCCCGGATTCGGGATTTGATGCGATGGGCTGTCTCGCGGATTGGGCCATAGAGAGGTTCGAAGCCGGTGAGATCGAGGAATGCTTCGTCAAGTCCGCCCGGTTCAAGATCAGGACTAAATTGGGCAAGGATGTCCATGAATTTGGCTGAGTAGTCCCGGTAGATGGAAAAACTGCCCGGTATGAAGATTGCCTGGGGGCAAAGTCGGTGCGCTGTGGCAATGGGCATACCGGCATGCAAACCGAACTTCCTGGCTTCGTACGATGCGCAAGTTACCACTCCGCGGCTGTCAGGATGTCCCCCGACAACTACCGGTTTGCCTTGTAGGTCAGGGTTCAGTACCTGTTCTACAGAGACGAAGAAGGCATCGAGATCAATGTGGAGAATCTGTCTTGTCATTGTTCTGAAAATAGTTATCAGCCGTCAGCTATCGGCTGTCAGTTTTCCCATCCCCTCTCGAGAGGGGACCGAGGGGTGTGTCCTTCGCATGAACATTGATTTTCATCCTTTGCTGGTGCTGATACCCATCAGCGTGGCGAATTGCTACGAGTCATCCGATTTAATAGTTCCGTTCTCAACGGTGAATCTCGCGGCCTGAGAGAGGAAATACGGGGGAAATCGATCAGGATCGGTTGCGGTCACAAGTACCTGCTGATACTCACCGATAGCATCAAGCAGATGTTGTCTCCTCTGTGAATCCAGTTCGGAGAGGACGTCGTCGAGTAAAAGAACAGGCATTTGGCCCGTTTGTGCAAGCATGAAGCTGACCTCGGCCAATTTAATTGAGAGCGCGATGGTTCGCTGCTGTCCCCTTGATCCGTATGTACCCATGTCTTTTTCATTGGCCAGGAACCGCAGTTCATCCCGATGGGGTCCGACCAGCGATTGACCGCGAGCCAGTTCTTTTTCTCGGGCAGCGGTTAATGCTCTATTGAACGTTTGCTCAACATCATCAATAGTCTCGAATTTCGCTGTTTCAGGAGCAATGTTGGGTTGATATCTCAGAGACAGGGTCTCTTTCCCTCCACTGAGCTGATCATGTATGGGATTGGATAGATCGCTTACTTTGGAAATGGTCTCGTTTCGCTGAAAAACAATATAGGTTCCCAGTTTTACCAACTCTTCATCCCAGAAAGCAAGCTCGTCCAAGTGGGCGTTTCCAGCAGCTATTTGGCGCAACAGATGATTGCGCTGCCCCAGCACTTTATTATATCGTTGCAGATTTCTGAGGTATTGGGGATCGACCTGTGAATTGGTGATGTCAAGGTGACGCCGTCGCAATGCTGGTTCACCGCTAATAAGATCGATATCCCGTGGGCTGAACATCACCATGTTCAATTGGCCAACAAGGTCAAATGCACGGCGGGCAATGCCATTCACACGAATATGTTTTTGGATCGGCACCGAGATTGCATTGTCCTCAAAATGAACGGATCGAGGGCGCAGGATTATCTCCAGTTGAACATCGCGTTCGTTCCTATGAACATCCGCAGAGATTCGAGCGAAAGGCAGCTTCTCTTGTAGAGCATTCCAAGTGATAAGTTCCTTATCGGGAACTGATCGGGAAAGCCTTGCTGTCGCCACAAAGCAGATGGCTTCGAGTAAATTGGTTTTACCCTGAGCATTAGCCCCCTGAAATACCGAGATTCCGGGTGGAATTTCGAACTTCAGTTCATCGTAGTTACGGAAATTGGTGAGTTCCAGACGTTGAATGTGCATGAATGCCTCTGGGGAGACTGTATCTTTTGTCAATATACGTGTCAAGGTTTTCGGAGGGACAAGCTTGCTTTCATGAGCGTAAGAGGGTTCCAACCCGGACAATCCAACCTTCGGCTGACGCAGCTAGCCTTCGTCAGCTATGGCTGGGGCTCCCGGAACCATAAAGTCTTGATCATCACATCTGAGCTTTTTCATTAACCACGAAGTACACGAAGAATAGAATGTAAGAGCGTCCAATATACAATACAATCCCGTAGAGACGTCCCGGCGGGACGTCTCTACGGAGTGAGGTCAGTTATCAGGCAGCGCTGCCGTCAGTCTTTGCGAGGTATTTCTCGATGGCTTTTCCCAGCTCTGCCGGCTTGAACCCATACGGCCCCAAGCCTCCGGCATAAACCACTCTCCCATCCAGTCCCACCAAGTAGAGGCGTGTAGGGAAGGCCGCGTACGCTTTGTTGACAGCGTCATCCATCTCGTCGATGTACGTGCGAACGCCATAATTCAGAGCAGTCTCGCACTGTCCCGCGACCGCTCGCCGTTCCTCTATCGTCTTCGGATCGTAGATATCGGTGGCTACTTTGGATCGAGTAAGCTTGAGCATTAATCCTATTGCGCCTTTGCCAAGTCACCAGCCGTCTATGGGATGTGCTTCACGAATGTAGATGACCAGAAACTGGACCCGATCATGGTATTTTGCATATAAATCCGGTAGACTCACGGTCCTATCGACAAATGGTGGTCAAGTGAAGCTGCCGAAGATTAGAGCCACCGGTTTCTGTTCCCGAAATTCAGAAAGCCGAACGGGATTCTCACCGTTTACGTCTCGCAACTCGAAATCCGGAGCGACGCCACCAACCTTGGGCGCAGATGCATCCAGTTCTTTCTGCCGTTCTCTGATCCTCTTCCATTTTCGAAGAATTTTTATCATTACAACACTCTTGGTTCGGATATCAAAATGAGTCTACGTTACTTCCTCACGTACCTGCTTCGCTTTTCTATTCGCCCCTTTTACTACATTGTTCAGGAACGTCGATTTCAGTGGTTCAATGGCCATAGCCGCCTTGAAGGGTGGCGATTTTTCGATAACACCAACGATTCTACTCATTGCCCGATGGCTTAGTTTATCGTGGTTATTGAAAATGAGATGCGCAAGCTTGCCTCGCTCGATCGCCATGGTGGCTACTCTATCGAACAATGTCTCGGGTGTGAGAACTCTCTTCTCGCGGGGTTGCATCGAGGCACCGCCAAACTCGCAGGACGAACAGCAAACGCCACACCCCAGGCAAAGGTCTGCATCACGCACTGCCCATCTTCGTTTCTTTTCCCCTTCTTTCTCCTCGGCAATCGCGATTGCGCCAACCGGACAAACCTGGGCGCACTTACCACACCCTTTGCATTTCGCAAGGTCCACTTGCATGATCCAGTTGGAGGAGACGATGGCATTCCGGATGTTGCATGTATTGATTGCTTCCATCATTCCGCAACAACATCCACAGCAGTTACAGATATAGGTCATCTTGCGCTGCACGTTATCTCCAGTCTGGGCCATTCCAGCTTCCTTGCATTCCTCCAGGATTCCTATTCCCTCGGCAGCCGTGATTCGATCGGCGAGGCCGCTTCGAATCATCACTTCCGCCCCATAGTTGAGCGTGAGACACGTCTTTTGGGGTCTATCACACGCTTTGCCCAAATGGCTCTTTTTATGACGACAGGCGCAAAGCGAAACGCCTAGAGTCGATGCCGACTGTACGATTTGGCTGGCACGCTCCCAATCCAGGATTTCGGTGTAATCCCCTTCCGGGAGCGATTCCTCGCGAACGAGCGAACGGCCAAGTTGTGTTTGGCTGGTGAATACCGAGCGGGCGAAACGGTCATCCTGAGTCATGTAGTCATCGAACAGCTGAGCTAATTCCATCATCGGCGCGTTTTCGCGAGTACGCATGAACGTATATTCAAAAAAACCAATGATAACTGGTGGAAGTGCGACATACCGCCGCCCGTTGCGCTCCATATCGATCACGAGGCCGCGTTGTGCCATGTCGGTCATTTTGTCACTGAGTTCATCAAACGGAATATTCAATTTTTTCGAAATGGTATCCAGTGGTATTGGTTGACTGGGAATTCGCCTGGCAATTTCAGCTTCATCGGGAGAAAACAGGAGTTGCAGTATCTTGGTAAAGGTGGGGGACTGGGGCGCTCCGGTGACATTGCGGTCCAGTCGCTGTTGCAGCAAACGATACTCTCGTTCGGGGTTACTGATATGTCCCATAATCTCCTCCTTAGACCAAGAGAATGTATGCGGAGCATACCGGATTTCACATGCTTTTTCAATCTACTGTAGGGCAAGGTTGACCTGTTTCCACTTGACTACTTATCTGAAGTTGAGTAGTATACGCATAATCTGTTATTCAGAGGATGCATGGCAGTACACTTAGCTTCGAAATGGGGCCTTAGCCGTCTAGCTAGGGAACGATACTTGAGCGATGAATTAGGTCATTCGAAGGGGGTTTTTAAAATTCGAGTGTGCGGACTCTTGACA
This sequence comes from Chloroflexota bacterium, assembly GCA_013203045.1. Lineage (GTDB taxonomy): Bacteria > Chloroflexota > Dehalococcoidia > SZUA-161 > SpSt-899 > JABMQN01. The sequence continues at coordinate 8,253 of JABMQN010000151.1, forward strand.
AGTACCTATGAAGTAGTATATCCTTCACGGCAAAGGAGGTGTAGCTATGCAAGCATACTGCATGAAGTGCCGAGCCAAACAGGAGATGAAAAGCCCCAAGAAAATTACCATGAAAAATGGTAAGCCGGCTACTCAGGGTGTATGCCCTAAGTGCGGCACTAAAATGTTCCGAATTGGAAAGAGCTAGGCCTGTAGATACGATTTTACGAACACGATAAATGAAAGGATGAGTACCCCCGATGGCCAGTGGGTATCGGGGGTATCGGCATGTAATGGAATCATCAAGAAAGCCCTGGAGATGGCAGGAGGGCGAATATACTGTAACTCGTACTTTGCCCTGGTCGGGACCGGGTTGTCACAATCAGTGTGGCATCCTCGTCTACAGTAAAGATAATACCGTGGTGAAAATTGAAGGGGACCCGGATATTCCCTTCAACGAGGGCCGGCTTTGTGTTCGATGCCTTTCCTTGCCCAAAGTGGTTCACAGTCCCGATAGATTGACGCATCCCCTCAAACGCGTTGGGGAGCGTGGCGAAGGGAAGTGGGAGAGGATCACATGGGATGAAGCCTATGATCTCATTGAAGAGAACGTGAGGCGAATTCAAACCGAATGTGGTCCCGAAGCCATCACTGTCCTGACTGGTACGGGAAGAAACATTTCTCACATTCTTGCCAAGCTCTGTTATTCTGCCTTCGGCAGCCCCAACATGTCTCCAGCCTTTTTCAGTGGCGTTGCCTGTTACGCTCCAAAGCTGCAATTGATGCTGGCCACTTTCGGCGGATTCGTCTGGGCCGATTGCTCTCAGATGTTCGCCGATCGGTATGATAATCCCAACTGGGTTCCGCCAAAGGTGATGATCATTTGGGGGAACAATCCAGTGGTGTCCCATCCGGATTCCTTCATGGGGTATTGGATTGTCGAGTGCATGAAGCGTGGGACGAAACTGATTGTAATCGATCCCCGACTTACCTGGCTGGCTTCACGGGCGGAGGTATGGCTGCAACTTCGTCCCGGGACCGATCCGGCGATCGCTCTGGGACTGATCAATATCATCATTAGTGAAGGTATCTACGATAAGGAATTCGTTGAGAAATGGACAGATGGATTTGAGGCCCTGAAGGAACGAGCTGCTGAGTATCCCCCCGAGAGGGTGGAAGAGATCAGTTGGGTGCCCAAAGAGAAACTGATCAAGGCAGCAAGATTATATGCTACCAGCAAACCGGCAGCAATCCAATGGGGCGTGGCCATGGAGCAGCATCAGGCGGGAATGTCCACGTTGCTGGGAGTGCAGGATCTGTGGGCCTTGACGGGAAATGTCGATGTGCCGGGTGGGAATATAATTAATCGACCCGGTGTGGATTATACCAATCTCCCACCGTTTGCATGGGGCATAGAAGATGTTCCCCGAGACACTTTGCGGAATACCATAGGTTACGAAGAGTTTCCTTTCTACAAAGGTGCGCAACCTGATCTGACCGCTGAAGCCATGCAGACCGGTAAACCCTATCCTATCAAGATGGCATGGATGCAGGCAACCAATCCCCTCGCTTGTACCGGAGCCGATCCCAAAGGTGCATATCAAGCTCTGCGAAACTGTGAATTCGTGGTCGATGTAGACTTGTTCATGACCCCATCTGCCATGGCATGTGCCGATCTGGTACTCCCGGCTGCTTCAGTACTGGAAAGGGACAGCATTAGAGCGGAGTTCGTTGGTGGCTGGTGGGGCCCAATGAGAGCTATAAACAAAGTGGTTCAGGTTGGTGAATGCAAATCTGATGAGCAGATTCTGCTTGAAGTGGGCAAGCGACTCAATCCGGATAGTTTCCCCTGGGATAATGTGGAACAAATGCTTGATTGGCTCATCCGGGATACCGGGATGAGCTTCAGCGAATTAAGGGAAAGGTGTGATCCGGTTTATGCTCCGTTCCATTACCGAAAATATGAAGAAGGATTGCTCAGAAGGGATGGGCAACCGGGATTCAGAACACCCAATGGAAAATTCAATCTATATGTTCCGGCTTTTGAGAAGATTGGCATAGATCATTTACCGTATTATGAAGAACCGTTCCAGAGTCCAGTGAGTACTCCTGAGTTGGCCAAAGGATATCCTTTGGTATTGACGACCGGAGCCCGATCATGGGGATTCTTTCACTCTGAGCATCGCCAGATTCCGAATCTGAGGGAGATAGACCCCGATCCCGAGGTTGAGATCCATCCTGATACTGCTGCGGGTCTGGGCATCATTGATGGCGACTGGGTCTGGATTGAAAATAATTACGGGCGATGCAAACAGAAAGCTAAACTCACAACAACCATCGATCCCCGGGTTGTGAATGCCAAGCATGGTTGGTGGTATCCGGAGAGAGAAGGTGCGGAACCTTCTCTCTTTGGGGTTTGGGAAAGTAATATCAATCAGTTATTGCCTTCCGGTTATCAGGGGCCTTCAGGCTATTGCGCTCCTTACAAGAGCCTGATTTGTAAGGTGTATAAGGTGGGCTAAGACTGAAGTTACATCATGGGGGAATAGTATCTCTTTATGAAGGCGAAGTTTTCCTCAACTTTGTCTTTCCCCTGAATGATATTCCCGAATTCTGTATTGTGTCCGGGAAGAAGATATTCCGCATCGAACTCTGACAACTTTTCAATGCTCGCCTTTAACACTTTGCCATCGCCGCCGGGAAAGTCCGTTCGGCCCACACTCTTGTTAAAGACTGCATCACCAGTAATAAGGGCCTTGTTTTGAGGATCATAGATGCTGATTGATCCGGGACAGTGACCCGGAGTGAGGATCACCTGTAGATTGAACCTGTTCCCCCCATTTCCCAGACTCAAGATACCTTCCTGAAGGTAGAAATCCGGTTCAAAATCTTCCAGTTTCAACCCGATCATCTTGTGCAGTTGCAGTCCTGTACCACGACGGTACTCATCCTCGATTTTACTGAGTGTGATCATCCCTCGAGTATCCCCCGCGCTGGCAACAGCTTCGCTGGCCCCGCAGTGGTCTACGTGGGAATGAGTATTAATGACCAAGCCGATATCCTCTGGCATTATTCCATCTTCGGCCATTAATCGGGTAAGGTTCTCCAAACATTTTTCGTTGGTCTCGTTGACAACATATCCGGGGTCTACCAGCACATGCGGTCTTTTTCCCTTCAATACGTCGCGATAGAGGTAGCTGTGGCAGTTATTTCCCCTGCCATTCCAGGGATAAGCGTAAAGATTATTTATCAATTGCATTTTGAATCAAACCCCTTGGCCCCCAACCTTTGGGGGAAAGTAGAACCGGGGGACACCCCCCCCAATAACCCCCGGCAGGAAACCCTGCACCTTATTCAACTCCATCGATATTATAATTCGAACTGGTGCTTGCTTCAAGCTGCGGATTTGATATAAATTAAGTAGGGAGTAATTCGATGGACGAAATGAAGAGTGCCTTGGAACGTGCCCTGGAACGAGCTGATCGTATGGGTAAACTTTCGCCTGAGGAAATGCAGCGTCAAAACGAGGCCAAGTATGTTCCCGCAGGTGAAGCAATCGCTCAGCGATTCTTTGAACACGGTCAAATCAGCATTCTGGCCGAACAACTGGATAAGCTGGAAAACGAAGGTAAATCCATCGCCACCCGATCTGCGCTCGCTACTTTGATCAGTAATATAGATTTGGAGAACAAAGATCTTACAGAAAAGGCTTTAGAGGGAATCATCGGATTACAGGGCTCGAAGACAGTTGCGGACGTAGCTGATGAGGTGATGAAGCTTTTCGGTCAGCATTCATGGCAGAAAAAACTGTGGTATGAAGAGAATGCGGAAGAAGCCGGGAAAGAAATAAAAGAACGTATGGCCAGTGCCGGCATTTTGGGGAATGCGGTTGCTGGGATCAACACCGAAAACGATGAGGAATGGGCAAAAAAGGCAGATGAGCTTCGTTCAGAGTTCGATGCGCGCTTGAGTAAGATGAAACAAGCGCTTGGCCGATCATTTGATTCGGAGTAATTGCTACCCGCATACCAACAAAAAAAGGCCTTCCCAAATCGGGAAGGCCTTTTTTATTCTAGTTCAAAGATTATTAGGTGCCGGAACGCGAGTACCTGTTCTCGTCGAACACCTCAGGGGTTGTGTAGTCCGTAGGATAGTAGGTGTCGCTCTTGGCGTACTTCTTAGGATCGTATGGTTCAAGCTTGAGTTCTGCACGCTTGGCATCGATATGCGCAATAGCATCGGCAATTGCCTTATCAACATCAGGCTCGAAGTATAATGAAGCGCCAACCTTCTCACGGAAACCCTTGTCCATCAACTCTACCACTTCAGGGCTGTTACCATATGGGTTAGGTCCGATCATCCAGGTGGTAACGCCGGAGGCAACAACATAGGTTCCAATGGAGATGGCCTTTTCACTCATCCACTCGGGCGCAAATCCGACGGTAGGAGCATCGCAGACGTCTTCACCCAAACCACCCTCGGTAGCAACCTGGCCAACAAGGGTAAGGATGCGGGAATTATCCACACAGGAACCCATGTGCAATACCGGAGGAATGCCGATGGTCTGGCAAATCTCCTTCAAACCAGGTCCGCACATATCCATTACTTCCGGTGAAAGCAGACCCCACTTGGCATCGGCAATCGCGTTGCAACCGGTGGTAACCACAATGATATCGTTCTTGATCATCTCCATGACGATCTTGGTCTGGTTATCATCATGGGTCAATCGGGCATTATTACAACCCACAACGCCAGCAGCTCCCCTGATCCGGCCATTGGCAATGTTATCGATCAAAGGACGCACGGACTGGCGGAAACTGCCACCCAGCATATAATTGATATATTCATGGGAAAAACCAGCCACCAGGTTGTTAACATAGTTGGGAATATGGGTCTTTTTTCGGTTCGGGTAATTATCGATGGCTTTCCTCAGGATCGCCTTTGCCTGTTCGAGGGCATGATGCTCATCGAATTCCATGTAGGTGCTTCCGGTGATCTTGGCTTTGGGAGAGGTGCTGATAATCTCGGTATGATAATTCTGCGCTACAGCCACGAGTCCCTGCATGATGCACTGAATATCCACCACCATTGCCTCGACGGCTCCGGTAACGATTGACAGTTCCTGGGAAAGGAAATTGCCTAGCAACGGGACACCTTCGCGCATGAGAATCTCATTGGCCGTGCAGCACATGCCTGCCAGGTTGATTCCCTTCGCGCCCTTGGATTTGGCATATTCCAGAATCTCAGGGTCACCGGCCGCTTCCACGATCATCATCGAAAGTGTAGGCTCATGACCATGAATAACAACATTCACTTCGTCTTCGCTCAAGACGCCAAAGTCAGACCTTGCACTTACAGGCCCTGGCGTTCCGAAGAGGATATCACTGATATCGGTTCCCAGCATCGAGCCGCCCCAGCCATCGCCCAGCGAGCATCGCATGGCATGATTCATAATATGTTCGGCATCCTGATCAACTCCCATGTGAGTGCGATGCAGAACCTCTACGATCTCTCTGTCAACGCCACGTGGAGTAATGCCAATGTTTCTCCAGACTTCCGCCCTCTTCGCGGGGGCTCGCCTGACATAATCACATTCTTTCTTGGTACTGCTGAAATTATCCAGCGCGGCAAGCGCCACATCTCTGCCAATCTCGATGGTTTCTTTACCTTCAGTTTCGACATCCAGCAACTTGGCTACAACCATCAGCTTGGGAACATCTTTGATCTTGTAATCAGGCGCATGACCTTCGCAAGCCGCCAACAGGGTCATCGCCATATCGCGGCCATGATCGGAGTGAGCGGCAGCGCCGGCAGCAACATCACGGGCATAGTTCCTGGCGGCCACGGTGGCTCTGGTGGCGCCACACAGGCCCACTTCATTCTTTCCCGTCAACCGGCACGGTCCCATGGAGCAGACCTTGCAACAAGCCCCACTGCTTCCGATGGGACATGCTTTGAGGGCTGCAGCGCGATCAAATATAGTGCTAATTCCCTCAGCCTCAGCAATCGCTAACAGTTCAAACGTCGATGGGTCAATAGTTTTGTTGAATTCCTTCTTCTCGTCGGCCATTATTCCTCCTGACTGGTGATTTATCATTCGGCCAAATTAGACCATCTTAAATGTTATCATACCCTCTTTCAACTGTAAAGGTTTTCAATTCTATTTTCACTCAACTTTACACCCCGTATCCCATAATGTATGCTATATCAAAGTTAAGTCTCAAGAGGTTGATTTTGTATCAGGCACCACGCGGCACCTACGATATACTCCCTGCTGATCAGGAATACTGGCAGTTCGTCAAAAGCAGTATCATAGATATCTGCCGATTCTACGGCTACCAGAAAATCGATACTCCGGTTTTCGAAAATGCTGGGCTTTTTGTGCGGAGCATCGGTGAAGAGACGGACATAGTCGAAAAAGAGATGTACACTTTCGAGGACCGTGGTGGCGAAATGATGACCCTGCGTCCCGAGGGGACTGCTTCGATATGCCGAGCTTACCTCGAACATGGGATGCACAATTTAACTCAACCGGTGAAACTCTACTATATCACGCAGATATTTCGCTACGAGAGACCCCAGGCAGGACGATTTCGACAACACTGGCAATTCGGATTTGAGGCTATCGGTGATGCTGATCCGGCACTTGATGCGGAAGTTATCGATATGGCATGGTCACTATATTCCAAATTAGGTTTGAGGGACCTTGTGCTGAAACTTAACAGTATCGGATGCCGCAACTGTCGACCTCAATATCTCAAAACCCTAAGGGAATACTATACTGATAAAATCGATCGACTCTGTCCTGATTGCAAACGACGAGCCGAAAGAAACACACTTCGGTTATTGGATTGTAAGAATGAAGCCTGCATACCTATCGCGGAGCAGGCACCAAAGAGCTTTGATTGCCTTTGCACGGAATGCTCAGACCATTTCGATTCACTCAAGAAGTATCTCTCCATTCTCGGTTTAAACTTCGATGTAGATCACCGGCTGGTTCGCGGGCTGGATTACTACACCAAAACAGTCTTCGAAATTCAACCACCGGGTGCGAAGGGGGCCCAGAGCACTATTGGTGGTGGTGGGCGTTACGATGATCTAATTGAAGAGCTTGGGGGGAAGGCTGTTTCTGCAGTTGGATTTGCCACCGGATTTGAACGCACCATCCTTAATTTAAAGAGTCAGGATATTACCATTCCTGCTGTTGCAAATCCCTCGACCTTTGTAGCGTTTCTTGGCCAAAGAGCCAAAGATAAGGCCGTGGAATACGTTACGCAAATCCGTCGAGAGGGGATGAGTGCAATCTTGGCTTCCGGGAATAGAAGTTTGAAGGCTCAAATGCGGCAAGCGAATGCTTTAAGTGCAAACAACACAATTATCATTGGTGAAGATGAACTCAAAGATGGAGTAGTAATGCTGCGTGACATGAGCGGAGGAGAGCAGCAACGGTTGGCTTTCGAAGAGGTTCTGAATCGGCTCAGGGGGTGAGAATATGTTCACCGTTGGTATTCTGACTATCAGTGACAAGGGTTCAAGAGGAGAGCGTGAGGATGAAAGTGGTGCTACGATTCGCCAGATGCTGGCGGGAATCAGTGCTGAGGTCACTCAATACGAGATTATTCCGGATGAGAAAGGCGAGATATCTGGCAAGTTGATTGAGTGGGCCGATGGTGAGAGGGTCGACCTGATCCTTACAACCGGTGGCACCGGACTTGCCCCTCGTGACGTTACGCCTGAGGCAACGCTGGCGGTGATAGACAGGCTTGCCCCAGGGTTCGCTGAGGCTATGCGCGCTGAAAGCATTCGGATTACCCCAAAAGGGATGCTCAGCCGTGGTATAGCAGGAACTTTGGGCAAGACATTGATTATCAACCTTCCCGGCAGCCCCAAGGCCGTTCGTGAGTGTCTCGAAGCTATCCGTCCAGCCCTGCCACATGCAATTGAAATGCTCACAGGTAAGGGTTCTGAATGTGCTACCAATGACAATTGATTCCTCGTTGAGGACGATTGAAACCTTATCACGAAAAAACGCTCCCATCAGGGAGCGTTTCTATTCTGTAACTAATTTTTCAGATGTTAGTTAGCTTTCAGCAAGGGCTTTGCTGAGCTTCCTGACCAGGTTAGATTTTCGACGAGCAACATTGTTAGGATGCAGGACCCTTTTCTGTGCCGTTCTATCGAGAACACTTATGGCTTGCTTGACAGCTTCTCCAGCCGTTTCCAAGTCGCCATTCTCAATGAGCTTTTCAGCCTTGCTTACATATGTTCTGTATTGGCTTCGAACGGATTTATTTCGAAGATACCTTTTGCGATTGACCCGGATTCTTTGCTTTGCTGATCTACTATTTGCCAAAACTTTTGCCTCCTGAAAACCTTATTTATATTACAGCAACAGTCAAGATTTGTCCAGTATTGTTGCACGCATACAGATTCGAATGCGGCCGCTATTTTGACTTTGCGGCGAGGACCACAAAGCAGTAGATTAAAATGAACACACCAGTAGTGAGCGCGGCATCAGCGATATTGAAAATCGGCCAGGGGTCAAGGGGCCAGAAGCCAAGGTTGACATCAATAAAATCCGTCACTTCTCCGAACCGAATCCTATCGATTAGATTACCGATAGCTCCGCCCATTACCAAACCCAGTCCAATTCGCATAAACTTGCTTGCCGATTTCAGATAAAAAAAGTTTAGCCAGAGGAGAGCAAATAAGACAATAATCCCCATAATGAGAAGGAAAGTCGAGTCGAGAGGAAGGCCGAAAACACTCCCGCTATTCGTGGAATAAGTGAGACGAAATTTCCCTTCATCAGGTATTGATTCACCCAGATACATATTTGCCCTGACAAGGGCTTTTGAAACCTGATCAGTAATAGCTATCATCAAGGCAATTATGGAAAACAAAAGGCCCTGCCGCCAGTTGTTTTTCAGAATACTCACCATATTCATTTCCATCGATCAGAGTTTAGCATATCCTGTATCCGCCAACAAAACTCTATTATGTTTTTTCGTATACCGTGCTTGACGAGAGACAGTGGCTGATGTAGTCTAAATATGCGTTTTTGAGGTGCAAAAATGAACGTTCATCTCTATGATACAACTCTGCGTGACGGGGCTCAGCGGGAAGGGATCGCTTTCTCGGTTGAGGATAAAATAAGGATTGCCATCAAACTTGATGAATTTGGAATTCATTTCATCGAAGGGGGATGGCCGGGTGCAAATCCCAAGGATACCGAGTTCTTTCAGCGGATGTCTACTGTAACCCTCTCGAATTCTACGCTGGTTGCTTTTGGCAGTACACGCCGTGCTAATACTGCTGTTGAGGACGATGCTAACTTGCAGGATTTGCTGAAGTCCGGGGCGAAGGTCATTACTCTGGTAGGAAAAGGTTCAGCTCAGCATGTTACCCGGATTCTCAAGACTAGTCTCGATGAGAACCTGGCAATGATCGTGGATTCTATTAAATATCTGAAATCCAAAGGTTTGCGAGTGTTCTTCGATGCCGAACATTTTTTCGATGGGTATAAAGCGAATCCTGAGTACTCTTTGAGGACTATTGAGAGTGCCGCCGAGGCTGGTGCCGATTGTGTGATTCTCTGCGATACCAATGGCGGGGCAATGCCTGACGAAGTGACTGCAATTTTGAGAGCGTCGAAAAAGAAGTGCAAGACATCGCTGGGTATTCATACTCACAATGATTCGGATTTAGCGGTAGCCAATACGTTGGTTGCAGTACAGGCTGGTGCTACACAGGTTCAAGGGACAATCAATGGTTATGGTGAGCGTTGTGGAAACGCCAATCTCTGCTCCATAATTCCGGCATTGAAACTCAAAATGGATATCGATTGTCTGACTGAGGGGCAGCTTGCGATGATCACTGAAGTATCCCGATACGTGAGTGAAGTTGCGAATTTGGCCCATGATTCGCATCTTCCATATGTAGGCAGTAGCGCTTTTGGACATAAGGCGGGACTTCACATTTCAGCGATGGTCAAGTCGGAGAAGAGTTATCAACATGTTGAACCGGCACTGGTGGGTAACAGCAGTCGAATTTTGGTTTCAGAACTTGCTGGCACGGACACAATAATCTACAAAGCTAAGGAACGTGGATTAGACTTTGCTGCGCAGAGCGCGGAAGCAAAGAAGATTCTTAAAGAGATCAAGGCTTTGGAAAGCCAGGGGTTCACATTTGATGACGCGGAAGCTTCGTTTGAATTGCTTTTACATCGATCTCAACCGGATTATCATCCGCCGTTTGAACTAGTTGATTTTATGGTGATTGTGGAAAGGCATCGCCGCCATCCGACGGTCACCGAAGAAGGGGCTCTCTCTGAGGCGATGGTTAAGGTAAGAGTAGGAGATGCAATACAGCATACCGCGGCTGAAGGTAATGGCCCGGTAAATGCACTCGACGAGGCTTTACGCAAAGCGTTGACGCTGTTCTATCCTGAAGTGCTGGCAGTTCGATTGATCGACTACAAAGTCCGTATCCTTGAGGAGAGTGAGGGGACAGAAGCTAAAGTGCGAGTGTTGATTGAGTCGAGTGATGGAGAACAGGAGTGGCGGACTGTGGGAAGTTCGACTAATATCATTCAAGCAAGCTGGATTGCGTTGGCTGATAGCATGGAATACTGGCTTGTTGGGCAACGTCTTGGGAACAACCGTAAAAGAAAAGGCTAAGTCCAGAATAATCCAAACTTAGCCATTATCTCGTAACGTACCGCTTTCCTTAATTAATCGAATTCCAGCTCTATCTCCTGTGAGGCATCTGGCTGATCTTCTTCCTCAGTTGCTTGTTTCGCCCCGTCCGTCTCTAGCTCTATCTCTTGTGCTGCCTCTGGTTGTTCTTCTCCTACCTCAGGTTCTTGTTCAGTCTCATCTGTTGCCAGCTCTATTTCCTGTGCTGTCTCTGATTGTTCTTCTTTTACCTCAGGTTCTTGTTCTAAATCTTCTATCTCTTGCGCTGTTGTTGCTTCCTCTTCTGCTTCCAGTTCTGGCTGTATCTCCTCTGCTATTTCTACTGCATCTTCCACAAGTTCGGAATCACCAGTTGTCATGTCCTGTTCAGTTTCCATCTCTGTCTTTTGATCAGAGGCTTTTGTGATAGTATCTGGCTCCATCAGTTGAGCACCTGGCTCTGCACCCTGCGAGAGTTCCAGCGCAAATTGCTGTGTAATCCTGCTGCGAGATGGTATGAGTTTGCCGATGATCACATTTTCTTTAAGACCTTCCAGTTTATCAACACTTCCGACAACAGCTGCTTCAGTCAGCACTCTGGTTGTCTCCTGGAAAGAAGCTGCGGCCAGGAAGCTGGGTGTGTTAAGTGAGGCCCTGGTTATACCCAGTAGTACGGGATGGGCTGTTGCCGGTTCACCGCCTTCAGCCAACACCTTTGCATTTGTAGCTTCATAATCGAACCTGTCCACCAATTCCCCGGGCAATATTCCGGTATCTCCGGAAGAATCTATACGCACCCTGCGCAACATCTGTGAAACAATAATTTCGATGTGTTTATCGTGTATGGTCACACCTTGAGCTCGATATACCTTTTGCACCGCATTCACAAGGTAACGTTTGACTGCATCTGCGCCTTCGATTCGAAGGACTTCTTGTGGATTGAGAGAGCCTTCAGTGAGTTGATCACCGGCTCTGACTGTATCACCGCTCTTCACCAGAAAACGCGATCCCTGAGAGACGGTATACTCTCTTTCCTCCATCTCTTTGTATGACACATATATCTGGTTATCATCAAGCTCAATGGTACCTTGCTGCCTTGAAAGGATAGGTTGAAGATTTCCAGAAACCTTTTCATCTGACGTCTCACTGGGTGTAGGGAGTGCTAATACGTGACCAGCATCAACAAGCTGACCGTTTTTTACTGCCGTCTCATACCCTGGAGGCAAAGGATAATCATCTCGATGGACCTCCAGATTTGTGACCTTTGTCTTCAAGCCATCCTCGACATCGGTGATTTCAACGACCCCATCCATTTCTGTAATAATAGCTTGCCCTTTGGGATTTCTGGCCTCAAGGAGTTCCTCAACTCTGGGGAGACCCCCGGTAATATCGAGTCCGGCAACTCCACCTGTGTGGAAGGTACGCATTGTCAACTGTGTTCCGGGTTCCCCAATACTTTGAGCCGCAATAATACCGACAGCCACACCGACATCCACCAATTTCCCGTGGGCAAGATCGATACCATAACAGCGTTGGCATATACCTTTTGCAGTCTGGCATGTGAGTGGCGATCTGATGCAGGCTTCGGTAACTCCTGCTTCTACGATCCGCGCAGTTTTTTCCGCAGTGATCTCCTCATTGCGATCAACGATTATTTCACCGGTCTCCGGGTGAGCAATTGCACGGGAAGCAAAACGGTGGACTATACGTTCGGAAAGCGAAGGTAGAATACCTTTTTCGGTTGGTTCAGAAGCCCATCGGCCTTCATCAGTTCCGCAGTCTTCTTCGGTAACAATGATACTTTGAGCTACGTCTATAAGCCTTCTGGTGAGATAGCCACTATCGGATGTGCGAAGCGCAGTATCGGCCAAACCTTTACGTGCACCGTGTGTTGAGATGAAATATTCCAGGACGGAGAGGCCCTCTCTAAAATTAGCCTTGATGGGCAATTCAATGATCTTGCCTGATGGATCACTCATCAGCCCTCGCATTCCAGCCATCTGTCTGATCTGTCCCATGTTACCTCTGGCTCCAGAGTTAGCCATCATATAAATTGAGCCCTGGTGGTCGAGAGACTTCTCCAGACTCTTGGTCAATTCGTTGTTCGCGTCGATCCAGGTTTTTACAATGCTTTGGTAACGCTCATCCTTAGTTACGAGACCTTCCTGATACTGGGACTCAACCCTGGAAACCTTTTTATCGGCACGACCAACGATATCAGGCTTGTCCACAGGAATCTCCAGGTCACTGACAGCCATGGACAATCCTGATTTGGTTGAGTACTGGAAACCAAGGGTCTTGACGTTATCGAGCATAGTAGCTGTCACTTCATTTCCGAATCGATGGAAACACTCGGAGGTGAGTTGCTTCAATTTTTTCTTGTCAAAAAGAGTATTATGGAACTGAAGTTCTTCAGGCAGGGCCTCATTGAAAATAATGCGCCCGACGCATGTCGTAAGTGCTTCTTTGCCATCCTGTTGTCGAATGTTAATTTCAGCGTCCAGATCGATAATGCCCAAATCGTATGCTAACCTTGCGTCATTAAAGTCTGCGAAGGTCATTCCTTTACCTTTTGCCTCTTCGGTATTAAGGTTTGTCAAGTAATAGCAGCCAAGAACCATTTCCATTGTTGGCGCCACTATTGGATCACCTGAACTTGGAGAGAGCATGTTTTTAGTGCTGAGCATTACTTGCTTGGCTTCTTCGATCGCAGCGCGGGATAGTGGAATGTGAACGGCCATCTGGTCCCCATCGAAATCAGCGTTAAAGGCGCCACACACTAAAGGATGAAGCTGAATGGCACTGTCATCTACAAGTATGGGCATGAAAGCCTGAAGCCCCAGCCTGTGCAATGTAGGCGCTCTGTTCAATAGGATGGGATGATCAGCGACTACTTCCTCGAGGATATCCCATACGCCTTCTTGCCCTCGTTCAACAGCTCGTTTGGCGTTCCGAACATTGTATGCCAGACCTCTGGCTATCAGGCGGCGCATAACAAACGGTTTGAACAATTCAAGCGCCATCCGTTTGGGTAAACCACATTGGTGCATCTTAAGTTCAGGGCCGGATACAATAACGGAACGACCGCTGTAATCAACGCGTTTACCCAGCAAGTTCTGGCGAAAATGTCCTTGTTTACCCCTTAACATATCGGAAAGCGATTTAAGCTTGTGTCCACTGCTGGTAGTTACTGCTCGTCCGCGCCGTCCGTTATCAATCAGTGAGTCCACGGCTTCTTGTAGCATCCGCTGTTCATTACGGATGATTACTTGAGGCGTTCCCATTTCCATCAGCCGCTTGAGACGATTATTGCGGTTGATGACTCTGCGGTACAGGTCATTGAGATCGCTGGTGGCGAATCGTCCGCCATCGAGTTGGACCATGGGTCTCAATTCAGGAGGGATTACAGGCAATACATTGAGAATCATCCATTCAGGTTTTGCACCCTGCTTCAGGAACGCTTTCACAACGCGTAACCTTTTGATGACTTTCTTTCGATTTTGCCCAGTACTGGAGGTCGCTTCCAGATAGAGATCGTCGCGGAGTTTTTCCAGATCGAGATGCTGAAGGATTTCGAGAATAGCCTCAGCGCCCATTCTGGCATGGAACAGTTCTCCCCAATCGCTTACCAGCTCGCGGTATTCGTTAACCCCTAAAAGACGGGATGGCTGAATAGCTCCAATCTCCTGAATCTTGGCTGCGAGTTCTTCTTTGAGTCTCAGCTCTTCCGGAGTCGGTTCGTGTTCGCTCTCTTCTACTATTTCAACCTCAACTTCAACTTCTGAATCTAGATCTTGCTCTTGCTCTTCGACCGATTCAGTCTCGCTTTCCTCATCAGTAGTGTCTGTTTCTTCCAATACCTCTACTTTCAGAACTGATTCCTGTTGTTCTGCAAGCTCAATCTCGTAGTCTTCCTTTAACCGGTTAATAGCCTTCTCTTTGGCCTCCTCATTTGCGTTTGTAATGATGAACTTGGCAAAATAAAGTATCTGCTCCAGTTTTCTGGGAGAAAGGTCCAGAAGAAGACCAAGTCGACTCGTTGTTACCTTGACAAACCAGATATGAGCTACTGGGGCAGCAAGCTCGATGTGGCCCATGCGTTCTCGCCGCACTTGCGAGTGAGCCACTTCGACACCGCATTTATCACAAATAACACCTTTGTATCTAATTTTTTTATACTTGCCACAATAACACTCATAGTCTTTGGTTGGGCCAAAGATGCGTTCGCAAAAAAGCCCGTCGCGTTCCGGTTTCAGGGTGCGGTAATTGATCGTCTCTGGCTTGGTAACTTCACCATACGACCAACTTCGGATCTGTTCCGGTGAGGCAAGCGAAATACGAATGCTGTTGAAATCATTAAGGTCTTGCACTATTCACTCCCCTCGCTTTCAGGTTCAATTCCCATAAGATTTATTCCCAATCGTGGTATCTCCTCATTTGATTCTTTTAGACGCAGTATTTGTACTTGATCGGAGCCGAGTACTTGTACTGCCAATCCAAGGCTCTGAAGTTCTTTGACTAGTACCTTAAATGACTCTGGTACTCCCAGACTTAGTATTTCCTCGCCTTTAACGATGGCTCCGTATGTCTTGACCCGTCCCACTACGTCATCGGATTTGATCGTTAGCATTTCCTGGAGGTTGTAGGCAGCACCGTATGCTTCAAGAGCCCAGACTTCCATCTCTCCAAATCGTTGTCCACCAAACTGAGCTTTACCTCCCAATGGTTGCTGAGTTACAAGAGAATAGGGCCCAGTGGACCGTGCATGGATTTTACCCTCAACCAGGTGAACCAGCTTCATGATGTACATGTTGCCGACTGTGATGGGGTCGTGAAACTTTTCACCTGTTCGGCCATCGCGAAGTATCATTTTACCAAAAACAGGGGGGACTACTCTTCGTTCCTGGTAGACCTTCTTCACTGCTTCTTCCAGCGCTTGTTCATTCTTGGGGGATATGTCTGGTACTCCCTGCTCTTCGAGCCAGAGCTTCAGACAAGCACGCTTGGCCTCGCCTCTTTTGGTTAGCGCAAAAAGTCTCTTTCCATTGAAACCTTGCTCATTGAGCCATGTCTTTGCTATTTCGATTTTTGTTTTGACATCAGTATTTTCGAGGTTATCCGCTGAACCGCGCTGCACAAACCAGGCCAGTGCCAGTGAATCCTCTATGGCTGTCTCATCAGCTCCATTGAAAACAGGTGTTATTATTTTGGCCCCAAGTTCCTGAGCTGCCATACCGAGATGAGTTTCCAGTAATTGCCCAATATTCATACGTGAAGGAACGCCCAACGGACTGAGAATAACATCTATGGGCCGACCATCTTCGAGGTAAGGCATGTCTTCTACCGGAAGAATCTTGGCAATGACTCCTTTATTCCCGTGGCGTCCTGCCAGCTTGTCACCCTCAGACACCTTACGCTTCTGAGCTACAAATACTCTAATCATTTTGATCACGCCGGCGTCTAACTGGTCACCATTTTCCCGGGAAAAGACGTTGACATCTATTACTTTACCCGATTCGCCATGAGGCATTCGGAGCGAAGTGTCCTTAACGTCCCTTGCCTTTTCACCAAAAATAGCTCTCAGCAGCTTTTCCTCCGCTGTGAGTACCCTTTCACCTTTTGGCGTAATCTTGCCAACGAGAATATCGCCTGATGTAACTTCGGCTCCAATACGTACTATTCCGTCCTCGTCCAGATTACGTAGACTTGATTCACCAACGTTCGGGATATCTCTGGTGATCTCCTCCGGCCCCAGTTTGGTGTCTCTGGACTCTATCTCGTATTTCTCAATATGAATGGAAGTAAATTTATCTGCCTGGACCAGTCTTTCGGAGATGACGATAGCATCCTCGAAGTTGTACCCCTCCCATCCCAGGAATCCGCAAAGTACATTTTGTCCCAGAGCCAGTTCGCCATTGTCTGTGGCAGAGCTGTCTATCAGCGTTTGCCCCTGCTGTACTCGTTCCCCTTTGGTCACCTTTGGATATTGGGTTATGCAGGTTCCCTGATTGCTTCGGGTGAATTTTCTGAGAGTATAAACATACTCTTGATTGTCGTCACCTGTTAGGGTGATTTGATTTGCCGAAGCCGTTGTTATCACTCCATCAACAGGAGCGAGAACCACTTGCCCGCTATCGCGAGCTACTTCTCTTTCCATACCTGTGCCGACAACCGGCGATTCAGCGCGGAATAGCGGCACCGCCTGGCGTTGCATGTTGGAGCCCATTAATGCACGGTTAGCATCGTCGTGCTCCAGGAACGGTATGAGTCCTGTGCTGACACTCACGA
Organism: Chloroflexota bacterium; assembly: GCA_013203045.1. Lineage (GTDB taxonomy): Bacteria > Chloroflexota > Dehalococcoidia > SZUA-161 > SpSt-899 > JABMQN01. The sequence goes on from JABMQN010000151.1 coordinate 25,196, forward strand.
TCTGGTTGGTGGATATATCTCTAAGATCGATATTCTCCGGCTTTTCCAGCAACATCTGTTCGATGTGCCTCACCTCTACTAGGTCGCCTATGAACTCATTTTTCTCATTCAGACGAGCGCTTGCCTGTGCGATGATGTACTTGTCCTCTTCGTCGGCAGGATAGTATACCATTTCCGAAGAGACGAAAGGCTTTATCTGGATATTCCTTTCCGATAATTTTGCGAGCTTGGGCAACATCTCTTCTGTAATGACTGTTCCTGCCTCATAGAGTGCTTTTCCACGTGTACCGAGTACTGGCTCACGTATAGTCTTATCAAGCAGGTCGGGCGATTTGTTGTCTAGCTCTTTTATCACTTTGCGATAAGGCGTCTCGATGAAGCCATATTCGTTGACCGTGGCATAAGTAGCCAGAGATGTTATCAAGCCAATGTTACGACCTTCCGGTGTTTCAATGGGGCAAACTCTGCCGTAGTGGGAATGATGAACGTCGCGTACTTCGAATCCAGCACGGTCTCGCGAGAAGCCCCCTGGACCTAAGGCTGAAAGCCGGCGTTTATGAGTTAGTTCAGCCAGAGGATTGGTCTGATCCATGAACTGTGATAGTCGAGAACTGCCAAAGAACTCCCGAACAGTAGCGGTTACTGCCCGGTTGTTTACCAGTGTACTGGGAGTAGCCGTCGCAATATCAAGGAGACTCATTCGCTCCTTGATAGTACGCTCCATTCGAAGCAATCCCATCTTAAGGTGGCTCTGTAGCAATTCTCCAACTGCGCGAACACGTCGATTCCCAAGATGGTCAATATCGTCACTAACATCCAAACCTCTGTTGATGAGTATCATTTGGCGTACAATAGCGACAAAGTCTTCCGGTGTTAGAGCCTGCATGGTGAGAGGCCTATTGAGTCCGAGACGCTTGTTCAGTTTGTAACATCCTCCCTTACCTAACTTATAGCGTCGGGGATCAAAGAATAGCGCATGCAGCAGCGAACGAGAATTTTCGATAGTCGGAGGCTCACCTGGCCTCATTTTCTTGAAGAATTCGGGGAGCGCCTCTTTCTCGTTAGTGATTAGAGGGTCTTTATCCATGGTCGTTTGGATGAACGAACATTCAGGATCTGTATCTATATCGGCAAATAGCGCTAATACCTCCTCATTGCTACTATAGCCAATAGCTCGGATTAGAGTTGTGATAGGTATCTTGCGCTTGCGGTTTATTTTTGCTGATATCACACCCTTGTTTGAAGTCTCAAATTCAACCCAGGTTCCACGATCCGGAATAAGTTTTGCGGAGCAGAAATTCAGTCCGGCCCCGCGATCTTTCTCTACTGTGAAGTACACACCGGGAGAACGGATAAGCTGGTTTACAACAACGCGTTCAGCACCGTTAATGATGAAGGTGCCCCGTGGGGTCATGACGGGGAAATCCCCCATAAACAGGTCTTGCTCTTTAATTTCCCCGGTCTCTTTAACGATCAGTCGTGCCCTAACCTTTATGGGTGCAGCATATGTCAAGTCACGCTCTATACACTCATTCTCCGAGCACTTCGGGTCCTCAAAACTGTGATCGAGGAAATAGATTTCCAGTCGATTCCCGGTATAATCCTTAATAGGTGAGATTTCCTCGAAGAGTTCTCGTAGACCGTCTTTCATAAACCAGTTATAGGAGTTGTGCTGGATCTGGATCAAGTCGGGAACTCCGACTACCTCAGGAACTCTGGTAAACGACTTTCGAGAAATATGGGGAACAAAGGGCGACAATACAGCGGTCGAATTCACGCTAAACTCTCCTCCATTCAGGGAAAATAACTAATCCCTGTCCTGCGTTTTGCATACTTTGGCCGTCAAAATGAACTTATGAAGGAATTAAATGAGGGTGGATCATCGTGTAGAACATCAAGGCAGCAACATTTAAGATTATCATATGTCCTTGTTCTTGTCAAGCGGCGTGACTGCGCGGTAGTGGTGGTCAGTGGTTTGCCCGTACCGAGTACTGTAAAGAACTAGAAAATTACAGCAAAGTTCCTCTGGAAGCCACGGCAGACTTAAGGCGCTCTTTGAATGTTTCCAAGGTCTGATCTTTGAGATTCTCGCCACTGCGGAGCCGAACGGACAATGTGTTATCTTCAACTTCAGCATCGCCAATGATAACCATGTATGGGATCTTGGACATCTGTGCTTCTCTGATCTTGTGATTCATGCGCTCGTTGCTGCCATCAACCTCAACACGGATATCATCTTTCTTCAATTCATCAGCTATTTGACTGGCGTGTTCAACGTGACGATCGGCTATCGGGATGAGTACCACTTGAACGGGTGCGAGCCATACCGGGAAAGCGCCAGCATAATGTTCTACCAGAACACCGAAAAATCGCTCCAGGCTGCCTAATAGTGCCCGATGGACCATGTAAGGACGGTGCTCCTTGCCATCTTCAGCGATGTACGACATGTCAAATCGATCGGGTAAGTTGAAATCAAACTGGATGGTCGAACACTGCCATGAGCGTCCCAGGGCATCCTTGATCTTAACATCAATCTTCGGGCCATAGAAAACCGCTTCGCCTTCCATTCGCTCATAAGGTAAATCCCGAGCCTCCAAAGCTCTAACCAACGATCCCTCAGCCTGCTGCCACATGGTATCACTGCCGGCATATTTATCTGGAGTTTTGGGGTCTCTCACACTCAGCTCGACATTGAATTTCTCAAACCCGAAACCTCGTAGCATATTTAAACTGAAATCCAGTACCCGGAGAATCTCGTCTTCAGTTTGTTCAGGGGTGCACACGATGTGCGCATCATCCTGTGTAAAACCCCGGACTCTCAGCAGCCCATGTAACGTGCCGCTACGTTCATAACGATAAACTGTACCCAGTTCGGCCCAACGCAGAGGCAGTTCGCGGTAAGACCGTAACTTCGTCTTGTATATCATGATGTGGAACGGGCAGTTCATCGGTTTGATGTAGTAATCCTGCCCATCGATATCCATGGGCGAGTACATACCGTCTTTGTAAAAATCGAGGTGACCGGAAGTTTCCCACAGATGTGCCCGGCCAATATGCGGTGTGAAGATGATATCATAGCCACCTTCATAATGAAGCTTTCGCCAGTAGTCCTCGATCAGCACACGCATCCGGCCACCTTTAGGGTGCCAGTATGCTAAACCTGCTCCCGCTTCTTCATGAAAACTGATCAGGTCCAGTTGCTTTATCAATCTGCGATGATCCCGAGCTTCGATTTCCTCTAGTTTTTTCAAATATTCATTCAGGTCATCTTTCGATTCGAAGGCTGTCCCGTATATCCGTTGCAGCATGGGACGGTTCTCATCACCACGCCAATAGGCCCCCGCTATGCTCAAAAGCTTGAAAGCTCTTATCCCTTTGGTTGTCTCCATATGCGGTCCGCGACATAAATCGATAAAGGAACCGTGTTTGTAAATCGAAATTGTCTCGTCTTCAAGCTCGTTGATCAACTCGATTTTATAAGGTTGTGTTTCGAATAATTTCAGAGCTTCTTCTTTTGAAATCTCTTCTCGTGTAAAAGCAGCCTTTGCTTTAATGGATTCTTTCATTTTCTTTTCGATGATACCCAGATCATCGGGGGTCAACGAACGGGGTAGTTCGAAATCGTAATAGAATCCATCGTCAGTTGATGGCCCGATACCGAATTTTGCATCCGGGAAAAGCGATTGCACTGCTTCTGCCATAACGTGTGAGGCCGAATGGCGCATTGTTTCGAGTGAACTCACTTGATCTTCATTCTGCATTAGCTATTGCCCCTCTGTAGTCGAAGTAATTTTATAGGGTTCCAATAGCTTTCGTCAAATTGGGTTTTCCTTGACCATATTTAACTATTTAGGCTATATTTAGGGGACTGGCAATTGCAGCCAGCTTGTGAGTTAGAATCATGGAAAAGAAAACTATAAATTTCAATCCGGGCCCTGCAGCGGTACCGTTGGACGTACTTAAAATCGTCCAGGCAGAATTGCTCGATTATAAAGGGACTGGCATCTCAATTTTAGAGAGTTCTCATCGGGCCCCAGAATACGACGAAATCAATGAACAAGCGATGGACTTGATTCATGAGCTTTTTGAGCTCGGAGACGAATACCATGTGTTGTTTATGACTGGCGGTGCATCGACACAGTTTGCCTTGATACCAATGAATTTTCTGACTGATGGCCAGGTTGGTGCGTATGTTGATACTGGAACGTGGTCATCAAAGGCATTGAAAGAGGGGCGTCTCTTTGGCGATACCTACATGGCATTTTCTTCTAAGGATGAGGACTATCGCCGGGTTCCTCAAATGGGTGAAATCAATATACCAGAAAATGCTGCATATCTGCACATGACCTCAAATAATACTATCAAAGGGACGCAATTCCACGAACTGCTTGATACCGGCAGTGTTCCACTAATCTGTGATATGTCTTCAGATATCGCTTCTCGACGGCGTGATTTTAACAAGTTCTCCTTTATTTATGCCGGAGCGCAGAAGAATTTGGGACCATCGGGCGTGACGCTGGTAATTGTACGTGATGACCTGCTTGCAAAATGCCAGGAAGGTCTGCCAACTATGTTTAGCTATAAAACCTACGCCGAAAGCAAATCTCTCCATAACACCCCACCCACATTTGGAGTTTATTTCTTAAAGCTTGTTCTGGAATGGATCAAAGGGCAGGGGGGACTGGCAAGTATCGAGAAAATCAACGCTGAAAAAAAAGACCTGCTGTATAACGCGATCGATGAACACCCGGATTTCTTCAGAGGTACAGTTGATAAAGATAGCCGCAGTTGGATGAACGTTACCATGCGTTTAGCTTCCGAGGAGTCGGAGAAGGAGTTCATCGCGGAGGCCAAGGACAACGGTATAATCGGAATAAAAGGACATCGTTCGGTTGGAGGCATTCGCTTTTCGATCTATAATGCAATGACGCTTGATGACGTGGAGAAGACCGTTGAATTCATGGAGAGATTCCGCAAGAAAAAAGAGGGCGCAAAATGAAAGTGTTGGTAGCTGATCCGATAGGACAGGAAGGAATCGATCTCTTAATCGGACATGATATCGAAGTAGACGTAAACACCGGTCTGTCACCTGAAGAACTTATAAAAATCATCCCAAATTATGAAGGAATGATAGTTCGATCACAGACTCAGGTAACGGCCGATGTGATAAAAGCCGGTACCAAACTGCAAATAGTGGGACGTGCCGGAGTCGGAGTTAATAACATCGACCTTAACGCGGCCACCGATCGCGGTGTCATTGTGGTCAATGCCCCTGAAGGCAATACTATCGCTGCGGCGGAGCATACTGTCGGCCTTATGATCGCGCTCTCCCGAAACGTTCCCCAGGCTCACTCGTCACTTAAGGGCGGCGCTTGGGACCGCAAGTCTTTTATGGGCATCGAGCTTCGCAATAAAACCTTAGGTGTTGTCGGTCTGGGTAAGATTGGTGCTGAGGTAGCCAAGAGATGTAAAGCATTCGACATGCATGTCATCGGTTATGATCCGATGGTTTCTACAGATTATGCTAAGAGTATCAGCGTGGAGCTTGTCTCGCTGGAGAAACTCCTTGAGGAATCGGACCTTATTACAGTTCATGTACCACTCACTGATGCCACCAGAGGGCTCATCGGAAAAGATGCTCTCAAGAAGGTGAAACCTTCGGTGCGAATCATCAACGTTGCACGCGGTGGCATAATTGATGAAGAGGCGCTTTTTGAAGCTGTTGAGGAAGGGCGGGTTGGTGGCGCAGCTATCGATGTCTTTACAAAAGAACCGGCCACGGAAAACGTGGTATTAAAGAGCGATAAAATTATTGTGACCCCACATCTGGGAGCCTCCACAGTCGAGGCTCAAACAGGGGTGGCTACGGATGTGGCTGAGCAGATCATTGATGTCCTTAACGGCTTGACGGCAAGGTATACTGTCAATATGCCGATGATTCCACAGGAATTGTTACCTATTCTAACACCATTCATCAGTATTGCGTCATTGATGGGAGGGCTTGCTGCTCAGATATTAGAAGGCCAATTGAATACGATCACCATCAAGTACGAAGGGGAAATTTCTGGATACACAACGGATGCCCTCAAGGCTGCGGTCATTGGAGGACTACTGGAACCGACGACCGAGGAGAGAGTAAATCTTATTAATGCGAACCTTATAGCTCAGCGAAGAGGCCTGAAAGTTGTTGAACAGAAAAGCGTGACCTGTGAAAATTACAGCAACCTCATCACTGTAGAAGTCACTACCAGTGTGGGAACGACTACGGTTTCCAGTACTATTATGCGCGGCGAACCACATATTGTCCGGGTCAATGAGTACTGGATTGATATTGTTCCGGATGGTGGATACTGGCTTTTCAGCGATCACTTGGACCGTCCCGGAATCATTGCTGCTGTGGCCACAGTAACTGGGGAGGCGGACATCAACATTAGTTACATGCACGTCGCCAGAGAAAAACCCAGGGGACCTGCATTAATGGTCCTGGCTTTAGATGAGCCTCTCAACGAAACACACATCAAGAAGCTACTGGCTATTCCAGATATCTACACTGCCAAAGCAGTTAAACTATAAATACTTCTCGAAACAAACTCCTTTGGATTGCATTCCCCCTTCTATCAATGGAGGGGGTTTTTTATAATGGGGGACGAAAGCCGTAATGCGAAGCTTTAGCCTCGCTCTAAGCGACCCTGAAGGGGCGCGTTACGGAGTTCTCTGGATATCAGAAAGAAAGGGAATGTAATCATGAATCAGCAAACCAGATTGGTCTTTCCGTTTAGTGCCATTGTTGGGCAGGAGATCATGAAAAAGGCGCTACTCCTCAATGCTGTGAATCCCAAAATCGGAGGGGTACTTATCCGCGGCCAAAAGGGCACTTCAAAGTCTATCGCTGTGAGGGCTCTGGCCCAGCTTCTTCCGGATATTCAAGTAGTGCCAAATTGTGCCTTCCATTGCGATCCCGGTTCTCCTGATACTTTGTGCGATAACTGTGCAGCACGAATCGCTGGAGGTGAAAAGCTGGGTATTGCGGTAAGGCAGGTATCTGTTGTGGATTTACCGGTGGGAGCCACCGAAAATAGAGTGGTGGGGACTCTTGATATCGAGCGCGCGATCAAAACTGGAGAGAAGCACTTCGATCCTGGTCTTCTGGCTGCTGCGAACAGGGGTATTCTTTACATTGACGAAGTGAATTTACTCGATGATCATTTGGTGGATGTCCTGCTGGACGCTGCTGCCATGGGGGTCAATACTGTAGAGCGTGAGGGAATGTCGTTCAGTCATCCGGCTCAATTCATTCTGGTGGGAACAATGAATCCGGAAGAAGGCGAACTTCGCCCCCAACTTTTGGATCGGTTTGGATTGGCGGTGGAAGTGAAAGGGCTTTCTGATCAGACGCATAGAGCCGAGATCGTACGCCGGCGTTTTGCGTTCGAGGAGGATACTGCTTCCTTTGTGAACTCCTGGGCAAATGACCAGGAAGACCTGCGTCGAAAAGTGGTCGAAGCCAAGACACTATTGCCAAGCGTTGAACTTAACAACGAAATGCTGAATCTCGTCACCCAGATTTGTGTTGATTTTGCTGTTGATGGTCATCGTGCTGATATTGTGATGCACAAAACTGCAATCACCATTGCTGCGTTTTACGGAAGAACTAAAGTAAGTGAGAGTGATGTGAAGGAAGCAGCCGAACTATCACTTTTACACCGGCGACGTCGACAACCGTTTGAGGATGCCCAATTTGATCAGAAACAGCTCGAAAAAAGCATCCAAACATGGCAGGATTATCGTGATCCAAAAAGCCGTGATGAAGCTCTTGAAGAACAGGAAGATGCTTCCGAGGACGGTAATCACCATAATGCTCGAGGGTCCCCTGATGCAGGCATCGTGTTCGAGCCTGGCTCTCCATACAGTGTAAAGGCGATCACCACTCCGTTGCTGGACCAGCTATATCGCAATGAAACAGGTCGGCGTTCCAAGACCAAAAGCGCCACGAGGACAGGCCGCTATGTGGGCAGTGAATTGCCCAAAGGCAGGGTTGTTGATCTTGCGTTTGATGCCACTGTGCGCGCGGCTTCACCACACCAATCCAGACGCAAAGCAGAGACATCGGGGGCTAATGCGCTGATCATTGAGAAATATGACTTGCGTCAGAAAATTCGAGAGACCAAAGTAGGCAACTTCATTATGTTCGTCCTCGATGGCAGTGGCTCAATGATTGCTGAAGAACGGATGGTAGCCACCAAAGGTGCAATACTTTCATTGCTATTGGATGCCTATCAGCGCCGTGATCACGTGGGACTTATTATCTTTCGAGACTATAGCGCAGAACTGGTATTACCTCCAACCAACAGTATTGATTTGGCACAAAAACTCCTGCGGAAACTTCCGGCTGGCGGACGCACACCTCTCACTCATGGGTTAAAACTGGGGCTTCATGTCACCAACGAATATCTGCGCCGCAAACCCAAGGCTATTCCCCTACTGATTCTCGTTTCTGATGGGAAGGGGAATGTGAAGTTCAACGGGGGAGATCCTACTGAAGAAGCTATAGCCGTTTGTCGGGAAATTAAAGAGGCAAGGATTCATTCGATAGGAATTGATACGGAAGAGAAGGATCGTATTTGCGGCCGGATGGAAGACCTATGTCTTGAGATGGGTAGTCTTTATCTCAGACCTGAAGAGCTGAAGGCTGACCAGTTAGCGTCAACCATCAAAGAGCGCATGAGTAATTGGCAATAGAGCCCTACTATGTTGGCACTCCTTGATTTGCAGATGGCAGGCAGGATGCCTGCCCTACGAGATAAAAACATCATCCTTCGTAGGCCGGGCGTCTCGCCCGGTATTGTTAGGTGTCATTCTTACTTTGGGGATTCTGCAACTTTGTACAGCATGATAAATAGATGCTAATGGTTGACTGGTTGAGGTAAAAGGGTTATAACAGGGCCAACGCCGATTTAGCGTTGGGTCTGTTGTGCGTCTTTTCGGGGGCGCATCGGGCGAGGCGAAAGGAGGATGGAGTGGAGGAACTCAAAGATTATAGTGGTCCGTTCGTACGGGATATCAAGTATGAGGATTTTTCCAAGGAAACGTTGGCTCGACTGCTTCAAGCGTATTGCAGAGAAATCCTTGTTCTCGATTCCTACTGGCAGGAGCAAGTCGGAAGGCGGCTCGGTGAGGAAGCAGCCCGTGAGTGTCTCATCGAGAATTGGTGCCGTATCGGCAAGCACGAAATGAAGTGGACTATGGATGCGCTCAACATTCAGGGAAACGATATCGAAGCCTACGTCAAAGCGAACCAGTTTGTTCCATCATTTGCTCAGGGTATTTATGACTATGACTGGGATATGAAGGATGAAAACCACGCTGTCCTAACTGTTCGGCACTGTCCCGCATTTGCGTCACTGAAAGGTAACGCGGAGAAACTTAACTGGGTATGCCAGGTGCTTGAGGATGCGGCAATAAAAGCATATACCGAGGCCATTAATCCAGAGATTCAGGTTAAACCGCTCAAAGTTGGTATCAAAGGAGAACCGGACGAGATCGCCTGTCAGTGGGATTTCAGGATCGAGTAGGACGAGTGTAGTGCTTGATCTCCACTGAGTTATAGTACTCGTCAAACAAGCAGATTTCTTATGCTTCCTATCCCTCTCTTCGAGGCTGTTTTAGCCTGTGCCATTGTTGCGGTTGCTTCCTGTGTACAGGGATCAATCGGGTTTGGTCTGGCTGTGTTAGCTGCTCCACTTCTGGTTCTGATAGAACCAGAATTTATTCCTGCCCCCCTCATCTTGAACGGAATGATACTTGTGGTTTTGCTGGCATATCGCGAGCGCAAAACAGTCGATAGGAATGGCGTTAAATGGATGGCAATTGGTTGTGTGCCTGGAAGTGCGATAGCGGCTGTGGTTCTTACTGTAGTTTCCGCGAGCGGTTTTCGCATAATGTTCTCTATCCTTGTGATGGTAGCGGTGGTGCTAAGCGCTATAGGATATTCAATTCGACTTACCAGGATTAACATATTGACTGCTGGTGTCCTGTCCGGATTCATGGGTACTACCTCATCGATCGGGGGGCCGCCTGTGGCACTCATCTATCAGAATCTGCCGGGAGATCGATTCAGGGGAACGCTTTCGACCTATTTCTGCGTTGCCGGGACGTTTGCCATCATCGCTCTGATTCTGGCGGGGCGTTGTGGAAAGGACGAATTGTTATTAGCTTTAGTTGTATTACCCGGATTACTCATCGGGCTGGCCTTTTCCAGATTAACGGCCGGCATGCTCGACCGACGTTCAATGCGTCCGGCTGTGCTCATACTTTCCGGGGTGTCTGCTATTGCTGTATTGGTTCGGACGATACTGTAGTAAATACACGTTAGTTCAATGGGTGGGCTTATTTGCATTTATGCAACAAAGCCCATGTCAGGTAACATCGCACAGTTGACCGCCCTCCGCCATCCCAATCGTTTGAGATCATTGATTCTTGTTCGCACCACTCCAACTGATGCACGAGTCAGAGGATTAAATGCAGAGGATGTTTTCGATTACTCTCAGAATCCGATTGATAACTATCAAATGGAATTCCAAAATATATACAATGGATTAACACTCGGGTCCAATCTATCTGAGTTATACCTTAAGGTACTCGATTAGAGCTATTGCACTGTACCTATAGATGCTGTCCTTCAATACATTGAAGGTATCTTCCATTTTGACTCCTCCAGTTATCTCAAAGATATCCAAGTCCCGACACTTGTCATATCTGGCAAGTGGGATATCGCCTTTCCGCCAGATCAAGTAGCCCTACTTCACTCTGGTATCCCTGAATCAAAGTTCTACGAGTTTAAACAGTCAGGCCACGTACCGTTTCTTACAGAACATGACCTTTTCAATCATCAGTTGACGGAGTACCTGGATGGAATCGAATCATAGCTGGTAGTACTCACCAATCTCAGATTTCCCTTGTATGGTAGGTCAATTCCCGCAAACCCAGTTCAGGATCAACTTACGCAAAAAGGAGATAACAAAATGGGACATGTAGGCAATTCAGATCGTGAGTATAACCACCTTCTTCAGCAAAGATTGGACCGCAAGGTAGAGGGTGCCCCTTATTCCCCTACACTCATGAAGATCTTTAAGCTGCTATGGACTCCTGAAGAATAAGATTCCTGATAGACCTACAAGTCTGGAAGTCTTATCACGCCATCTGAAACTACCCAAAGATGAGTTGAATGATAAAATGACCGAATTAACCCAACGTGGATTGGTAATTGATGTAGAATCCAAGCGAAACCGTTACTTCGTATTGCCACCCATGGTAGTCGGCTTTTTCGAATTCATTTTCATGTATACGGATGTGAGATGCCAATAACAGAACTCGCTCATCACTTTGAGAAATATTTCTATGAGAATGACCACTTCACCCTTTTTTTTAAGGGGAAAACACAGCTTTTCCGGTCGCTTGTCCACGAGGAATATGTAACAAAAAACGACCACAGTGAAATCCTGGATTGGGAACGAGCAAGTTATTACTCCGGCAATTAAAACAGCACCCTAAACAGCATAGGCGATTTTGGGATGCTTGAAATAGTTTCTGACTTTTCCTGGACATTTCTGGATCATACGCAAATGCGATATTGCCTTGGCTTTCAACTGTGCACAGGTCCTGGCCGGTACACCCGAATGAACCCCATCTTTTAGATGGCAATTCAGATACTCATCAGGATTAAGTTCAGGCGAATATGAAGGCAGGAAAAACAATTCGATTTCATCCTTATGGCTTTTTACCCATTCCTTAATTACGTTGCCGTGATGAACCCTCAGATTATCCAAGATCAGAAATACTTTTCTATCAGCATCTTTTATCAGTCGTTTCAAGAATTTGATCAACATGTTGGCATTCATGTTACTTTCATAGGGCATGAATCAACAAGAATAACGTTCCAGCTTATGGATGTCCTCACAATGAGGAGCCAAATGGAGTTATGGTTTTCTGGTTGTTTTTTTCACTAAATCCCAACGGGATGCTATCATGCTATCACGTTTATAGTTACCCCCCGAAGAGTGTTGTTAAAGGATTTGGGGGGCTTTCTCACGGTATTGTCCCGTAGCTTTTCGCGCCTCAGAAGACTTCTACCTGTCTATACAAGTCCATACACCCTGCCCTAAGGGTACAACGTGTCACATTTCATCTTGGATTTCCTAGAACACATGACGTCTGTGTTACCAAATTGTTACTACGTGGTTAAAATTGGGTAAAATTAAGGTAAATATGGGTAAATTGGGCATGAAGAAGACATCTTCGGATGTTAGGGTGCCAATATTATAGAAAGATGGCGGGTGTACCAGTGTCGGGTGAGGTCTCTCGGTCCTCTGCTAGCGTATCAGGGGTATTTCGTCATTCTGGGGGGAAAGGTGATTCGGTCCCACGAAGCGATAGCCAATGCCCCGCTCATTGATGATCAGACCATTATCAGGACACTCGCCCAATTT
>JABMQN010000152.1 GCA_013203045.1 Chloroflexota bacterium
CACACCTACCGATCCGTTTAATACAATTATGAGAGATAAAACGGCCAGGTAATGTAGCTATGTCTGGAATAGTTGAAATCTCTTCTCAGTTCCTATGGTTCAACCTGGTGATAATACCACTCAGGATCAATCCTGAAGATGTTCTTTTCGTCACCGTCGGCTTCATATACAGCATAGTAGTTGGTAGAATACCGTTTGGTATCCGAGAAACTGGCGCGTTCAACACCGTCAACCACCAGTGAGAAATTCTGAGCTGCATCATAGAGCGCTTGTGTATCAAAGTTCTCCGGGCCAACGGCCTCTACCGCCTGGCGAACGATCTCCAATATCTCATACAAATTGAGTACGGAGATGTAGCCAACACCTCCACGCATGATTTCCTCGGCATTACCAGCATGGTTTTTATTCAATAGTTCTTTTGTCAGATTGATTATTTCGCCTTCTTCGTTCCACCATCGAGACGACCTGATAATCAACATCCCATCGATTTCGTCCCAGAGCTGTGCAGAATCGATCATCCCTGCAAATGCCATCTGAACATCCGAACCAATCAACTTGCCATCGTATCCAGCCTCTCTATACTCCCTGACGAAACTTGCCATCACCGAACACGGTAATACATAGTCAGCATCTTTCATCATCTCCACTTCAGGACCCCAGGTAAAACTGAAGTTTGTGAGGTTACCTCCTATCCACTCAAACTGTTCAGGGTGAGCATCGGCGTAATCCTCAATAGCCTGGAAAAACCACCCGGAATACCCATCGTTCCATCCTGCCCCACCAATCTTTGCAGGGCCGTTCGCCTGATAGTCCCAATCATTTTCGGCTATCCATGGGAGAAGTGTAAGTGCTTCATGCTGAGGGTAGGTAGCCGCCCCAAAAACGTATCCAGGAGGCTGAAGCTCTTCGAGGTCACCACTTAAACCAACCACTATGAATTTGTCCTTATCAGCTCTTGTTTTCAGCGTAACCGGAGTAGCCGGAACACCCGAAATAATAAAGTCTGCCCCCCTTTCTCTCAGCCATTCATAACCAGGTATATCTTTAGCAGGATCAAGCTGCCCATCATAGGTCTCAACCTGTAATTTCACTCCTGGAATAAGGTTGCCCTCGTTGTAATATTTGATTAGGTCATCGAGTGCCGCATTAATAATCACCTGCGCAGTAGCGGACGGACCCGTAAGGTCTGAAAGGTTACCGATAGTGATTACCCTTGTTTCGATGGGTGGCGGTGGTCCAGTGTCATTGTCATCACCATTCCCACCACATGCAATCAGCAATAATGATACTGACAGCAAGACTACTAGAACCGCTACAACCAGTTTACCTGTTTTTGTTATCATGCCTCCTCCTCTAAAAAATTGCGGTGATTCCCAGTGAAAATATCCAAGCTTGTTGAATCCCGCTTTTCATGATAATTATAAGTCACCATTAACTCTCAAAATAACCTGTCGCACTTCCTCAGATGAGCACCAAGCCTTATATTTTCGTCATCTATTTATGAACTCTTGATGTCCCCAATGATACACCCTGCTACACAGATGTCAGGCCCCACTACTCAATCATATCATAGCAGTTCCACAGACTTGCTTCTATTGAAATAATGTGATGAAATATGTCTTAAACAAAGTCCAAGAATAACTTCTTAATAGCTAAGAGGCAATTTACCACTAACGAGACTAGGGGATTAACAAAATGCCGGATGAAACATTTGATGCTGTAATAGTCGGCGGGGGGACTAAGGCATTGTTCCTAGCCATGTATCTTGCTAAATATGGTGGCATGAGCGTCGGTATATTCGAAAGAAGGCACGAGATTGGCGGGTGCCTTTGTACCGAAGAAACGGCCGCCGGAGGATTCCGGGGCAATACTCACGCCAATATAATCCTGCCCTGGTATTATGCACCTCTTTATCGAGATTTCCCCGAATTCTGGGATTATGGCGCCCAGATCGATCAGTATCCCGCTGCTGACGGAGCCTCTTTTAAGAACAACCAAACTTGTCTCGTCCTTTACAGTGAAAAACATGACCCAACCCAGGAGCGCAGCGCTCAGGAGATTGCCCGATTCTCAGAAAAGGATGCTGAGCAGTGGCTGAGGCTCCGGGGTTTATGGCAACTGGATTCGGTTCAAAATGTCCAGATCGATATGATGTTCAATCCGGCCGAGTTTCGTATGACACCTGAGGTTCTGAATCGGCAGATGGCTGTGTACGGGGATCTAATCCAGGCCGGATTCGAACCTGATTCGCTGGTTCTTTCTGCCAGTCAGTTACGGGTGGCACGAGAATTCTGGGAGAGTCCGGAACTACAATATTGCATTGTCCGATTTACGCTTACAAGTGTAATGGATGTCGATGAATCGGGGACAGGGGCCAACTCATTTGGAATAACAGCAACAATACCAACGTTGGGTTTTGTCAAAGGGGGCACACATCAAATTGCCCATGCCGCTCATCAGATACTCATTGGTCTGGGATGCAAATTCTTTACTCATACTGATGTGGAGAAAGTTATTATTGAAAATGGAACCGCCACTGGCATTCGTCTCAAAGATGGCAGTAGAATTGGTGCCAGAAAGTTGGTGGTAAGCACTCTAAACCCAACGCAG
Source organism: Chloroflexota bacterium (assembly GCA_013203045.1). Classification (GTDB taxonomy): domain Bacteria; phylum Chloroflexota; class Dehalococcoidia; order SZUA-161; family SpSt-899; genus JABMQN01. The sequence continues at coordinate 2,611 of JABMQN010000152.1, forward strand.
CTTTGCTTTGAATTGATTGGACGGGAATATCTGGATCATCGGGTTACTCGTCGAATAGAATTGTTAGAAAGCAGTTTTGCTTGTTACATGGATTATGTTTTCGCTTTGCACGAGGCTCCGAATTACGAAGCGGCCAAGTTTAATCCTGATGTCAATGAGTGTTTCTGGCTGGGACTCGCCGAAGATGCCAATCCTGAGCATATTGCCCGAGAATGTCGTTACCGAAAAATTGGGCAGTGGCCTCCTATCGAAGATTATAGCCCGGTTATGTGGTGTCACAGTATAGCCGATCCAAGCTATGCTCCTGAAGGAAAGCACATTGCGATACACGAGCAACTCGGTCCACCGGCAAGTGCACATACTCAAAAGGAATGGGTGGAAATTCGGGAACGATACGCCAATGAGCTGGTAGAACTCTGGCAAAAGCACGCTCCGAATATGACCTGGGATAACATCATCGGTTGCCATGCGAATACTCCATTTGATAACCTTCGTATGGAAAACCTTGAACCGGATGGGAGCAATGCCACTATTGATTGTCCGTTATACCAGCGGAATGAAAACCGGCCCATTCCGGAACTGGCCGATCATCGAACTCCAATAAAGAACCTTTATGCAACAAGCGCTGCCTGGCATCCTGGAGCGAATGCGAGTTCTGCTGAATCGTATAATTGCTATAAAATCATAGCTACAGATATGGGATTGGGTAAGCCGTGGGAAGAGCCGGGTAAAGAGGACCCTGATTCGCTGGTGGAACAGACGAGAATCGTTGAAAGAAGGATTCGGGAATCACTTAAACCAACGCTATAAGTAATGTGCAAAAAGAACTACTTGCCCCAACGGAGTCATGAAAACCAAAGCGCCCCGACTCAGCCGGGGCGCTTTGGTTACTGGGTTTAATCTACCCAGAGCTCGACATCTTTGACCAGACTCAAGTCTTCAAGCTCATTTATCTTCAGAAGATATGGGGATTTGGTATACAGCAGATCTTCAATGTAAAGGCTTCGCTCCACTTGCGGACCGTATCCCTTACCACCCAACCATCCCTCGGCATGATTGATCAGATCACGGAGCTCGATCTCATCCCTGGTAATTCTGAAAACCAGCGCTCCATTGTAATCATCACGACTTCTGCCCCTCTCGTCCACCCAGCCATAACTGTATATCGGTATCACCATAAGTTCTTTTTCCTTGGAGAAAAGGAATGCCTTATGTTCGTACATGGCAGATGAATCGGTATATCGATCATCAGAAACGTATTTGGCAATTTCTTTTGGATTAGAAAAATCGCTTACGTCGAACAGGGATATCTTCAGTCCGGTGGTTCTTCCAGTTTCTGTCGCATCCTGCCCAATTCCAATGATTGTGTTTTCGTCATACGGGTGCAGGTATCGAGAGAATCCCGGTATTTTCAGTTCGCCCAATTCGCGAATGTCTCTTGGATCGCTAAGGTCGATTACGAAGAACGGATCAACCTGGCGGAACGTAACCATATATAGTTTGTCACCCATAAATCTGGTGGAGTAAATCTGTTCGGTTTCCGCCAGTCCTTCAAGCTCCCCTATGACATTCAGATTGGCATCCAACGTATAGACATTGTTAATAGACTCCCAACTTCGTTCGCCAAATCTCGACCAGCGTGATGAAACTGTAGTCGCAATTCGCAGCACCCCGCTTTGGACATCCTCATCGAGAGAGAACTGATTAATAATGTGGCCCGGTACTTTTCCGTTAGCTTGTACGTTGATGTCACTACCACTGACACCTATTTTGTTGATGATGGTGAACTCGAAATATTCAAATTCCTTAAGTTTTTGTTGAAGTCGCTCTTCGACCTGATCCCATATCAACTCCTGCTCGTCATATGATATGTAATCCAGATAGGACCAATAAACCTGCATAATCTTGTTTTCTTTTTCATATTGAGATAACACATCATCATCGGTCGCTTTTATCTTTTCGATTAGCACCTTGTCTGCCGCAGTTAGTTTGGGTTCGAGTATGTCCCTGAGAATTTCATTACGGAACTCGTCCTCGTTGATATATTCCGTATAGGTGATGAATATATTGTTTTGCGACATGTATAGATTCTGACCACCTTCAACCGCCACTGACTTCGATTCTACTGCTTCGGAAGGACTCACCATATTAATCGCATGTACCGTAACAAGGTGAGGAGAGCGATATGGAATATCGAAATAGAAAATATCCGTGACCGGCATTGCTCTGATTTCCGAACCTTCCAGAATAACGGGAGTCGGATAGTCCGCTCTGAAGACGGGCCAGTTGCCGACCACGAAATATACCCACTCATCTACCATGCGTGCATTGGTGTAATTACCCTCAAACTTGTATTCTTTTGTTAGAACTGGGTTTGATCTATCACTGACATCGTAGGTATTGAAGAAGGTCATGCCTTGCATGGGTCGGAAATCGATCTTTTCAAAGAGAGTATCATCATAATAATTCCCGAACACTGCCATCCAATCGCCATTGATGAATAAGCTAGTGGGCCAGTTGTCCTCGAAATCGATGGTGGCAACGACTTCCGCTTCCTCACCCGGATAAGCCTTGACTATATAAAGTATGTTCTCAGTCACAGTGTAAATAAAATTTCCATCGGATTTCAGTATGTCCGCTTCATCAACACCCTGCACCTGGACATTGGTTTCTGAATAATCGAGTTTTGATTGGCCGGATCCCCCTGCTTCCACCGGAGCCGGTTCCGGCATTGGCACAGCTACGGGTTCTGGACCAGCAAAATCATCTACCGCCATGGACTCTGCAAATACTACATTCGCACCACGTCCACCATAATAGTAATCTCCACCACCCTGATATTGCTTGATAAATGTATTGTATTCTTCTACAGAATCAAACGTCTTTGTATCGATCTTCTCACCCGGAGTAAATGACGTACCTTCCTGATAAGTACCCGGCCCCAAATCAGAACTACCCTTAACGCACCCGGCAATAATCGGTACTATTAGTACCAGGATTGCCATCATCACGAATACTCTAATTTTGATCATATTTGACCTCCTTTTTACTGTGTCATATTATAGACGCACTTTAGAGCAGAAATGCTCAGTGCATATTAATTCTCGATTGAATCCCCTCAAATTACTTTTACTTACATATATTATAAAGCCTTCTGTTGCATACTATTCGATTGATTTAAGAAATTCAAGCATCTTTTCACTTGACAATTTAGTTTGAATACCTTACTATTTTACCACCATGTTCAACAAACCCCCGCACGAAGGAGAAACGTTACGGAAAACTGCTGCTAGATTCCAACGTATCATCAACAAGATCGTTAGGATGAGCCAGTCACCGAGGGAATTCGGAACGGGGGAACTGTTACCTGTTGCAGAAATCCAGATTATTCACACAGTAGGAATCAATCCTAATATCACTGTGACCGATTTGTCACGGCAATTAGGTCTGACCAAAGGCACCGTTTCTCCTATCGTCAACAGGCTCGTAGGAAGAGATTACCTTAAGAAAGCACGATCGTCTCAAGACGGGAGAAAAGTTAAATTAGAACTCACAAATAAGGGAGAAATTGCTTCTCAAGGTTACGAAAAGTATGCCGAGGAATATGTATCACAATATGCTCAGGAAATCAGCTATGGTGAATGGGTCATTGTCAACGAAACCCTTGTCAAGCTGGAAGCTTTTGTGGACACAAAGATACAGGAAAGTCCATAGTTGCTAATATAGTATTGATACCAAACTATTATCGTTGTGCATTGCTCGAGTTTGTTACCTAACATGGAATATTGATCAGGAGAAGAAACATGTCTGACGAAACATTTGATGCGGTGATAATCGGGGGCGGGAACAAGGCACTCTTTCTAGCTATGTATTTGATTAAATATGCCGGTATGAGTGTTGGTATTTTTGAACGCAGGCACGAGATCGGCGGATGCCTGGCCACCGAAGAGATTTCAGCTCCCGGCTTCCGGGGCAATACACACGCCAATATAATCATGCCGGTTTATTATGCTCCCATTTATCGGGACTTCCCGGGATTCTGGGATTACGGCGCTCAATGGGAGCAGTACCTGTGCGCTGAAGGTGCTGCTTTTGCCAACAACGAAACTTGCCTAGCTATCTATAGCGTCAAGCACGATCCGACCCAGGAGCGCACTATGAAGGAAATCGCGCGCTTTTCCGAAAAGGATGCCGAGACCTACCAAAGGCTTTTCAATACGTTTCACAGCGATGAGGTCTATCGGGCCATGATCGACCAATTCTTCTATCCGCCGGAGCAATTCCTCGATCCGGGAGTCGTCGAAAGACAAATGGGTGTCTTTGGCAAGCTGATGGAAGGAGATTTTGTGCCCGACTCGCTAACTCTGAAATCATCCCCGCTGCGCCAGATTCGGGAGATGTGGGAAAGCGAGGAAATGCAATACTGCCATGCCCGTTTTGTTGTTTCCGCGGCATCGGATGTAAATGATCCCGGGTTGGGCATGGAGGCTATAGCTCTGGGGTCTCAGCTTCCGGTACTTGGTTTCAACAAGGGCGGTACGCATCAAATAGCCCATGCGGCGCATCAGATACTGACTCAGATGGGGTGCAAATTCTTCACCCATGCGGAAGTTCAAAACGTTATCATTGAAAACGGCACGGCAACCGGAATTCGCCTGACAGACGGTTCCGAGATTGCAGCAAGGAAACTGGTGGTTTCCGCGGGACTCAATCCTCATCAGGTTGTATTCGATATGATCGGTCGGGAGCACTTCACCGATAAAGTGGCACGTCGCATCGAGGTTCTTTCATACAAACATATCGCCTGTCTGATGTGGTGCAGTTTCGCGCTTCACGAGGCACCGAAGTACAAAGCGGAGGATTTCAATCCTGATATCCGCGAGACTTTCTGGCTGGGGCTGGGACTTGATGCCAATCCCGAACATATCGCCAATGAGTGTCGCTGGATGAATCTGGGCAAATTCCCTCCTCTGGAAGACTTCAGTCCCATTGTGTGTTGCCACAGCCTCGTTGACCCCTCCTTCGCCCCTCCGGGCAAACATGTGGCCCAAAACGAGATGCAGTCGCCGCCTGCCAGTGCTCATACTGAGGCAGAATGGCTGGAGATCAAGAAAACGTACATTGATGACATGATGGTCGTCTGGCAGCAGTACGCTCCTAACATGACTTGGGACAATGTGATAGGAATCGATAGCAACAGTCCCTATGACAATTTGCGCATGAAGAACATTGCGCCTCATGGAAACTGCGGGACTCTTGACCGTTCCGTTTTCCAGCTTTCTGAGAACCGGCCTATTCCGGAACTGGCAAATAATAGATCCCCGGTGAAGAATTTCTATGCCACCGGGACTGCCTGGCATCCAGGCGGGAATGGTGGAGCAGGTGAGTCATATAATTGCTACAAGATCATCGCAGGTGATCTGGGGTTGGAGGATAATCCCTGGCAGAAGCTGGGAGCCGATGAGACAGAATCTCTGGTTGCTGAAGTACGGAAGGTCATCAAGCGGGCGCAGGATTCGATACATAAGAGTGAGTAATCAAAAAGATGGGAGCACCTCAGTGACAGAACTGGGATTGCTACCACGGCGACCACTTAATTCACATAAGTATTTCGTAGCAAGTAAACCAGTGTTGAACAATGGTTAATTCCATGTTACGATTTCGCAAACTTGATATTTACCGCAATATTTCATTCGAGTTTCGTACGTACTCTCCAACCTTACCCCGAAAAGGTCAGCGAGAATGAATCGTCTGACAGGAGAAATAGATGATCTGATTCTGTTTCCGACTTGGGAGAAACCTCATTCATAAGAAAGGGAGGAATCTATGTCCAAAGAAGAAAGATACGATGTGATAATTGTCGGCGCGGGCCATAATGGCACCACCACAGCGGCATATCTGGCCAAATGTGGACTGAGTGTTCTGGTGCTGGAAGAAAGGCCAGAGGGTGGTGGTTGCCAGGAGACCTGCGAGCCCATCGCAGGTGTACGTCTTCAGCCCCATGCCATCGGTAACTACGGTGGGTCAGCCCCGGGATGGGAGCAGTTGGAGTTGTGGAAATACGGTTTTCGCATGGACTACAACCCCAGGTACGATGTGCCTTTTGATGATGCCAGGGGCCCGATGACCCGTGAGGGCACAGTACAGGTGCCTGAAGAAGACCAGATGGGATGGGCCAAGATCATCGGCCTGCTCGGTGAACCCCCATTCCACAGGGATTTGCTGCGGGCCACCTTCTGGACCCCGCCACATCCAAGCAACATCGAGTTGGATGAGAATACCATTCCATACATGCAGGTCTATAAAGAAAACTTGCCGGAATTATGGACCAAAGAATTACTCGAAATGACCATGTTTGACGTGATGAATGAGTACATCAAAAACGATCCCTTCAAGGTGATGCTGGCATATATTGCCAATGTGTCCGGGGCCATGGCACATTTCCCGGGGGTGGCTATTCCGGCTGTGGAATGTGTGGCAACCGTTCTGCCACCGGCTGTGGCCAAACCTGTGGCCGCTCGCGGAAACATGCATGGTTACTATCATGCTATTTTCCGCTGTGCGATTGCCAATGGCGCTACTATTCGTACCTGCTGCCCGGTAGAAGAAATTATCATTGAACATGGCCGTGCCGTCGGTGTTCGGTTGAGGGATGATGCTACCCTTGGTAACAAGACAATTTATGCCAACAAAGCAGTGATCAGCGCCACTCATATCAAGCCAACATTCCAAAAACTGATTGGGCCGAAGTACCTTGATGCCGGTTTCCTGCAGCGTATAAAAGATTTGAGCCTCAAGGGAGGAAGCCTTTACCTGACCCATTTTCTGACTAAAGAGGAATTCCGCTATCGCCCGCAATTCCGATGGCTAAATGAGGACCCCCATCCATTCACTGGCGGGTTCTATTGCATGGAGAACATGGAGATCTACTGGAAGAACCTGGAATGCGTGCTTGGCCGGCAGGAAAATCTGGATGTTCCTCCCGATGAGCTGATGTGGGGATTCGTTGCGGGTAACAACTATGATCCTACCCAGCCGCAGTGCACACGCGAGGGCTATTATTTCAATGGGCCTCTGTGGATGATGGTGCCTACCCCGGAATACAATGTTGATGGCGAAATGGCCATGGACAGCGGTCCGAAAGAGACGGAGAAGTGGAACGAATACATGCGTCAGTCCCTTTCCTGCGTGGTTGAAAACGCTGACTATGACAATATCGTTAAGGTTTGGAGCGACAGTCCGTGGGAGCAGGAATTCCGCAACACTGGGGTACTGGGCGGTTCCTGGTACGGGACACGCTGCGACCGGGATGAATGGTGGAACGAGCGTCCGCTGGCGGAACTGGCTCGCTACCGCGTGCCGGATATCGAAGGCCTTTACCTGGCTCACCAGTCAGCGGCTCATCCCGGCGGCCTGTGTTTGATGGCTGTAG
>JABMQN010000153.1 GCA_013203045.1 Chloroflexota bacterium
CCTTTTTAGAATTGTGAACTGAACTTTGGTCATCCAATAACATGAGGAAAAGTTATTCCTGGCGGAACTGGTAACCTTGATTAAGCCACTAACTTGAGCATACAGAACAGTTGTTGTACTTGCAAGGGGGATTACCCCCACAAAAACCGTTTTAGGGGTCGGTATGGGTTTCACATCTCAAATTCAATTGCATTCTGCACGGACAGGAGTTCGTGCCCAAGGCGAGGATGAGAACATATCAAACCATACTCAAGCCCCGTTTGACGTTGCTGATAATGGGACTTGGGTCCTGAAATATAAAACCACGAACTTCTAGTCTTTTAGAACCTCAGTTTCAATCGCTTTGTCTAAAAGACTCTTCGATCTCTATTGCAAGATGTATTTCAGGTGTTGGACTGTCCTCAGACTAATCAACCTTGGGTACTTCACTTGTGTCTGTCTGATCTGTTTCGGGCTCTGCAGTCGCAACTGGGGAATCCATTACTGGTGTAGGAGTTGCTACGGCTTGATCAACTTTGGTCTCTTTACATCCGAATAATTTGCTCCATAATGACATATCTCTGTTACCTCCTTTTATATTAACCTACGAGAATAACCGACTCTTCACTCTGAGTCAATTTACTCGTTGGATTCAACAGATTATGCTACTTAAACAGAACGGGAAGCGGGTAAGCTTATCTATATGATGAAAAAGAGGCCAACCATTCCTAGCGGATGTTCTGTCTGTAGTGGTATCTTAGAATTACGAACTCTAGCTCTACCCGATCCTGAAGACCTTCGTCTTACACTTACCACACGTGCCCTGAGTGGCGGGTTTACCGTTTTTCATCTTGATCTTCTTGGGACTCTGGATTTCCACTTTCTTTCGGCACTTCATGCAATAAGCTGTCATAATACCTCCCTTTAAACAAAAGGCTATTTACCTACAAGACGAGTGATAGCGTTCGGAAGTTCCCGACTGGAGGCTAGAGGAAGCAAATACAGGGTAGAAACAGAATCACCCCACTTGGGTGTGTGGGGTGACTCTTATAAGTTGGTAGACTGGTACAAATCTCAATTCACATTTCCCAGCCTCTTATATTATGACGAATGTGTCCCAAGCTGTCCTCCAAGATTACCCTCAATTATCGAGCCAATTCACGCAAAATCTGGCGACAGAATTGGCGACACCCATGTTAGCAGGGGTTGGGACTATCGGTACTGGTTGGCAGGAAATGAAGCTGTGGGCAGGTAGGATGAGGTTGTCTTCAGAATCGACAGGACTCGAAGGCATTCACTCCCATATCCTTTGATCACATCGAGACTGGAACTGTGGTTCCTAAGCATCCTCCGAGTTATTATCCCTTATTACCAAGCAGTAGTTTGATTTCCCTGCACTCCGAACAGATCGTCGTAGTTAATTGATACTCCACCGTGTCGGGATTTAAGTCTTCATTTAATTCAGCAAGATTTGCTACGAGTCCCCATAGAGAAGAGTTTAACTCTGGTAGGTGTTTCTCAGTGAGCTTTGGACATATTTGGGCTGCGAAACCGTTACCATAAAGAGGTTGAATCTCTTCCCAATTTGGAGCTGGGAAAACTGGGGTCCGACTATGAGTAAGCCAAAACTCCCTCCGTCTACGCAATTCCTCCCAAGGCTTACGGAGTTCATCAACCTTTTTAATTAATTCTTTGGCAGCGAGGTCAATAGTTTTTGCCAGTTCCAGAGCCCCACTTCTCAATTCCTCAAGATGGTCCCAGAAAGGATTCTCCCGCAGATGTTCTCGTAATAGTGGGAGCGTGCTTCCCCAAAGATTTTCATCATTGAAGTCGGGGGTGGTTAACTCAACCCATATATCAGGAGCCAATGCCCAATTGTGGTTTCCCAGCCATAAGGGCTCTGAGGGACCCATCCATGACTCAAGTTCCAAGTGTGGGTTATGGAGGCAGTCACGGATTCGATCAACAGTTTCTAGCAAACGTTCTGTATGCTTCCTGCGGAAGATTCTTAGTGGGACGGGATCAACGATTTGATGTTGAGAAGAGTGTCGCTTGATGCTGGCTGTGGGGCACCCCGCCTCTTTGCAGTATTTCCCAATGGTTGATGGGTGAATTGTGTTTTGGAATTTCTTTTCATATTTTGCTGCAATCTGCTCGTTTGTTAGCCTTGGTATTTCACTTGCTAAATTGAGAACAAAACTCTTACGTTTGTTCGGTGCACGTGTCCCTTGTTTCATGGGAACCACCTCCCAACAACTGGCATCTTTACCGGCATTATAACACTCAATTTTGCATTTTTCATAGGCATTTAGACGGCGTTTAAGTTGCATGGGACAATTTTAGTGGAGGGATAAATGCCAACGAACCAACCTGAATATCTGGTAGAAAGACTTTTAAAGCCGCAGCTTACCTATCTGCTTCTGGCTCGACCACACCGGTTTAAGTCCTGGTTGGTGGATGACCTGGCTGTTTCGGTGGCTAGCGATACGCCTGCCTTTGGCCAATTTCCTGTCTATCATGCTCCGGTAATACTGATTGATGAGGATACGCCAACTCCCACGCTGATGAACCGGCTAACCAGATTTTGCTGCTATCGAAATATCGACCTCAACAGCATTCAATTGGATTGCCGGTCAATGCAGGGCTTCCAACTTGATGACGCTGTATCAGTAAGTGCACTCGAACAGGAAATTCAGGCTATAGGCGGTCCTGTACTGGTTATCCTTGATTGCCTCACGAGTATGGCGGGAGCCTGGGACATGGATCGGACAGCGCATGCCAACCGTGCTGTTCAGGTATGGAACCGATTGAAGGCGGCGGGAGCGACTCTGATCGTGGTTCACCATATTTCGATTCATGGGAAAGAAGATCATGAAATATTCGGCAGTCGAGACTTCACCCGCTTCAGCATGGGAAATACGCGATTGGTTAGCGGATGTGACATCGGCTTTGGGATTTGGGAAATTGATGGGGTCAGCCCGCAAACCATCGTCGTTGTGAAGAAAGAACGGCGAGAACTCATCGATGTTCCAGACGCCTTCTCCTTGCAGTTGATAGAAGACCCCGCCAGAAGTTGGGTGTACCTGCATTATCTTGAAGAAGTGCCAGAGATGCCCAGCGAGAATGCACGACTAATCTACGGGCTATTTGCTGCTCAGCCCACTGCGGTATTTACCGTTAAAGAAGTTCGAAATGAAACTGGGCAGATTCTATCCGATAGGCACCTTAGGGAGGCTCTTAAAGAGCTTCATACGAACGATGTCATCGAGTTGGAATGCCGGAACGTCCACAACATATACAAATACAAGCTCAATCCCAACTTCGCAACAATGACCACCAATTACGCGGAGGAACTGAGGAAGTAGTGTACACATAATTGAAATTCTGAAAAAACTGAAAATCTGGATTATCAGTATATCAGTTTCTTTAGTTTTTCATGTTTATTCACACCAAAAAGGAAATAACTATTGGGAGGTGCAGCTGAGACGATCACAATTGAATAACAGGTGGGGTGGTGGAACAAATTTAGAAAGGAGATTCACTAATGAACTTTAATCCATGGTCAAAGACATGGCGGTGCAAACAATGTGGTTACGAGTATAGGAAGCGGGAATACCCGTCGATTGCTAGGGGGTGGTACTTGGTATGGCACTTGCCAGAGGCTGGTACCCAAAAAGACTGGCTTGGTCGCCGTTGGCTAAAGCGGCTCCAGTTTTGCTCGTCAGATTGTCTTCATCAGTGGGCCGATGACCACCGAAGCATTGAGCATGACACTCTGTCCGATCGGTCACGCCTAGCGCTATTCCATGAGGCATTAGATACAATTCATCGGATAGGGCTTACCGGGCGGAAAACCAGGATCGAGGACTTCATATTAGAAACAGACTAATGTGACGACAGTTGATCCAATGTACTCTACCTCTTCGACCAGGGTGGGGTACAACTAGGGAGGACTGATGAAATTACCATAAGGACGCATAGCGAGTGACGGTAAGGAAATAAAATAACAAGGAGGGAATCCAAATGGCAACAAAGACAAAAGCCAAAGCATCAATGGCAACCAAAAGAAATATCAAGTTGAAAGAGAACATAACCACCGAATACTTGTGCCAAATCTGTGGCAAAGTGGCGAAGGCAAAGGCCGAAGGGGGACTTCCAAAAGGTTGGATTCACTATTATGATGACCTCTGTTCCCCGGAATGCCTGTTTCACTACTTGATGTTGTATCAGCATGGCAAAATCACGAATCCGTTTGCCGACAAATTCACCTACGAGTGTATTGTTTGTGGTAGAAAGTTCAAAACCACGGGCAAAACACCACCTTTTCACTGGTGTGACATCGGTGTACCCGAGGATGGATGGGAGGATGAGGATGGTGATGATGCCCCAATTATGATCTGCTCCCCAGAATGCGCCTGGGAATTTGCTAAGACGCATTAGTACAATAACTAACATTACAAAACCTGCCCCCTGCCTCTCCAACGGGGGTAGGGGGCACATCGAGGGATAGACAGTGAATATCAACATTTGTAGAGACAAGATAGATTCGATGAAGATTTGCTCCGGCTCCGCCTTCGCAAATCACGCGGTTTTAGCCCATCCAAACATGGTGGAGGTTGTGGCCTTCAGGCTGCTCGGGGTACTCGCGGTTACCCGGGTAGACCCACGCCAAACATGGCAGGTCTGCTACTCACCCCAGTGGTGGGTGGCAGCCTCAAGGTCATAACCTTGCCATTAACAAGATATACAAAAACAATTCAAAGGAGGAACAATCAATGGTTAACAAAAATATTATGGATCAACTTAAGGGCATACTGTACCAGTACCTCGATGATGAGGAATGGGGTGATGTAGTGCATGTTGGCCCGGAAGGTGACGAGATGGAATTGGATTGGCTTCTCGAACATATTCAGTACTGCCATGACTGTTTGCCGGGTGAGTATTGCGAACGGTTATGCCTTAACCCTCCGAAAACTTTTGCAGATGTAGCTGAAAGGCTGATTGAATACCGTGAATATGGATTGATTTAGTTCCATGTAATTCAGTGTCATGGCACCATCATGATTACTATTGATCATAGCTATTGGAGTTCCTTGACACCTGCTACCGAGTGTACAAAAATCAATATGCATAAGAACAAAATGAGACTATACAGTAGATTTGTGCTATGACAAAAATGGTAAAGCTCCTACCGAGACGGTTATTCATTTGTCCGGCTTGTAAATACTCGCAGGGGTATCGATGGGTTCTGGCCCAACACCTTCGAAACGTACATGGGTTTACCAGACGAGAGTCAGTTGAAGCTGCTGAACGTTTCGAATACTGGCTACAACCAACTTCGGTCAGATATCGGGGTAGATATATTGACGATGAAGAAATATTACAGCAGTTTGATTAAGGAACAAAATAGGCCGAGGCTCCATGATGTTTAGGTCATGTTGGCAACAGAAACGCTCGTAAGGGCCATCGTAATGGCAAGTAATTAGGAGGTGCAAGATGGGGGAAAGGGCGATCATTTATACAAGGGTAAGTACTGAGATGCAAGGTGAAGGAACAAGCTTAGATACTCAGCAGGAAGCTTGTGAAAAACTGGCCAGTGAACTTGGATATGAGGTGAGACCGGAACATATAATACGAGAGATGTATTCCGGTTTAACCATGAATAGGCCAAAGCTACAAGATATACTCGGTTACATAAAAAATTCCGAAATTGATGCACTAGTCGTCTACTCTTCGGATAGGTTTTCACGCGATGGTTATGACTTGTTGACCCTTATACGTGAATGCGATATCCATGGCGTAAAGATACATTCAGTGATGAATGACATTGAAAGTGGACCTATGGGCGAGTTAATGAATTTCGTCCGGGGTTGGTCAGATAATCGTGAAGTAGCCAAATTTGTAGAGAGAGCAAAGCGAGGGCGGAAACGTAATGCAGAAGAAGGCAAAATACCTTCAGGATTTGGCCCCGGATATCTCGGACTCCGCTATGACAAAGAGGCAAAGAAATTTGATCACGTACCAGGTCAAATTGAGGTTGTTAAAGAGATTATCGAAAGGGGACTGACTAGTGAGAGTATCAATTCAATTGCTACTGATCTACAGAAACGAGGTATTAAAACCACTACTGGGATTGCGTTTCACAGGTCTGCCGTACATCGGGTATTTACTAATGCAAAAGTGTATGCCGGTGTAATTACGTGGAAGGGAATTGAAATCTCGGGTAAAGTTGAACCGATAATCACACTAGATGTGGCTGACAAGATAGCAGAACGAATGAAGGAAAATAAAAAGCGCAGCTATGGGTTTGGCAAGAGAACTTGGCTTGGTGGGAGAGTATTTTGCGAGATATGTGGGCGTAGATACAGGCTGGATTCAAGACGTGGATGTCGCTGTCATGGAGATTCTAAATATTATCCAAACCGATGTAACGCACAAAAACTGGGATTGAAAGAGTTGAGTGAACTGGTTTGGCAAAGTATATGTACAGCTCATCTGGAACCAGAAATCGCAATGGAGCAAGCCGTTGAAACCCGACGAGCTTATGAAAAGGAATTGGAAGTTATCAGGGAAATGGAACAACGATGTAAAGATCGAGAAAACCAAAGAGAGAGGAGAAGGCGTTTACTGTCAGTGCAGCACGAGCATGGTGGTATCGTTGACGAAGAGTATTTTCAACGATTAGAAGATATTCAAAAAGAAAGTGATGGCGAACTGAAGGAGATTAAGCGTTTCAACTATGTGCTTGAGCCACCGACCATTGAGGAAATCAGGGAGACTCTAGATGTCTTACAATCGTATTACCCATTAGCAGATAGGACCGAAGAAGTGTTGAGGAATCCACAGGATGAGGTGGCCGATCAACTAGCGGAAAAGTTGGGATTGAAGGTAATCATAGGTCCGCCACGAGTGGAAGGGCACAAGTTTTATGCCCACATCATTATGAACGCACCTATACTAACAGGAGAATGGCGTTATCCGAGCCCTGAAAAACCTGTTGCAATGGTGTTTGAGTCTTCAGGAAATTTTCATCATGGGTTACTACGGTATTTGGCCCAACAAAATAGGTATCTTCAGTCTGTACGATTCCGGAGTTATTGATGTCATAAATGTTGTAGAGCCAGGTTCCTGAGTGACCGGTAATGACGAGGTCAATGTTCCCGGTGGTGACCGTGCCCTCAACGGTGATGGTGTCGAACCACTTGGCAACGCCAATGCTAAGGGAGCCAAGTATTAACACCAGTGTAACTATCAAAATAGAGATCCTTCTCATCCGCAGATCATCCTCTCAAATTTGTTTTTTGCTTTATGAACAAAAAAACGCTGAGACAGTTTTCATCTCAACGTCTGGTACCATAGTACTATCCATAACAGCTAGCTGATATCGTAGCATATTGCAGCGGTTTTTGTCTTGTCGCGGAAAACGTGTCGCGAAAATGATGACGCGGTATATTCAAAATATAGAAAGATAGTACTTTCGTACTGGGCAATCACATTATTTCGATAGATATTAGGTAAAAATACCCAAATTACCAAATTGCCATTGACTCACCTGGAAAATGTCTGATAAAATAGTAATGCTTGGAAATCGACCCATAAAAGGCGGTTAGTCAAGCGGTTTAAAAACTTAGACTGAAAAACTGAATATAGATAGCTGCTTGGATCAGAAAATGACCGGGACTGCGCTTTGAGAAAAATGAAAGCCTTCTCGGTATTTAACGAGAAGGCTTTTTCAGTTTAAGAAACGTAGAAGTAGAATTGCAGAAACCAGTCCAGAGGAGGAGCTGAGATGGTAAAACTGGGATTCATCGGAGCAGGAGTTGTAGGTACAGCACTGGCCGTTCGACTTCAAGAGAAAGGGTATCCTGTTGTCGCAGTAGCCAGTCGGAGTAAAAAATCGGCGAAAAAACTGGCTGATGCAGTTGTGGGATGCCGAGCCTGTGACAGTAACCAGGAAGTGGTGGATGCGGTAGACATTGTCTTCGTGACTACTCCTGATGACGAGGTGCAAGGAGTCGCTGAGGAACTGTCATGGAGTACTGGAAAGAGTGTGATCCATTGCAGCGGAGTGGATTCACTAGATATACTAGAGAAAGCGAAAGCCGGTGGCGCGCAAGTTGGCGGCTTTCATCCCCTCCAAACCTTCGCTAGCGTAACCCACGCAATCAATAACCTCCCCGGTTCCACATTTGCTGTTGAAGCAGAAGGTACTCTATCGGATACCCTCAAGAGTATGGCCCAATCCCTGGAAGGTGAATTCGTCGTGCTTGGATTGGGCGATAAAGCACTTTATCATGCAGCGGCTGTAGTTGCCTGCAATTACACGGTGACATTGATGAAGATGGCTACCGATATGTGGAAGACCTTTGGCGTATCAACCGAAGATGCAACCAAGGCGCTTCTGCCGCTTCTGCGTGGAACCATCAATAACATTGAGAACGTCGGGTTACCGGATTGCCTCACTGGCCCGATTGCTCGTGGAGATATTGGAACAGTACTCAAGCACCTTGATGCTATGGAAGAAAAGGCCCCTGAAATAGTTAGTACGTACAGAGAAATGGGGCTTCAAACTATACCCATTGCGTTAAACAAGGGGAAGATCGACTTGGCAAGAGCTGAGGAGCTTCGTCTTTTGTTAAAGAAATCTGAAACGAATGCATATGTGGAGGTCTTATAGTCATGCGAATGATGATGAAGGGTAAGATTCACAGGGCGCGAGTTACGGAAGCGGACATTGAGTATGAAGGAAGCATTACTATCGATACAGCCCTGATGGAGGCGGCGGACATTCTGCCGTATGAGAAAGTCCATGTGTTGGATGTAACCAACGGTGCTCGTCTGGAAACCTACGCAATTGAGGGAGGTCCCGGCGAGATTTGCATAAATGGTGCTGCGGCTCGGATGGTTACCAAGGGTGACACGGTCATTATTTTGGCTTATGAGTGGGTGCAAGAAGAGCAGGCCCGGGATTACCACCCCAAGAAAATTTTTGTCAATTCGCGCAACGAGATAGTCACTGAAGATCTCTGCGTCGCAGTTAACTAGATAGTTCCCAAAAGCAAGTATCAGGCTGTTACTCTACCTTTCGAAAAATAGGAGGGGGACATGCGCATAACCATCGGAAAATTGATGGAAATGAAGCAACAAGGAGAGAAAATCTCCATGTTGACGGCCTACGATTACTCCACTGCGAGGCTTATCGACGAGGCAGGAATTCCATTGATTCTTGTAGGAGATAGCCTGGGGATGGTGATGTTGGGGTATGATTCGACTATCCCGGTTACCATCGATGAAATGATTCATCATACGAAGGCTGTTTCCAGGGGTGCGAAGAATGCTCTTGTGGTAGGTGATATGCCCTTCATGACCTACCATACGTCTGTCGAAGAAGCCCTTCGTAATGCCGGCCGATTCCTTCAGGAAGGTGGATGTCAGACAGTTAAACTGGAAGGTGGAGAGGCGGTTGCGGAAAAAGTAAGCCGTATTGTTGCTGCTGGAATTCCGGTAATGGGACATTTGGGTTATACTCCCCAGTCGACTCATCAACTGGGTGGTCCCAAAGCAGTTGGGAAGAGCACAGAAGCAGCGGCACAGTTGATTAAAGATGCCAAAATCCTTGAGGAGGCTGGTGCTTTCGCAATCGTGTTGGAACTGGTTCCGGCTCCATTAGCAAAGCTTATTACGGAAAAGGTTAGTGTTCCCATAATTGGTATTGGTGCGGGAAAAGATTGCGATGGGCAGGTTCAGGTAATTAATGATCTACTGGGATTGATTTCTGATTTTGTTCCCAAACATGCCAAACAATATGCCCGGCTTTGCGATACAATTCGATTTGCAATTACCGAGTACATAACTGAGGTGAAAGCGGGAACCTTTCCCACTGCTGAACACAGCCCGACGATGGATGAGAGTATCCTGAATAACCTAAAATAGGGTTGTCCCCCAGGTATCCTCTACTTGTTTCCCCCCTGTTGCATTACTAGTAGTGTGATATAATGTAGGCGTAGTATACTAGGGAGAGAATGCCTCAAGAATAAATATAAACCCCATCGTTTGAGAAGAATAGTAAAATGAATCTATTTAGAAGCAAGTTTTTCCTATTGATCGCCATTGTAGCAGTAGTTGCTATATTCTTCTCCACGTTTTCAACTGGTGGAAGTGGCGCAGAAGAGAAATCGTTTAGCGATCTAGTGACTATGATAACAAGTAAAACAGATAAGCGTATAAACGAAATTGAAGTGAAGGGCGAGAAAGTTTACGCCACCGATATAATAGATCAGACAGAATATAAGTCCAGAATTGGAGATAATACAGACATATACCAAGTGCTTACAGAACAAGGCATTACATGGAATGGCGAAGATGCAGATGTAGCAGTAACCCAAAAAAGCAGCGAAAGTGGATTTAATAGTACATGGGCAGCGCTACTGATCAATTTCTTGCCGTTAATCCTCTTTGGAGGACTGCTTATCTTCCTGTTGCGTAGGGCGCAATCAGGCCCGAATCAGGCAATGGGTTTTGCCAAGAGCAAGGCCAAGATGTTTGCTGGTAACCAGACGATAGTCACCTTTGCTGATGTCGCTGGTGTTGAGGAATCTAAGGAAGAGTTACAAGAAATTGTGGAGTTCCTGCAGCACTCCGAGAAATTCCTGGCTATGGGAGCGCGAATTCCAAAAGGAGTGCTTCTGGTTGGTCCCCCAGGAACGGGCAAAACATTGCTCAGTCGTGCTGTTGCCGGTGAGGCCGGTGTACCATTTTTCTCCATTAGTGGCAGTGAATTTGTGGAAATGTTTGTTGGTGTTGGTGCTGCGCGCGTTAGGGACCTCTTTGATCAGGCAAAAAGAAATGCGCCGTGCATAGTTTTTGTTGATGAAATCGA
>JABMQN010000154.1 GCA_013203045.1 Chloroflexota bacterium
ATTGAAAAATGCATAGAACGGGATCTGACAGGTATTTACAATTGCGCATGCCGGGACTCGTGGACCAAATATGCGTTCGGGCGGAACATTGCCGAAGTTTTCGGGCTGAACCCGGCCTTGGTTTTTCCCGCAAGCCTTGATGATGTGGGCTTAAACGCTAAACGTGGAAAGGACCTCCGCCTCAACGTCACCCGATTGGAAACGGCTCTTGGTGAACCATTGTCCACGATGTCTGAAAGCCTCGATCGACTGCACCAGGACTGGCAAAAGGGATTTCCCAGGGAGATCAAGAAATACACAGGTGAACAAATAAGTATAGGATGATAGTCGCTTTGCACCATGCGCTTAGCGTTTTCCGGAGGAAAGATTATGGAACAACATGAATATATAGGAGAATTTCTATCAGATGGCCGACTCACAATCCATGGAGAAACAAGACACAGATTTGCGGTCGGGGAAAAGGTTCGGGTAATGATCGAATCGATTGCGAGACGAGAAAAGAAGCCGCTCGGAGAATTGGATCCAGCTACGAAAAGTCTCCTGAAGGCGACAGACAATGCAGAAGATATCGGTGCACCGGATGATGCTGAGAAACTTCGTCATTCAGTTCTTTTTGAGGAAAGAATGGAGGAGAAATTTTCTTGATTGGAATAGATTCAAATATTCTTATTTTTGCCCACAATAATGTATCTCGTTATTATAACGAAGCTAATCGACTTATCCATTCTGTTGTTGAAAAGGATCTGCTTGGGGTATCAGAGATATCCTTACGGGAATTTTATGCTGTTATCACGGATGGGCGGAAAGTAGACAAACCTTTAACACCCGAAAATGCATCTATTTTAGTGAAAACTTACTTTCAATCGAAAAGAGTAGTTGTATGTCAACTCACAAGTGAAGCATGGGGAAAAGCATTCGAATACTTAGTGCGTTATAGGATTTCACGGTATGATTTGGATGATCTCCTTATCGCCTTAACTCTTTGGTTAAATGGAGTTGGAACGGTTTACACCAGAAACACCAAAGACTTCAAAAAATTCGATTTCATCGAAGCCATCAATCCATTTGCTGTTTCTTCTCCGAGCTCTAAGCCCCATGCTCCAAGCTATGTCATCCCTTACGCCCGCCAATCCATCGATGAGCAAGACGTGGCTGCCGTCTGCTCCGTCCTCCGCTCCGACTGGCTAACCACCGGCCCCAAGGTGGAACAATTTGAGCAGGCTGTGGCTGATTATGTGAACGCCAAACACGCGGTGGCTGTCTCCAGTGGCACCGCTGCCCTCCATGCGGCCATGTTTGCGCTGGGAGTGGGGCCCGGAGATGAAGTCATCGTGCCTCCCATGACGTTCGCAGCCACGGCCAATTGTGTGTTGTATCAGGGGGGAACCCCGGTTTTCGCCGATGTTGAGGCAGACACATTGCTCATAGATCCCGCACAGGTGGAAACCAACATCACAGCAAAAACAAAAGCCATCATTGGCGTGGACTATGCTGGCCAGCCCTGCGACTGGGATGCCCTTCGTGAAATCGCAGACCGCCATAAGCTGTACCTGGTGGATGACGGTTGCCATTCCCTGGGCGCTGAATATAAAGGCAAAAAAATTGGGACTCTGACCGACTTCACTGTCTTCAGCTTCCATCCGGTCAAGCACATCACTACTGGCGAAGGCGGTATGATCACAACAGATGATGAAGACCTGGCCAATCGGATGCGGCTCTTTCGCAATCACGGTATCACCTCTGATTTCCGAGACAGGGAGATCCGGGGATCGTGGTTCTATGAAATGGCAAGCCTTGGTTACAATTATCGTCTCACTGACATTCAGTGCGCTCTGGGCTTGAGTCAGCTCAAAAAACTGCCCGATTTCTTGACCCGAAGGAGAGAAATTGCCAAAATATACAACGGTACATTTGACGAGTTGGAAGGAATTAGCCCACTTTCAGTGCGAGACGATGTGCTTCATGCCTATCACCTTTATGTAGTTCGTGTAAGCACGGATAAATGTCAATGTGACCGCGCCCAAATCTTCAAAGAATTGCGTGAAAACGGCATTGGAGTTAACGTGCATTACATACCCGTCTATCTACATCCATATTACCGAAAACACTTCGGAACAAGACCTGGTTGCTGCCCCATTGCTGAGAAGGCTTATGAGGAAATCATCTCTCTTCCAATGTTCGCTGGTATGACAGATGATGATGTGAAAGAAGTGATTAATCTACTCGTTAAAAGTTTCTGCTAATATGATGTAGATGGCTTATTTAATCAGTATTGTTTCATAAGGAAGGAAGTATGTTAAAGATATATTTAGGTGATTTGGTATATGACACTTTCAATACAAATTACGTTGTTCCATTAAACATCGCTTATATTGCGGCATACGTCAAAGAAAAATATTTATCTGACATTGATATTGTAAGATTCAAATATCCACAAGAACTAGAGAAGGCAATCAAATTTGCACCCCCAGATATTCTTGGCCTAAGTAACTACAGTTGGAATGAACAACTTAACTATTTATTAAGATGGCCAAACGTCTGGTAATGTCCCCATTTAGTTGACAAGCAACCGGCGCCGTGATACTGTCGTCCACGGATAGAGGTTAAACTCAACCAGGAGGC
>JABMQN010000155.1 GCA_013203045.1 Chloroflexota bacterium
TGAGAGGAAGGCGATTGTCATTTCCTGGAAGGAAATCTAAAAGCAAAAAGAGCCGTAAGGCACGTTAAACAAATGCTCGAGGAAGTGGGCATAGAACCGGAGCGCATCAAAATGTTCAACATAGGAGCATCCGATGCCCCGTTATTTGCCAAGGCTGCTGACGAGATGACGGAGGTGGCTAAAAACCTCGGCCCCAATCCTGTGAAGAAGGAGAAAGTGGTATGATTGTCGCGGGAAAAAAGCCCTTTGCCGAAATCAATGAGATGGTGAAGGATCATAAGAAGATCATGATCGCAGGCTGCGGAACTTGTGTGGCGGTTTGCATGGCTGGCGGAGAGAAGGAAGTGGAATTGCTGGCATCGCAGTTGCGACTGGCTCGAAAAAAGGACGGCAAGGAAGTTGAAATTGTTGAAGCCACAGTAACCCGCCAGTGCGATCGCGAATATATGGAGCCTATTTTAGACCAGGCCCGCGAGTGCGACGCGGTCATCTCGATGGCCTGTGGTGTGGGTATCCAGTATCTTTCCGATCTCATTGAAGAGATTCCGATGTATCCCGGTGTAAATACCAGGTTTATCGGTACAAACGAGTCGGAAGGTGTTTGGCTTGAAAGATGCATGATGTGCGGCAACTGCGTTCTCGGAGAGACTGGCGGCATTTGCCCCATTGCCATCTGCGCCAAAGGTCTTCTGAATGGCCCTTGCGGCGGAACGAACAAGGGCAAATGCGAGGTCAGTCCGGATAAGGATTGTGCCTGGACGTTGATATACAATCGGCTAGAAAAGCAGGGCAAGCTGGATAATATCCGCGAGATTTTCCCGCCGAAGAAGTACAGCTTGCACGTCAACCCGATTACTCAGGTAAACCCGGCCTACCAACACGCCCAGATGGAGGAACACCATGGCTAAATTCAAAGAAGCGCTCAATTCTGGCAAATTCGTGGTTACGGCCGAGGTAGGCCCCCCCAAGGGAACTGATATCACGGAAACTCTGGAACACATCGACCTGATTAAAGATAAGGTTGACGGTATCAATTCCACAGACAACCAGAGTTCGGTGATGCGTATTTCGTCGCTGGCAACCTGCGTGCTGATTAAGCAGCGAGGCGGCGAACCCATCCTGCAGATGACGTGTAGGGATCGCAACCGCATGGGTCTGGAATCGGACTTGCTGGGGGCAAATGTATTGGGGATCGACAATGTTCTTTGTCTCACTGGTGATTATGTCACTGTTGGTGACCACCTTGATGCCAAACCGGTATTCGACCTCGATTCGGTTCAACTGGTTCAAGCAGTTCGTATGATGGAAGCCGGAAAGGATCTTGGCGGAAACGAGTTGAATGCCCCGGTGAAGTTTTGCTGCGGCGCTATCGTAACGCCGGAGTCCGATCCCATCGAGCCTCAGTTAATGAAGTATGAAAAGAAAGTCAAAGCCGGCATCGAGTTTGTACAAACTCAAGCCATCTACGATATCGAGAATTTTAAGAAATTTATGCAATATGCGCGGAAAGTCAATGGCGATGTGAAGATACTGGCCGGAATAGTGCTTCTTACTGGTGCTGGTATGGCCAAGTATATGAATGCCAATGTGCCGGGAATCGTTGTACCGGATGCGCTGATTGAGGAACTGAAATCGGCCGAGAAAGGGAAAGCGGTTCAAAAAGGAATCGAGATTGCTGGCCGAATGATCAAGCAGATCAAGGATGAGAAAATCTGTGACGGAGTGCATATTATGGCCATCGGACGTGAGGGCGTTGTCCCTGATATCCTGGCCGCTGCCGGATTGTAGTTAGGGAGGAAAAACATGACTCAGGATGTCGAAACAAAGGCTGCTGTTGAGCCTCAGGTGATGCCTCCCTGCCAGGCCAGATGCCCGCTTCATCAGGATATAAGAGGGTATATTGCTCTCGTGGCCCAGGGAAGGCTGGACGAGGCGGCAGTTTTGATCAGGCAGGATAATCCCCTGCCTTCCATTTGTGGTGCTATTTGTGCCCATCCCTGCGAAGAGGATTGCAGGCGTTTGACTATCGATGACGCCTTGTCCATCCGGGGACTCAAACGGTATGTAATGGAAAATGCCCCGAATCCATATGCGCCGGGGAAAACTGCCGCTCCTACAGGAAAGAAAGTGGCTATTATCGGGTCTGGCCCTGGGGGACTGGTTGCAGCGCATGACTTGGCCCTGATCGGTCACAGCGTCACGGTATTCGAGAGGACAGATGATTTTGGTGGTGCGGTACGCTGGGGTGTCCCGTCTTACAGATTGCCGGTTGAAACCATCAGGAACGATGTAGATGCCATTGCTGCCATGGGTGTTGAATTCAAGACCGGAATGGATCTGGGTACGAATCTCACCATCGATGACCTTGAGAAGGAAGGTTTCGATGCCATCATGCTGATGATGGGTCTTTCGGATAGCCGTGGCCTGCCAATAACCAACAATGATCACAAAGACGTACTGATGGCGTTGCCATTCCTGGCGGCTGCCAGAAATGGTGAATCCCTGATTGCAAAGGGATCGAATGTGGTGGTCATTGGTTCGGGTAATGTGGCAATGGATGTGGCACGCACGGCAGTTCGGTTTGGAGCGGGAAAAGTGAAGATCGCCTGTCTGGAGAAACCGCATGAACTCCCGGCGTCACCTTGGGAAGTGGAAGAAGCCATCGAGGAAGGCGTGGAGATGGATTTCTGTGGTTGGGGTCCCAATGCGGTTGTTATAGATGATAACGATTGCATCAAAGGTTTGGAGTGCCGTGAGTGCTGTTCCGTATTCGATGATGAAGGCCGCTTCAATCCGACGTACAATGATGAAAACCTGAAAGTTGCCGAGGGTGGTGTAGTCATATTCTCAATCGGGCAGGGTTCGATTATTAATTACCTGAAGGATATGGGCATCGAGCTTAATGAGCGCGGTTTGCTCCCGGTCGATCCCAAGACATTTATGACTAACCGAAAGGGTATTTTCTCCGGCGGTGAAATAATCAAGGGGCCGGGCCCGGCGGTGGCCGCGATGGCTCATGCGCGCAAAGCTGCCAAGGCTGTTGATACTTATCTCACTGGCGTTGAGCCTCCAGAAGAAGTCGAACCTGTTGCTATTGGAGAGTTGGAAAGCACTACTCGTGAGCATGTTATTCATCAGGACCGACAGGAATTGACCCTGATGGGAGTTGCCGAAAGAAGCGATAATTTTAATGAAATTGAGACTGGTTTTACGCCGGAGCAGGCAAGCAAAGAAGCTCGACGTTGCTTAAGTTGTGGAGCAGGAGCTGAGTGGATCAGAGGGAAATGCGCTTTTTGTCTCAATTGTGTACGAGTTTGCCCTTACGGCGTACCGGTAGTTACAGATGGCAGTCGAGTTGACATAAGGTTTGATCAATGCCAAGGTTGTGGTATCTGCTTCCCGGCTTGCCCTGGTGACGCCATCGGATTCCGCATGTTGGGCGTTGCTGAAATTCAGCCGAGGATGAAGGTTGCTCTTGATGAGGCCAAATCGAGAAATGGCAGCCAGACAATTCTGGTGGTATATTGTGATTTTGATGTATACGATGTTACCAACCTCAGGGAAACGATGAAAGAAAAGCATGCCGGAAAAGCTCTGGTTGGCATTCCCTGCCTGGCCAAACTCAAAGCTATTGACTTGTTGAGGGCTTTTGAGTACGGTGCGGATGGTGTGATGGTTATTGGGTGTCCCGGCAATAACTGTGCTTACGAAGAAGGTGAATTCTGGGGTAAACGCCGAGTGGATGAGGCCAAGAAGCTATTGGCAGAGGTTGGATTAGGCGCTGAACGGTTAGAAATGCAATTCGTTGAGGGCTTGCAACTTGAACAGTTCGATGAGGCCCTGGCTGAGTTCGCCGAGAAGGTGAAGAGTCTGTAATACCAATCCGTCCTCAAAAATTCAGATGAAGGCGAGGTTATACCTCGCCTTCTGTTTTTAGTAACACTGGACGCTAAAATACTTGACATAATAATGGTTCATACTGGATTATTTTGCGTGTATGGCAGCTTGTTATGCGAAGCGAAAATGACTATAATTAAAGATTAGGTTAGCAATGGGAAAGATGGTTACATGGCAGAGAAGCGTGATTATTTTGAAATATTAGGTGTCCACCGACAAGCGACTGATGAGGAATTAAAGAAGGCTTACCGAAAGCTCGCATTTCAGTATCATCCGGATCGCAACAAGGACAATGGTGCCGAAGACAAGTTCAAGGAAGTGAATGAGGCGTACGAGGTCCTGAGCGATGCGCAAAAGCGAGCCAATTACGAGCAGTTCGGACATACCGGGGTTGATGGTGGATTTGGGCGAGGGTTCGAAGGTTTCAATTTTGGCGGATTCGGCGATATTTTCGATGCATTTTTCGGTGGTACGACGAGCAGACGTCGATCGACTGCTGAGCGTGGTGCAGATATTAGAATGGGATTGGAGATTACCTTTGAGGAAGCTGTCTTTGGATGCGAAAGAGAACTAGAAATCGAGCGTGTTGAGCCTTGTTCCATCTGTCATGGGGTTGGAAGTAAACCCGGCAGCAATCCTGTGAAATGCCCCAATTGTGGTGGTGTGGGTGAAGTGCGTCGAACACAACAAGGATTATTTGGGCATTTCACTAATATAACGACGTGTGAGCAATGCCACGGACGCGGGACTGTTATAACAGACCCATGTGAGCAATGCGAGGGTATTGGGCGAGAAAAGAGACTACGTAAAGTAGCTGTCAAAATTCCTGCAGGTGTGGATGATGGTAATACCGTTCGTCTTTCTGGGGAAGGGCATAGTGGTGTGGGTGGAGGACCTCCGGGTAATCTCTTTGCGACTCTTTCAGTTTCGGATCATGCTTTCCTACGACGTGATGGTGCTGATGTCATCTACGATCTGCCTCTTAATTTTGCACAGGCTGCTCTTGGTGGGCAGATTGATGTACCAACCTTGGACGGAGATTTCAATCTAAAGATACCTGCTGGGGTACAGCACGGCAGGATTTTTCGTATTAAGGGAGCTGGTGCCATACATCTTCACAAGTCAACAAGAGGTGATCAGATAATAGTGATCTATGTGGTCACCCCAAATCAATTAGACAAAGATCAAAAAAGAATGTTTAAAAAGCTGGCAGAAACACTTGAGCCGGCAATACTGCCTAAAGAGGATAAAGGCTTTTTAGGCAGAATGAAAGATTCCTTTTCTGGCCGAAGTTAGGTATACTGTAATCTCTCCCATTGATTCCTCCCACTTCGCAGTTGGGGATGTATCTTTAAATGCATCATTTCTTTATCCCCCCTGAATGGATCGATAAGGATAGTATTTCCATCTCTGGCGAACAAGTTCATCAGATAAGAGAAGTCCTGCGCCTAAAATCCGGTGACGGGATAGTCGTACTTGATAATACAGGAATGGAATATCAGGTGGAATTGCGAGACATTACTCAGGAAAAAGTCATTGGCAAAGTGATTAAACAAGGTCTATGCCGGAACGAGCCGGAAACAAAGATAACTCTTTATCAAGCACTGCTCAAGGGAGACAAGTTTGAGTGGGTATTGCAGAAATGCACTGAGGTGGGAGTAACTCGATTTGTACCGATTGTCTGTGAAAGATGTGTGGCTAGTATCCCAAGCGAATCTCGATTTGAGCGCTGGAAGAAGATCATTGTCGAGGCTGCGGAACAGTCGAAGAGGGGCATTATTCCTGATCTTGGTACAATCATAAATATGAAGCAGGTTTGCGAAGAAGTTAATGGATTTTCCATAATGCCATGGGAACAGGAAAATTGTGTGGGTATCAAAGCTCAATTGAATAATATCGGTACTGTTCAACATGTGAACATTTTTATTGGATCTGAGGGCGGATTTAGCACTGACGAAGTCGAATATGCCCGAAGTAAAGGGATTGTACCGGTTTCGCTGGGTAATCGCATTCTTCGTGCTGAGACGGCAGGATTGGTCACTGCAGCTATACTTATGTATGAATCAGGAGAGATTAACTGATTAAATGCACTTGGCATAAAAATACTGTGGGTAGAAGAAATGAAGGGCGATAGGTCTATCACTGTCAATAGAAAAGCGTATCACGACTACATCATCACGGATTCGATGGAGGCAGGGATGGTGTTGACTGGTACGGAGATAAAGTCGATTCGGCAGGGAGGAGTGAATATACGCGAAGCCTATGCCAAGCCTGAAAATGGCGAGCTTTGGCTACTGAATGCGCATATCGCGCAGTATAGGGAAGGAAACCGATACAATCATGAGCCGACTCGACCGCGTAAATTATTATTGCACAAGAACGAGATTCGAGGTTTAACGGTTGAGGTGGCAAAGAAAGGCTTGACTTTGGTTCCACTCAAAATGTATCTTAAAAATGGACGCGCGAAAGTGGAAATCGGTATCGCCAGAGGTAAAAAACTACATGATAAGCGCCGATCCATCGGCCAGCGCGATAATGAACGGGAAATAGATCATGTGATGAAATCCCGTAATAGGTAGACATTAACAATTGAATATGGGGACGAGTGGTTTCGACAGGGGGAATGGGCGATCCGGGATTGCAGGCCGAGGTTCCCATCGACCTCGCTAAACAGGTGGGGAACAAAAGTAACCGACGATAAAGTTTTGGTTGCTGCCTAATTAACTTAGGCACGTTCAACTTTACCTATCCCTGGCTGGTAGGGATTGGACGACGAAAAGCCGGGGTGCTGCAATCCTGATGACGATAGGGGAGGCCTAAGACAAAATCGTCTAGCCTGGTCAGACTTTGCCAGTTGAGGCTGATCAGGCAAAATAAAAAGCTGGCTAAGCTTGTAGTAAATCCCGGACGGATTTCTTTTGGACGGGGAGTTCGACTCTCCCCCGTCTCCACCA
>JABMQN010000156.1 GCA_013203045.1 Chloroflexota bacterium
AATATCTCCGAGGCTAAATTCTGGACAAACGGGTGCTCCACCACCATCGCCTCCGGGAGTGTTATTACTGAAATGGCAAAAGGCAAACCCTTAATAGAAGCTCAGAAAATAAGCCAGCATGATGTACTGACTGCCCTCGATGGACTTCCGGCTGAAAGTGAACATTGCGCGCAACTGGCGGCAAACACCTTGAAAGAAGCGATCAGGGATTACCTGAAACTTCAACGGGAGCCCTGGAAAAAGGCTTATCGCAAAAAATAAAGATTGCCTGTTTTAGGGGGTGGAAGCCCTGGCGAGTGATTAATACAAAAAACGCAAGGAGGAACCAGTAATGGCTACACCGGAAAATCTGCTAATCATCGTGAACACGGGGACGGAGAATCCCTACAATCAGTACGCTTCTTATGTGGTCGCTTTTCTATCCAAGAAGCTTGCCAATGTCAAGAATGTGACTCTCTACTATGGACCGAATGGTGTCGGCATGGCCAAAAAGGGAACGTTAGCCGGGATTGCTATTCCTGATTCGGTCAAAGGTCTGATCGCCGATCAGATCGAGGGCCTTTCTGCTTCGGATCTACCGGACAATCTCGAGCAGCTTGCCCGTTTCGAAAAGGATCAACTGGGAGTCAATATCGTTTCCTGCGCCACCTTTAATGTCATCGCTGAACTTGCCTCGTCGGTGGATGATACATCCAAACTCGAGGATTTCATCACTCCGGTCAAGCTCCCCCAGGCTGCGGAAGCTTTGATGGCGGCTGATAAGATATTGTATTTCTAATAGAAAGTAAACAAGAGGGCTTGCATGGCTCTCACCATAAGCATTTGATATGATTTTGTCCTGATGACAGGAGATTGAAATCAAGGTTCCTGTTGCCTGGGTGTAATAGGGATAGTGTATGCTTGAGACCAGATACAAATCAGCCGAAGAGTTGAAGTATTCCATCGGAGAGGGGAAAAGGTTGGCTATCCTTTCTTGTGGCGCCTGCGCCAACCTGTGTGATGTCGGCGGTGTAAGAGGGATGAATTTCATCAAGGGACAGCTTGAGGAGTGGGGCAACGCGGTGGTTGCCGCCCGAACTATTGTTGCCTGTTGTCCGACAGCGATAATGCAAGATGCCCAGAGAATGGTGCTGAAATCTTCGGATATTGATGCACTGGTGGTGATAAGCTGTGCGGCGGGGGTAAAATCGGCCTTTTTGTGTGATCCCGGAATTCCGATTGTGGCTGCTTGTGACTCAGTTGGAGCCTCGTGTGTGGGGAATTCCGAAGCTCCCATTGATAGTTTTGTAGAGCATACTTTATGCACGTCGTGCGGGCATTGCGTTATCTCCTATACCGGTGGAATATGCCCTCTGGCTGCTTGCCCTTCGAAAAGCAATTATGGCCCCTGCAACAAAGCGCCAGAGGAAGGAACGCAATGTGGTGTAGATCCAAACCGGGAGTGCATATGGAAGGAGATTGAAAGAAGGGGAGCGGATCTGGCGGCATTGCAGGAACTGAAGCGAATTCACAAAGAAGGTGAGCAAAACAGGATTCCTTCTCTAAATGGAAAATCTTCGGGGGGCTTTTTACGCAAATCCGTGGGATTAATAGGCAGCAAGATTCCCGGTAAACTTATGGAAATAGTCCACTGGGTTAGGTGAACCCATTTGTGAGGAAAGTATATTGTTATCTGTAGAAACTTCCATAAGCGAGCATCTGCAGGAACTGGAAAATCCGTTCGATTCCCTCGCTTCGGATTACGATAAATGGTTCGAAGGTGAAGGTAAGCTGATCTTCTCCATAGAAGCACAATGCGTGAGAGAATTTGCCCCACTTTTACCGCAACCCCGGATGGAGATCGGGGTAGGAACAGGAAGGTTTGCCGAAGTTATGGGAACAGGCTATGGGCTTGATCCATCGAGTCAAGCTTTGGGTTTAGCGCATAACCGCGATATCAGTTGCATCCAAGCAATGGGGGAGAAGTCTCCTTTTGCTGGTGGCTCGTTTGGGACAATTACCCTGATTACCACTCTCTGTTTCGTGCTGTCTTCTGAGGAGGTTCTGCGAGAGGCCCATCGTCTCTTGAGTGACGATGGCAAACTTGTTGTGGGATTGATACCAAAGGATAGTCAATGGGGGAAGCTATACGAATCCAAGAAGGAAGAAAGTCACCCGGTATATAAAAACGCCACTTTCCGCAGTTATCAAGATGTCTGTACGCTTTTAGAGAGTACCGGATTCGGAATTGAACGGGTGTTATCGACTCTTTTCCAGGCACCTGGCAAAGTGGAAGTTTTTGAATATCCACGGGAAAGCTATTCCCCCGAAGCGGGATTTGTAGCGCTGCTGGCGGATAAGTTGAAGAATGGTGAGGAAGCAATCATATGAACAATTATTATGAGACTCTTAATGTGAGTCGGGACGCTAGCCAGGGAGATATCAAGAAGGCATTTCGAACCCTGGCCATGCAATATCATCCTGACCGAAATCCGCAGAACCCGGTTGAGGCTGAGCGGAATTTCAAGGAGATAAATGAAGCCTATGGAGTGCTGAGCGACGGGCGCAAACGACAGATGTATGACCTGACCGGCTCTGTGCAGATGGGCATCATGTTCCGCCGTGGAGGAGGATGCGGTCGAGGAAGAGGCATGGGTGGAGGGTGCCGCCGATGGCAATCGATGAC
>JABMQN010000157.1 GCA_013203045.1 Chloroflexota bacterium
AAGTTCTAGTGAAATCTGAGGAAAAATATCGAACATTCCTTGAGTCGTCAATGGATGCAGTATTTGTTGTGGATGAGGAAAAATACCTTTATGTGAACCAGAAAGCAGTCCGACTGCTTGGATATATGTCTTCAGAGGAACTTATTGGTACAGATGCATTTATTCACGTGGCTCCGGACGATCGTGAGAAAATTAAGAAGCGAGCGAAAGCAAGGCAAGAGGGTGCAGTTCTCCCTAGTTTGTATGAGATGAAATTAATCGATAGAGAGGGGAACGAGATTGATGTTGAAGTAAATGTTACTACGACTGAATATATGGGTAGATTTGTATCACTTGCTATCAACAGGGACATTTCCCAACGGAAAAGATTAGAAGATGTCCTTCAGGAAGTACAAAGTCTTTCACAATGGGGATATTTTGAACGAAATATTCAGACGGGTAAACGTTTTTGGTCCAATGGTATGTACCGATTATGCGGTATTGATCCCCGTGTTGTTGATCCAGACATAGATTATGCTGCTGACCGAATTCATCCTGATGACCGTGATTATACATTACAAGTTATTGAGGAAGCACAAATCAGCAGGAAGTCTTTCGAGGTCGATTTTCGTTTTTTGAGAGATGATGGAGAGATTCGTATCATTCGCTCTCATGGACAGTTTACATATGATGAACAGGGGACCCCAATTCTTCGTCGTGGTTCATGGCAAGATATCACTAAACATAGGCAAGCAGAGGATAGACTTTCACTGCTACACAAGATTTCACTCTCGCTGCTATTAACCTCGTCAATCGATGAAATCGCATATCAGACTTTGAGCATTATCAACGAGGTACTTGGGTTTTGCTACACTAGTTTCCAGATTTTAGAAGATAGTGTTTTGGTTACAGTCAATTACTTTGATAATGATAATCCAATCGGTGGCAATTCATCTTCTTTCATGCGTATGCCTATTGAAGGAAAAGGTGTCACCGCAAAAGTAGCAAGAGAGGCGAAAACAATTCTACTAGATAATGTTGAAGAGAGCTTCGAATTCATAAAAGGAACCACTAATTCGAAATCAGAATTGGCGGTACCCATTCTATTCGAACAGGAAGTACTTGGTGTATTGAATATTGAAAGCCTTGAATTTAATGCATTCACGTTAGATGATGCAATATTAATGGAAATTCTGGCTCAACACGTGGCCTATGCGATTATGAAAATTCAGATAGTGAAAGAACGTGAATTATTCAATCAATTACTTCTTGAAGAGCAAATAAAGGCAGAACAAGCTAGAGAAATGGATCAAATAAAATCCAATTTTATTAATACTGCTACACACGAGCTTCGAACACCGGTAACCTCAATCATTGGATACCTCGAATTATTGTTCCTAGACCCAAATCTGAATATTCCCGAGAATATCCGACACGACATAAACGTCGTACACAGAAACGCGTTAAGACTCGTCAATTTAATCAATGATCTATTGGATGTTCAGAGAATAACAGCGGGACAATTTGAGATCCAAAAAGAACCAGTCGACCTTATCGGCATAATAGATATGGTTGTCGAGGAAATGTCTCCTCTATTTAACAACAAAAAACAAACACTCACCCTTGAAGCCCCGAAGACATTACTGCTTAACGTTGATGAGAAACGCATCATCCAACTATTAACAAACATTCTCAGAAACGCAACCAAATTCACTCCCGACGAAGGACGAGTGACCATACGGGTAGAGCCTACGAAATCTCATGTTGTGATAAAAGTCAAAGACACAGGTGTCGGGTTAAACGAGGATGATATTTTGAAGCTTTTCAAACCGTTCCCCGGGATCCGACATGAGTTTGGGGTTAGCAGTACTGGTCTTGGGTTAGCTATCTGTAAGGGGATTGTTGATGTGCATCATGGATCAATCAGTGCATGTTCTGATGGACCTGGTAAAGGATCAGTATTCACGGTAACGCTCCCCGCTTAGGTTTTGGTCAACGAGGGGTTGGGTTTCTTCAATAGTTTTCCCTCCACTGATATAAATGGAACTTTGGTGAAGAGCCTCAAGTCGATTCTCGTATGCTCGGAAATCTGTAGGGTCTTTCATAATTAACCCTACTCCAACTGAGAGTTTGATTACTGTGTACTCAACATTCGTTGTGCGATATTCCCATATTCCCCTCGAAACAAGACCCGTTTCCTAGGTGTGAATCACAGCGTTAAACATACCTGAATCTTTGACCTCAGGGAATAATTCGACAAGTGTTTTACCAAACATTGATTTCTCATTAATTCGCGTACGCGCGCTGAAAAAATTAATAACTGCTTTATTAACAAAGATTATTTTCAGTTCGTCAACGAAAAGATAGACCCTATCAACGGAATTCTCCATAAAACTCTTAGAAAGTTCATTATCCCTCTCGTAGATTTTCTGAAGCTCTTCAGTATTTAGGTAATATCTAGATTTGAAGGCCTCAGAATCTTTCATATATATTTGGGATGGATTCGCATGGAAGAAGTTTACTATTTTGTTTACAGAAAAATGTTATTTAATTAAACGATTAATCTGGATTAGGTAATTTGAATGTTCATATCTTACTCTAAGCGTTGTAACAATTTCCTGAATTTATAAAAGAGATATTTTGAATATTCGCGAGTGCTTCAAGAGTAAATTCTGGTCAATTTACCCTTTTCTATCCGATTGTCGGATTTGAACAATAGTGTATGTTAAATGGTATTCTGCCATGTTTTGTTCTTGCATTTTATATAATTATGATGTCGTAGGTTTAATCAAGGATTTTACCATGGATTTTGCTCTTTCAGGTTTATACCGTAACGTCCTCGATAACATGGACCTTGCCATTGCGATTTACCGCGCAGTAGAGAATGAGACCGATTTCATATTCGTTGATATAAACAGACGCGCCGAAGAGATCGATCAAGTGAAAAAAGAACACATCATTGGTATGAAGGTCACTGAGGCGTTTCCTGGGGTTGAAGAGTTTGGTTTACTAGATGTATTCAAACGGGTCTATAAGACGGGTGTTCCTGAAAGTCACCCAGTTTCTATGTACACTGATAATAGAATCTCTGGTTGGCGTGAAAACTATGTGTATAAACTTGACTCAGGTGAAGTTGTCGCTGTTTACAAGGATGAGATTGAGCGTAAACAATTGGAGGAAGAGCTCAAGAGGAGTTGGAGTGAGAAGAACGTTATCATTGAGGGAGCAGCGGACCCAATTGTTGTTAGTGACGAAGAAAAGATTTTGTTCATGAATAAGAGAGCAGTTGAGTTATTCGGGTTTTCTGCTTCTCATGAATTAGTAGGTACGCCGTTCCTTGATTTGTTTGGCGTAGAAGTTCAAGACGTTTTAAGGGATAGGGTTAGGCGTAGACTTCGAGGAGAAAAGATTCCAGCTCAATATGAATCGGTTTTATTGAGACGTGATGGGCTTCTTGTCGCTGTTGAGTTCAATATAAGTGTCATAGAGTATGATGGAGTCCCAGCAATTCTTAACGTAATCAGAGATATTACTCTTCGTAAACAATCTGAGGAAGCATTACGGGCGAGTGAGGAAAAATATCGAACTTTGATTGAGAACACGGATAAAGGTGTTTTCACTCTAACCGATTTGCATTTTACTTCCGTAAACCCTGCTGGTGCTAAACTGTTTGGATACGATAACCCCGAAGAATTGATCGGACAACCTGTTGACTCAGTCTACGCTGACCAAGATGAAGTGAAAGAGCTTAGAAAACAACTGTATGAAAAGGGTCGAGTCACAGACTTTCCACTACATATCATTACAAAGAATAACAAAGTGAGGGTTATTGCAACGACGTCCACCCAGGAGGTTCTTGAGGATGGTACGATTCTTGGAACAGCGATCATCAGGGATATTACCGAGCAAAGGCAGGTGGAGAACGCTCTTATCGAATCCGAGGAACGTTATAGAAGCTTATTTGATGACTCTATGGCTGGCACATTAGTTCGAGATAACACAGGCGCGATAACAACCATAAACCGAACAGGTGCAGCAATATATGGATACGAACCCCATGAGTTAATAGGAAAACAAGTCTCCTCCTTATGGGCGGACCCGAGTCAGCATGAAAACGTAGAAACAAATTTAGTTGAACAGGGAAAGAGTACTGAACTAGAAATTATGGTTAGCAGAAAAGATGGCTCGATTGGTATTGTTGCTGCTAATGCGTTTGTTAGGTATGATGAAGAGGGAAATTCTTCTTCCTTTGAGACATATTTCAGAGATGTTACAGAGCAGAAAAGTGCGGAAACCAAACTGCGTCGGAGTGAGGGTTTGTTCCGTGGGTTTATGCGGTCAGCTACTGATTCTTTCATAATATTTGATGAGAACCTGCATTACATTCAAGTAAATGACGCTTGGCTTAAACTAGCCCAATATACACGAGAAGAAATATCTGGAAAACATATTCTTGACGTGTACCCTGGAATAAAGGAGACAGGGCGATATGATGCTTATCTGAAAGTATTGGAGACAGGCGTGCCAGTTGATTTCCACACAGTTAGTTCCAGAACAGGAAGTAGAGTTATTTATGATGTTTCAGCTTTCAAGGCAGGCAATTATCTAGGAGTTGTAGTCAAAGATGTTTCTGAGCAGGCACATCATCGGAGACAGCTTGAGGCTCTTAACGAACATGCATCACAATTAGCCAGTCAAGGTTCGATTGAGGAGGTCATTTCTGTAACATTCAACATTATTCAAGACATTTTTGGGTATAATTATGGGAGTTTTGGTCTCGTGGAAGGTGATTCTCTTCATCATGTTATCGTGCCACAGGTCTCTGAGATTGATGACTTTTATCAACCTATCAGTGGGTCTGGGGTTTGCCCGAGGGCGGTGAGAACAGGAGTTACTCAGGTGGTTAATGAGACTCGAGATGACCCTGATTTTAGTATAGCTGTTGCTGAGGGAGTTTATGAGCCTCGTTCGGAGCTTGTGGTTCCTATCCAATTTGATGGAAAGGTTGGGGCGGTTCTTAATGTGGAGAGTTTGTCTCCGGGTGCTTTTTCGGATAGTGATGTTAGGCTTGTTGAGTTGTTAGCGAATCATGTCCGTAGTAACATTACTCGATTACATTATTTTGAGCAGTTATCGTTACAGGTTGTTGAGTTAGAGGCTTCCAAAGAGAGATGGGAAGAGTTAATCGCATCTATTCCTGATCCTGTGTTAATCAATAATAGTATGCATTATCTTTATGCGAATCAACAGGCAGCAGATCTATGGGAATATGATTCTCCTTCAGATATTATTGGTCAAAAGGTTAGTTTGTTTTTTTCTGAAGAAGATGGAGAAATGCTTCAGCAAAGAGCACGAGATAGGCTTAGCGGTGCTGACGTGCCTAATCGGTATGAACAAGCTATTTTAAAAAGAGATGGAAGCTTTGTTCCCGTGGAGGTAAATATTAAAGTCATTAGCTTCAACGGGGAATCGGCTATACTCGGTATATATCGTGATATTTCTGAGCGTAAGCAGAATGAGGCGGGTCTTGTCTTTGAGCGGGATAGGGCTGAGAGGTATTTGATGAGGCTTAAGGCGTTATATCTGAATGCGGCGGAGCTCTATGAAGCATCGAGTATAGATGTGGTTGGGGTTAAGACCATGGATGTTGTGGATAGTATTCTGGGTTTTGACCAGGGAGGCTTCGGGATAATAGAGAGTGACTACCTTAATTTCATTCACATTATTGGACGAGGGCGAACGCTGCAAGGATTCAAGTTACCCCTGAGTGGACACGGTGTTACTGTGCGGGCTGTTAAGTCTAAG
This sequence comes from Chloroflexota bacterium, assembly GCA_013203045.1. GTDB lineage: Bacteria > Chloroflexota > Dehalococcoidia > SZUA-161 > SpSt-899 > JABMQN01. The sequence goes on from JABMQN010000157.1 coordinate 5,785, forward strand.
TTTTCTCAGCTGGTCTGTGATGTTAGGCTGGATGGTGACTTTGTGTTAGGCTCAGGAGAGGGCTTTGGTGTGTCTTTGTCGGAGTTGGTTGTTCCTCTAGTGGTTGATGGGGTGGTTGTTGGGGTTATTAATGTTGAGAGTGATGAGTTGGATGCTTTCGGTGATGAGGATCGTGTGTTGTTGGAGACATTGGCGATTCACGCCGCTTCTGCGATTAGAAAGATTCGGCAGGTAGATCACTTGGAGGGTCTTGTTGAGATGCGTACCCGTGAGGTTGTTGAGGGTGAGCGTTTGGTTGCGGCTGGTAGGGTTGCCTCTATGATGGCTCATGATTTGAAGAGTCCGTTGTTATCTATTAACACTGCAACGTATATGCTGAGAAAGAAGCCTGATGACTCTGAGACGTATCTACAAACCATCGAAGAGGAGGTGAAAAGGGCGACTCGGATGATGAATGATTTCCGGTACCAGACAATTGAAGAATCGTTGAGGTTAACAAGGGTTGATCTTGGGGCGTTGATAAGAAGCTCCGCTGAGGCAGCTAATATGCCTGAGTCGGTGAAGGTGGAGTATCTGCTGAGTGATGGCGTATATGACGTTTTGCTGGACGGTGCTAAGATGAGGCGGGTGCTGGATAACCTCATTGGAAACGCCTTAGATGCGATGCCTATGGGTGGCGTGTTAACCTTGGAGGCTGTGTATAAGAGGGATGGGTTGATGATTAGGGTGTCTGATACTGGTGATGGGATGTCGGAGGAAACTGTCTCAAACCTGTTTAAGATGTTTTACACTACGAAGCCGAAGGGCATAGGATTAGGCCTCGCTTATTGCAGAAGGGCTGTGT
>JABMQN010000158.1 GCA_013203045.1 Chloroflexota bacterium
ACCTACGCCTGGGCCTACCCCAACGCCTACTCCGACACCCGCACCCACACCTACGCCTGGGCCTACCCCAACGCCTACTCCGACACCTACGTCAAAACCTGAACCTGAGCTCTACAGACTATTCATGCATACTACTGCTGGAGGGAATACTGATCCTGAGTCTGGCCAGCACAATTATCAAGCTGGTTACGAACTCACCGTCACTGCTATCCCTGATGAAGACTGGGAGTTCAGAAAGTGGACAGGTGACGTAGCAGATCCAGACTCGCCCACTACTACGATCGTTATGGATTCTGATCAAAACGTTACCCCGCATTTTGAAAAGGCGAAGAAATCAACAAACCCAACGAATTGGCCATTAATAAGCGGCTCAATTGTGGCTGGTCTCGTGGTTTTTGGGACGCTTATCTTCTTCGGTTTTGTAAGATACAGAAGGAGACAGTTCATGGTCTAACTTGACCTTATGCACTTGACCCAGTCGTGTAGGTGTCCCCCTCCGACTGGTGATTGTTAAAGAGGCTTGCGGGCTAATGAGAAGGCCTGCAAGCCTCTTAATTATAGGGGGCAACGCAGGGCAATCGCATCTTAATTGAGCAAAGGCTTGAAGCTGGATATGTCATTCTGGGCCACGGAGACTGTGTCACAATGTCACTGTAAGAGAACCGTTCGTGCTGAGTCCGCCGTCGCTAAAGTCTCCTACGCGCCAAAGCTTCGGCGGCGGCACGCTCTGGCGCGCAAGCGGCCTGTCGAAATATGAACGAACCGTTCGGCAGGAACCCTTCGATAAACCTGTCCTGAGCCTGCCGAAGGGATCAGCAAAGCCGGATTGTAACGGGGCAAGGGATAGGGGGGGCCTTGTTTAGTTGCCGAAGTAATAATAATACAATTGATGGTCGTTATAAGCCGATGGACCAACATCTGGTCCATCAGCTTTTTTCTTTTTTGAACAATTGCACCGGTAGCGAGATTCGGCAATGTAATATGCTACTCCTTTTGTATTTATAATAATCTGACCTATGGTATTTAGAGATGGAAGATGAGGTTTAAACCTGAGCAGTTATTATAGAGTTTCAATGGTCATATCTTGATGACTTTCAGCATAGATTGCAACTTCCGCCCGTGTTTTCAGGTTGAGTTTTCGCGCCAACCGACGTAGATAGCTTCTGACCGTGCTCTCTTTGATAGAAATTGCGTTGGCAATCTCCAGATTGCCCAGGCCCTGACCCAGTAACTTCAGAACTTCTGCTTCCCGCTTGCTCATTTTGGGCGTCGGCTTGCTTCCCCTCTCCGGATACCGGAATTGCTCTGCCAGTTTGATGGCGATATTGGGTGAGAACATCGCGTTGCCAGCAGCAACTGCCTTCACTGCACCTACTACCTCATCGATATCTGCACCCTTCGATAGATACCCCTGCGCACCCAATCTCAGCGACTGAAGCAGATGATCATCTGTCATTGAAATGGTTAGCATCAGTACTTTGGTTTCAGGACGGCGCGTCAAAATGGTATTCAGGGCTTGTAATCCGTCGCACTCGGGCATCAGGACATCCATTATAACAACATCCGGTTTCAGCTCCATTGTCTTTTCTATACCGTCGAAGCCATCCCTGGCTTCTCCTATAACTTCAATACCCGGCTCGGTGCGCAGTACGCCAATTAATCCTGCGCGGAAAATGGAATGATCGTCGCATACCAACACCTTTATATTGTCATTATTATTCGCCATGGCCATCTTCCTCCCAGTTCACCATTTACTCTTTGATTGAAGGCAATTATATCAAATCCGTCGAATAACTTCCACTATCGAGATCCAAGCGGGGATTAGTGAAGTAACAATGCCCTCATAACCCCATCATCCATTGGACGAAGTATACTACGATCATTTCCTGCGTTTTTTCTGGCTTTTGGGGATTGTTACCACGAACGTGCTCCCTTCGCCCAACTTCGATTCCACCCGGATTGAACCTCCCAATAGACTTGTAGATTTTTTCACAATAGCAAGCCCAATGCCTGTGCCTTTATATTTATCCTGATGATGAAGGCGTTTGAACACCTGGAAGATCACTTCCTGATTCTTGGGATCAATCCCAATTCCGTTGTCAGATACCGAGAATTCGTATTTGCCCATTCCAGATGTTTTCCACTTTATTTCCACGCGTTTGTTCGGTGCATCACTAAACTTGATCGCATTGTCAATCAGGTTGCGAAAGATATGGCCGAGAAGGACCGGGTCACTGTTGATTGTCGGCCACTTTTTTCCCATCACTATATCAACGTCACTCGAGATGACTGATGACGCAATCACTTTTTGCAGTAACGCATCCGTGTCAACCGATTCCACGCGCAATTCGCTACGGCCAAGTTGGGAGAGTCCCAGTAAACTCTGTGCTAATTCTTCACATTCAAATACAGCATCATCTATCGTATTAAGGCAGGCTTTTTGGTCATCAGTGTAAATATCCTTGGATAGCCCTCGCAGGATTCGTGTATGGTAGCGAATGGCTCGAAGTGGTGTGCCGATATCATGAACGACTACCTGAGAATACTCCGAAAGCTCACTGTTTGCCTGCTGAAGTTCAGTAGCATACTGGTGTAACTGCTCTTCATCCCGCATCCTCTCAGTGACATCTCTATAATTACACACGATAGCCTGTACATAGGGGTCATCCAAGAAGTTCTTTCCGGTCCCTTCGATCCAACGCCACGAACCATCAGCTACTCTAAAACGCATCGCAATATTTTCGGCTGCTCCTGGAGTGGCTAATATTCTAGCTATGTTTCTTGTCACTGTAGGCAAATCTTCCGGGTGTACAAGCTCATCAATGGACATGTCCAATAACTCACCTTGCCTATATCCGGTGATTCGTTCAACAGATGGGCTATCGTATTGTACGATGCCCTCAGCATTTATCAGTGTGAAAGCGTCATGGGCATCCTCAATAATAGATCGGAACCGTTCCTCGCTAGCCCGGAGTGCCTCTTCCGCCCTCTTCCGCTCGGTGATGTCCCTTACAATTGCCAGAGCAGCCTTCCGCCCACCTACTTGAATAACCCTGCCACTCAATTCGGCTAGTAGAGTGCTTCCATCTTTGCGCTGTGCTTCGACTTCGAAGATGACCGGTTCACCGCCGCTGAACGCATAATCAATTAGTGGGATTAAGTCTTGTATGCTGTCCGGCAAAGCCAACCCGAACTCAGTAAATTTCTTTCCGATTACCTCTTCGGGCTTATAGCCCCAGATATCTTCTATTTTGTTGTTTACATCCAAAATCGTGCCGGATTCATCAACAAAAACAATTTCTTCAGTGACGTTTTCAAAGATCGTCCTGAATTTCTCCTCACTCTCTCTCAACGCCTCTTCCGCCTGCGTGCGCTCGGTGATATCTCGGAAGTTCACTATCACACCGCGTATGTTTTGATTTTCCATGAGATTCTCACCGATAACTTCCATCACATGCCATGTTCCATCTTTATGGAGAGCTCGATAGGTTGACGTTATCATGCTACCGGGTCCCTGAAGTAAGTCCGTCAAGTTTTCAGATATCCTTTGTTGATCCTCCGGATGAATGCTTTCAAAGATGGCAATACCCAATGCCTCGCTGGCGTCATATCCCAATACCCGTTTGCTGGAGGGGCTTATGTATTGAATGGTTCCGTCTGAATTGAGGACAGCGATGCCTTCCGCAGCATTCTCAATAAGAGCACGGAAACGCTCCTCACTTTTTCGTAACGCCTCCTCAGCCTGCTTACGCTCAGTGATGTCTCTCGTGATAGCAACAATGGCTTTTTGGCTGCCAAGGTACATTACTCCGGCACTCAATTCGAAGAAGATAATGCTCCCGTCTTTACGCGTTGCTTTGACTTCAGTCACAACCGGGGTCTCGTTTGTGATCATTTCAGTGAACATGGCGACTATATCGTCGAGATACTCCGGCAATACAAACCCGAATTCCATGAAATTTCTCCCGACAATCCCTTCCCGATTGTATCCCCAAGCATTTACTTGCCTTTTGTTTATATCCAGTATCTTGCCGAACTCATCCAGAAAAGTGATCCCATCAGTGGCCTCTTCAAAGATGGTTCTGAATTTCTCCTCACTTTCTCTCATCGCCTCTTCCGCTCGCATGCGATCGTCAATATCGTGGAAGTTGAGCACTACCCCATTGATTGCGGGATCAGCTATCAGGTTCTTACCTGTGAGTTCGACATAGCGCCATGCCCCATCTTTGCGATGTAGGCGAATCACTATCACGAACGAGAATCCTGGGGATTCGATTGCTGTGGCGAAAAGTTCCACGGCGCCGTTGATTTCATCGGGATGTACGAAGTCAAATCCGCTCTGGCCGATGAGTTCCCCCGGTTCATGTCCAGAGACGTGTTTGATGGAAGGGCTGGCATAGCGAATGTTCACTTCAGCATCCAATACCACGATCATGTCAGAACTATTTTCGATCAGGTGCCGGAAATACTCCTCACTGCGCTGTAATGCTTCCTTCGCCTGTTTGCGTTGTTCAATTTCTATCTGAAGATCTTCATTCATTTGTGTGAGTTGTACGGTGCGTTCGGCAACCAGACCTTCGAGATGATCACGATATTTTGTCAATTCCTCTTCCGCTTGCTTGCGCTCGGTGATGTCGTGGATGGTCCCGATGAAACCGTTTTGGTGCCCTTGTCGTTCCCATGCCCCCATACTGAAATGCGCTGGAACTCCGTGGCCGAGTTTGTGCTTCAGAACGAACTCACCTTCTTGAATCTTACCTGACCTGGCCGCCTCCGTGATTTTCGTTGCCGCTTCGATGCTTTCTTTGGGAATTACCATGTGGTAGTGCTTGCCCAGGAGTTCTTCTGTTTCATATCCCATGATCCGAGCGTAGGCTTCATTCACGAAGACATAGCTCCCAAATGCGTCTACTTGATATATCCCCTCGATTACGGTCTCAGCAATTGACCTGTATTGGGCTTCGCTGTCCTGCAGTTGCGCTTCCGCCTGCTTGCGCTCGGTGATATCACGAAAATTAGTGATAATGCCATTAATACGCGGATCATCCAAAAGATTCGTAGCCACGGCCTCAACCCAGCACCACGACCCATCCTTGTACAAAAACCGGATTTCCATCCGTGCAGTCTTCTCAGTGCTGTCTATAAGAGCACCCATAACTCTATAGACATCCGATACATCATCCGGGTGGATAAATTCCGCCGGTGGCATACCTACCGCCTTGTCCGATGTGTACCCCGATAGCCGTTCACATGAGGGACTCTGGTAACTTATAATGCCTTCCCTATCCAGAAGAATAATTCCATCTGATGAATTCTCAATGAGCATCCGGAAGCGTTCTTCGTTTGCCTGGAGCGCCTCCTCCGTCTTCTTGCGCTCGGTAATGTCGAGGACAATCCCTCTTATCCCGGTCGGCTCGTTATTGTGGATAATGAGATCGGTATACAGTAGGACAGGCATGGTGCTACCGTCTTTCCTGACAGCCGTGTACTCTTCTTCTTGAAACTCCTCTTGTCTCAACTTTCGTTCTATATTCTGTTCAGCCCGTTTCCTATCCGTGTCTGTGAACAGCTCAAGGGCATTCAAACCCTTATCAAGGTCCTCCTGAGTAAATCCGAAAGTCTCAAGAGCATGGCGGTTAGCATAGGTGCAATTGCCTTCGAGATCAGCTTCGAAAACGGTCTGGGGTAGTAGATCAGCCAAGTCCCTGTATTTCTTCTCGCTTTCTTGCAACTCCTGGTTCGATTCAATAAGTTTCGTCTGTGTACTCCGTAGTTCCTCGTTGACCATCTCCAGTTCGTGTGCGTAAGTCTGGACCGCATTGTGCTGTTCGATAAGTGCTTGTTCAATTCGCTTCCTTTCAGTGATGTCACTGACAATGGCGACAAAACCCTGAATCTCGCCTTCTTCCATAATTATATTTGTGCTCACTTCAAGGTTGATCGCATTGCCATTTTCGTCAACGCCTTCCAGTTCGATGATGTCTAGGAGCTTACCTTCGTGAATTGCTTCATAGAATAGTTTGTTAATCTCTGCAAGTTGGTCCGGCTTAAACATATCAAGTTCGGCGATATTCTTGCCGATTAATTCATCCCTCGAACTACCACTCACAATATCTTTATTTACATCTACAATCGTTCCATCGATGTTCACAAGGATGATCTCATCATTAGCGTTTTCGAAAACAGCCCGAAATTTTTCTTCACTATCGCGAAGTGCTTGTTCCGCCTTCTTACGCTCGGTGATATCCGTGTGAATTCCTATGAGCCCGATGATTTCCCCGTTGTCATCCTTGACAGCATCCGCACTCAAGGAAACGGGGAACTTATCCCCATTCTTTGATATCATTTCGATCTCACCAGCCCATGAGTCGCCAGCCATTATTGTGGTGAATACGTCACGCGCAACATCCGGGTCCGCATAGACAACGGGTCCACCCCCTTTTGTAGCGAGTTCTTCGGCGGTATAGCCGAACATCTCTGTAAAGGCCTTGTTTTGATAGAAATGGTTGCCCTGTGAATCTGACATCCCTATAGCTTCATTGGAGCTTTCGACGGCTTTTTGTATGCGGTATAACGTTTTCTCTGTCCGCTTGCGTTCGGTGATGTCTCGTATGATCACCAGACTTCGGTTTTCCCCACTATCAAAACGAATGAGATTAGTGCTCGCTTCGAGAAAGACCGGATTTCCGTCTTTGCGAATAGCTTCAAACTCAAACAGATTACTAGTGCCGCTGCTGATTGCTTTATCGAAAGCGCTCGCCATACGTTGCATGGCTTCATGATCTATGAAAGCGACTTCTGCGAAATTCTTCCCTATCACCTCCTCTGGTTTATAGCCAAAAATGTTCTCCACCCTACTGTTCACATCAATGATTGTTCCGTATTCATCCACATAGGCGATCTGATCTTTGACGTTATCAAAGATTGTTCTGAGTTTTTCTTCGCTTTCCCTCAACTCCTCCTCAGCTTGTTTGCGTGCAGAAATATCTACCACAGACCCAGTCAAACCTACTGGTTGCCCCTCTTTGAAAATAGGCGCTCCATATACCAAAGCTGGAAAGTGAGTGCCATCTTGCCGCAACACTGTAAACTCTACTGCCCCCAATTTCTCCCCGTTCAACGTCCGCCGAATGCTATCTTTAACTTTGTCTCGATCTTCCGGAACAAACATGTCGAGAGCCTGCAAACCACGATCAAGGTCGTCACGCGTGTACCCAAACGTATTGAAGGCTTCTTCATTAGCAAAAGCTATGGTACCACTATTGTTGATCTCGAAAATGGTATGCGGTAAAAGGTCTGCCCATTCTTTGTACGTCATCTGAGTATCTGTCATGTTCTTATCACCCCTCTCTTAAGCTCAGATCCTATTCATTGCTACCCAACATTGTATCAATTGCACTCCACGATCGAATGGATTTGCATCCTGAAGCACTTTTCGGATTCATCCTGTTTCCTAGGTGAGCATAATTATAGCTATAGATTCGAATGAAAATCAATAGGCTATGCCTCAGTGTATCAAGAAAGTGTAGGAACTTACGAATAATGTGGTGACTTTGCGATGTTATTGACCCGGAGCCTGGTGTCAGGCAGGATATCTTACAGGGATCGAGCAAAGACAAAACCGGCCGGGACCGATTGACATAAAGGTGAGGAATAGTGGAAGAACTGCCCGAAAAGTAAAAGGGAGATCGCCACGTCGCCTGCGGCTCCTCGTGATGACATTATGACACAGCCTGCAAGCCGCGCCTGCCATAGTATTATGTACGGCGGGCAGGTCCGTAATGACATATCAAAGTCTATTCTTGTAAAACAAGGGAATATGCATGATAACAACTGCCAGAAATGGTGTTGACAAATAACTAGAATACTGCCGCTGTTCTTCCAAAGAGTTTTGTTATCAGCTCTTTATCCCTTCAGTTGGTGATTATATTGAGATACCGGCTCGTTTTTTTCGCAATACAATATAAGTTCCCAACCCCAGCAGGCCCAGACTCATGAGTAAGATAGTGGACCATTCGGGGATGGGGGCTACTGGCTCGCAAATAGCACTACAGAGATCATTAGTAGCCCCAGGAGTGCCATAGTCGACATCATTGTATTGACTACTGGCTTCACACCAGTTACATCCGAAGTCGTTGTCCGTAGCACTTAGTCTGCGTGGGTCAAGCGACATGGATGCACCTGTAGGATCAGGGAAGTTGGGGCTTCCATCGTACTCCACTTTGTCGATCACTTTGTCGATGATGACGGTAGTTTCTTCTACGTGACCAAGCTCCAGAATAATCTCATCATCACCGTTCGCTAACGTGAAACCGGAGTATTCATAGTCGACCATTACGCCTCCGTTTGTATTAATGTCACCGTTTATTCCGAAGACTAGATAGTCACCACTGTTGACCACAAGGGTGCCGATAACAATGAAATCATTTGTACCTTTGTCGACTACCATTAGGCCTTCCAGGTCGATATCAACACCGGAATTGTTGAAGATTTCAAACCACTCCCCATTAGCATCAGTCACTGCAGTCGGGTCTTGCATGATCTCGGTGATTACCAGGTCACCAGTGTTCAACGACTCAATTTCTGTTTCCGCCGTAGTGCTTGTAGTGCCTATCACGAATAACAGACTTATCAAGATAATTACGGTAATGCTTCCAAGAAATCTCTTCACTATTTTCCTCCTTTCAGTTCATGCGTAAGTTTTGTCTTTGTAAGCTCTGATGAACCCCCAACCCCCCCCCATCTTGGGGACTTTTAAAACTGGGGGATACCCCCAAGACCACCCATAGTCACCATTTGTTGGGGTGTTCTATCATCTTCGCGATGACAGAATCTGCAAAGTGAATGTATATCGTTCGGGTGACAGACCTTCTTGATTGTTACTACGACTATTGTAAAGGAGATTCTTATATATGACTGAAAGAATTGGATTCATAGGACTCGGGGGAATGGGGTTGCCTATGGCAAAAAGAGTCAGGTCTTGTGGATATGAAGTCACCGTTTGTGGCCACGTAAGACGAGAGCCCATCGAAGAGATGAAAAGTCTAGGGGCTACTGAAGTAAACAATCCCAAAGAGGTCGCTCAAGCATCTGATATAGTCATCACCATGCTGAGAAATGATGACGACACCGGTGAGGTTGTTCTTGGGCAAAACGGTGTAATTGAAGGGATCAAGGATAGTGGCGGGATAATCATGACCAGTACACTTTCACCAAAATTAGTTCGTAAAGTGGCTGACGCCGGAAAATCGAAGAATTTGAAGGTTCTTGATGCCCCGGCCACAGGCGCCGATATGCGATCGGCTGAGCATGGTAAACTCAATTTTATGGTAGGTGGTGATAAAGACACAGTTGAAGAGTACCGTTCAATACTGGAATCAATGGGCAGGATACTATACTGTGGCGAACTGGGGACGGGGCAGATCGTCAAGCTCACCGATAACATGGCATTCCTTATGACCATGTCTGCAACCTTCGAAGCACTCACGTGGGGTATTAAGAATGGAGCCGATGAAAAGACCTTGGTGGAGTTCATGAAGAATGGATGCGGTAATAGTTGGACTTTACAGAACTGGGATTTCGTAAGGAAGGTAAACGTTGAACCTCCGCCACCAATTACTGCTCTGGGCAAGAAGGATCTTGACTATGCACTGAGAATAGCTCGCGACTTGAAGCTATCTTGTCCAATTGCAGCATACTGCGATCAACAGTTTGTAAAAGGATCTCTTCACTTACCCGAGGAATCACCTTAAGTGCCCGGGATTTTCTTCACCCTTCTCCTCTTTTTTGAAAGCCCCGCAGAGTGTCAATCTGCGGGGCTTTCTAGTTTAATCGATCGCCGGGTAAATTCCCCGCGGTTTGCCGCGATAAATACAAAATTCCGAATTGATACCCCGCTGCTCTGCCGCGGGGTAGTTCATTGAACCGGTTTTTTTGGTCGTGACTTTCTATGATTTTTTAGGTACAGAACTATTTACTGTACTTGCTTGTTCTGCGGTCGCTGCACTTACTAAACCGAATACCCACCATCCACAACCATAGGGTGCCCGGTGACAAAAGATGCTTCATCGGAACACAGCCAGACGACGGTGTTTGCAATCTCTTCCGGCTCCGCTATTCTCCC
>JABMQN010000159.1 GCA_013203045.1 Chloroflexota bacterium
AGGGTTCGAAACCCTCCCGGCTCACCAGAATTTAGCTAGTTTGCCTATCTTCCCCTTTTGGTTAAGATTTCTATTTCGCCCTGTTTCTTAAATTTGCTTCTTCAGTTATCAGAATTATGCTTGTTCTGTTCAGCTAATCGAACGGTTTCATTAATACGGTCTTGGCGCATTTGCCTGCTGTTGGAGTGGGTTATCCACCAGATGAGCTGCTTCTGACGCAGAGTAGGGAATTTCCGGAAATTGTCCTGGGCTTTTCTATTGGCGGCCAAAGCCTTCTCAAGGTCATGTGGTATATCAGATGAACGCCTCGGTGCTGCAGCATCCCATTCGCCACTTTCTACGGCCTGCCTGAATTTCTCTAATCCAGCTTCTGTCATACGTCCCTGTGCGATCATGGTTTCGGCACTTTTTTTGTTTGCTTCGGACCAGTAGCTGTCTTTCTTACTCGGTGAGTATCTCTGAGCGAACTTCTCATCATCAATGTTCCGCAGAAGACTTTCAATCCATCCAAAGCACAGGGCCTCTCCCACAGCATCTTTGTACGTAATGCCTGTTTTACGTGTGTGTTTTTTGTAATGCACGAGCCACGCCTCATTCTGAGTAGCGTGATTCTGTTCCAGCCACTTTTTCCAACCATCCTCGTCGGCAAAATAAAGATACTCTTTCATTATCGATGCTCACTTCTAAACACTCTAGCTATATTAAAGACTGATATCAGCCAGGTTGTTATTCTCTTTGCGTTGGCACAGGTTCCATAATCCTACCTAACCTACACCGGCAGTCAAGCTAATTTAGTTGCCGAGATGAATGTTGAAGCCTATAATGGTGGGAAATACAAGGTGCGAGAGATAAAGCGATGATTCCTGGTTTTAGTCGTAATTGGACTACTGGTTGTAGCTAGTGATAGCGGTGCGGATACCAGTTGTCCCGATCCATTCTAAGTATAATTCGGCAATCCAATTGGGCTGCTATCTCACGTATGACACAATCATCCCGATACCTTTAATAACCCCATAAAACACGAATCCGCTAGCGATGCAGAGTAGGATATCCATAAGTGCCTCCCCGAGTAATTGATGTATTAAGATCGGTTTAATGCCCGTTGGTGGCATGTCCGCCCCCATTAATCTAATTATGATGATAGTGTTCATGGGGAAGAGACTCAACGTGGTTAACACCAATCTCATTGAGGTACTTTAGTACCCGGAAAGGGCCAATCGGTATTGAAATAGGGGTGCCCGGAACGGTTCAAAAGGGTTTGGCAGTCACTCGCCGGGCATCTCCCCGATTAACCTGTGTTTCTGTTCCTGCCATTGGTCAATAGCTCTGACAATCAGTGCTGTTGTAAAACAACTCACAATGGCTATCGATAGAAACGCTATAGTCCAATATCGATAGATAACAAAGTCTTGCAAGTACTCAATATACCCAACCCATGTATCTGAGTAGTCAGCCAAATCAACCCTGCTAATTATTAAAGCAAAGATACCTACAATCAATGTAAACAAGAACCATCCCCACCAATGCCCAATCAAAGCAGACGATGAAGATGTATTTTGGGTTCGGTGAGCATCGCCAGCTACGTTTGGATTACTACCATTCCAAATCTCATCCATCACCTGGTATGGTCTGAATAGATTGAAAACGGGGACAAAAAACCAGCCTATGGCATTTCCTGTCGAGAACTTCGAGTCCTTTACACCCAGTGCCGGGAGGTTAGCATAAGCCGTATATACCCATAAGAGAAACGGGATAGTAGCAAATATGCCTGTGTACATCCATATTTTCCCTATTAATGACACCCGGTCATTGCTATCCTCTTGTTCTGACTGACTGACCTTCTCGCCATCGATTATTTCTTGTCTTACTTGGTTTTTTACATCAATGTCAATAGCAATAATAGCGATGGATATTATTGACAGAATTATTAAAATGCTAAAAACAACGAAAACCAACTGTGCTCTTCTATGTCCTGATTTGAATGGTTTCATGCTATAACACCTCCCTTTTGCATTGGCCGGAATTCAGCACCTTCATATATTATACCTAACAGAGTCAAGTAACGGTCCCAGGATGGAAACTCACCATCTGGTAATCGGTTTGCCATCCTTGTCTTTCATTTCACCACAGACTGCCATGATAAAATCGATTAAAACCCAGATTCCAAAACCACCAAATGTAACGAGCATTAGTATACCTGTTCCGATTTTCTCAAGATAAAACCTATGTACTCCAAATGGTCCAAGAAAATATGCCAGAAGAGTAACTGCGAGTCTGGACTTAGGCGATACGTAGGCTGCCATTTGGCCATTCGAATACACCCCTTCCATTTCATTGCGAACTTTACGACGTTTCAGAAACACCCATGCCAGAACAAGAATTCCCAGCACGAATCCACCAAAGCCTATTCCGAAGCTCCTAAGCATGTTACCCAATATATCGAAAGTTGGACCAATGGCAAACACGACTTCCGGAGTCGAGGTTCCGTCTTGGTATTCTGTCGTGACAACATATGCACCAGGTTCTTCGATCTCAAACTCAAATAGTGACTTTCCGGCACGGCTGCCAATTTCATAGCTCATATCCCCGGACGCACTTGAGATCCTCACTAAACGAGTACCATCCTCGGATTCAATGCTTACCACTACTCCTTTCAGATACTCTCCGGTTGAGTATCCCTGGCCATCCACAGAACTTTGATACTCATAGAAAATTGTGTATTTGCCAGTATCGTCGAAATACAACTCATGGGTACCAGGAACTACAAGGCGCGTATCTGGATTACTATCGAATATATCGACAACAAACAAGACTATTGCCAGCACAAATGTGATTGCTATTAGTGCGACACCAATTCCGTAGTACCAAGAACTGGGTCTCTTGCTTGCGGTTTCAGAAAACACACCGGACGAACGAGCCACTGTATCCGACTCTCGAGTCCGTCTGGCATTCTTCACCAGCGGTGCAGAGCAGTGAGGACATACCTGCCAATCATTTGAGACGCGATCTCCACATTGTGGACAATACAAGTGATTCACCTCTTGAGAAGAATTATCACAGAATAACCAAGATAAGCCAGTACATTATCTTTTCAATGAATAACATGGCGTTATACCGCTTTTATTCTCTTTGAATTACGGAACGGTCACGGTCAGATCAACGTTGTTATTCCCACCTCTTTCCCAAATCGAGGTTTCCATTACCTGATCGGCCCCGACTTTAAAGTGGATCGTCTTGCCCGAATACTCGCCAGTGAGCAACAGGTTGTACCATGAACCGGTGACTGTAGTTGATCCAACGACTGTACCATCCACGAGAGCTGATACCGATGTATCATCAGGCACATTGCCGCCTGGATGGGTGACTGTTCCATAGAAACCACAAACGGGAGGCCCCAGACGAACTGATAAACCTACGACTATATCGGCACCACTTTCCCAAATCGAGGTTTGAGTTGCTTTATAGGAACCGATATTAAAGGTGACAACCTTCCCTGTATACTCACCGCTGACAGTCATCTCATAGGCAGAACCCGTTGTGGCTGCCGAACCAACCAGTTCACCATCTATCCATGCCGAAATGACAGTGCCGTCAGGTACGCTGGCATCGTCAATGGCAACATATCCATTGAAACCGCACATTTGAAGTTCTGCCTCCGGCTCCGGCGTATCAGTTGAAGTCGGTGTAGTCTCTTCGCTAGGTGTTGGTGTTGTAGTGGGAGTAGGCGAAGATGTGGGTACAGGCGTATCTATGGGTGTCACCATTGCATCAGGAGTATGCGTTGGTTCTGGAGTTAGTGTTTTGGTAGAGACAGGTGTCTCAGAGTCCGCAGGAGAATCTGTGGGCATTGGTGTCAATGTGGATACTGGCTCAGTTGTCTCGTCACTGCCACCACCACAGGCAACAAGTACCAGTAGTGCCAGTAGTAAGGTTGCCAGAATAACTGTTCCTGTTTTGCTCGATGCTCTTGACATTGTCTCTCCTTATTTTTGTAGCTAAAAAAGGATATCGATCACCTGAGTTTCCACTATCGTACCTGACCAATTACCGGTTAGTCAAGAAGCGAAGATCAGAAGCAAGACTGAACAACCTATCCACAGTACCAAATTCCTATTTACGATAGACGATGATACCTGCTATGCTGAGAGTGGAGATTCTCATTTACCATTTCCCTTTTGCCGAGAGCGCCCGTCATGGGCGCTCTCTTCGTTTATCCCCCCCCCCCACATACAAAATTTCCTACTTTTCTCAACTTATTACTTTGGCAACTAAACAAGGACCCCCTATCCCTTGCCCCGTTACAATCCGGCTTTGCTGATCCCACCATCAACCGCCCTAAGGATTATCGGGGGCTGCGCCCCCGGATACCCCTGCTTCTCTGCAAACGTTTAGCTTTTTTCAAATAATCATCTCGCGGGTTCTGCGTGCTGACCCCTGGCCCCCGATCCCTGAAATCTTTGTCTATGGGCCACCTTTAATTGCCGGATTAATAAGAACTAGCTTTGCCCGAATAACTAATTGAATTGCATTCTGCATGGACAGTAGTTTGCACCCGAGGCAAGCCGCCCTCTCGCAAACGAAACTGATCATCTCCGAAGCAGGAAGGAGCAGAGAGCATGAGCGAGGATAAAGCCGGCTCTTGAAGTCGGGGGCATGCAGTTGGGCAGACTTAGATGTCGTAGTTAATCTCTGATTCTTATGCGGTCTTCCTCGACGATCCAAAGGTGTTCTTCAAGCGGTTCATCGGGAAACACAGGAATCAAACGTTGGAGAACTTCTAGCACATGGGGTTTGTCTTGTTGCTTCAATCGGATCACAATCAATCCCCGAAATTCTTTTGGAGGATAGATGCGGATATCAGCAAAATCGGTATCTATCGTCACAAGTGCACGATGTTCTTGCTGACATATTGTCGCGATAGTGGAATCAGGTTTGCCACCAAGTTGTTGATCTGTCACAGTAATCGCATCATGACCTGCTTGATTAAATAACTCAGCTGCCTCTACCGGCAAATTCTCATCAATCTTGAATTCCACTTTAATGCTCTATCCGTGTATGGTAACAACCCGTTCTCGGGCAAGTTCTGCTGCATAGGTAATGGCAGCTTGCACAGACTCACGATTTAGGGGGGGGTAGCTATCTATAATGCCTTCAGGAGTCACGCCAGCAGCAAGATTATCCAAAATGATAGATACCATAATCCGTGTGTCTTTGATACATGCCCTGCCATGGCAAACGTTCGGATCAACAGTAATGTAATCTTGCCACTTCATAGCAATTCCCTCCGATTGTACTGCTAACATTATACCATGTAGCTAGTTTATCAGTCTGCACAACGTGAGCTCACCAGCTTTAATGGTAATATGCTCACCATGTCCTTTGGGCACCCCAATTAATTGCCTGAATAATAGCACATTTCTTTGGTTGCATGACAGACATGTTATTGCCCCCGTGCCATCAGGATGCAACTGGAACCATTTTCGGAAGCAATCCTTCCTGAATATGATCCTTATATCCATCATGGAGAGCGAAATAATCAAAATCTGACATACACTCCTCTTCTCTGAAGCTGAGGGATCTTTACTGCCACAAGACCGTCACGCCCCTTTCCTTCAATTGAGGGATGAGAACATTAATGGAGTATTCACTTAAAGGATTATCATCTCAGAGCAACAGAATTGCCAGTTTTTCCCCACCTACGAACCAGCTCCGCTCTGACAGTTAATTTAATTGCATTCTGCACGGACAGGGATTAGTGGCAAGGGTGAGGATGGGAGGACCACTGAATACCAAAAAGCTAAGCCGCCTGAAAAAGCAGTGCGCTTTTTCAGGTCGGTCTTGAGCGGTTCGTTAGGCAGAAGCTTATATGATCAATGTTATATATGTTGAATGTCGATGATTAGTACCTACGGCCGCCGCCGTATCCACCAC
>JABMQN010000160.1 GCA_013203045.1 Chloroflexota bacterium
ATAATAATGACATCTGGCGCGAGTTCTTCGGCCTTACGAATAACATCCTCCCCGTCATAGGAGATGCCTACAATCTCAAACCGCGGTTCGCGTTGAAGTAGTAACCGGAGACCTTCCGAATAGGTTGGGTTGTCTTCACTAGCGATCAACAACTTGATTGTCTCGTCTGGGTTTGTCTGAAATGATTTTCTTTTCATGAATATCAAATGATTCCAATTTTGGGATGAGAGGTATAATGACCTGCCGTTATATCCAACCTCGTTCAAGTGCTTGTGCTACTGCTCCGGTACGCGAAACCGTACCCGTCCTAATAAATATGTTATGCAACTGTGCTTGTATTGTACGTTCACTCATATCCAACTGTTTGCCTATTTCTCTACTAGTCATACCGTTAGAGATCAGTTGGAGTATCTCAAGTTGGTGTGAATTTAACTCTAATTGGGAATCATGCTGGGTCATGTTCTGTGCCCCATAAAATAATTGCCGAAGTAAATCGGCACCAAGGCGTGAATCAAACACCACTGTACCATGGTTTAACACCTTCAGTACATTGACCAGTTGTTCGGTTGAGGTGCTGGTTGAAAGATAACCGTCGGCCCCCTCCCGGATTGATTCGATTAGTGTGTGCTCATCGGGACGGGGAGTGAGGAGTATTATCCTTCCTGGGAATAGAGACGATTTCAGCCGCTTTGTAACCTGTGCAGCATTTATTCCAGGAAGCCTTGTCCCCAATATAAGAATGTCTGGGGTGAGAAGTTTTGATTTAGAGATGGCTTCGGAACCGTCATTTGCTATTGCCACAACTTTAAAATCTGCCGTTTCGTCTAGCAGCAACTGCAAGCCCTCGGAATAGGTCGGTACATTGCCTATAGCAATCAGCACCTTGATGGGCTTTTTCGTACTTTTTATTGGAGATTTTCTCGCCATAGGTTTCCCCTATTGAATCAGAGAAAGTCAAAACGAGATAAATTTTACACCAGTACGCGATTAGGATAAGTCACTATACCCCAATCTAGAGTTCATGTCAAGGTAAAATACGAACGAAGTGCATAAGTAGCCTAGTTATGCCTGCACAAATGGCCTAGGCCATTTGTGCAGGTTTGGCGACTTGACCTCGTTGCCAGAACGTCACTATACTTGCGCCATACTGAATTTGAGATAAATAATATATTGTCTTCTCATATGTGCGACATATGAAGCCAAAGTTGACATACAGGCAAATAGCTAGAGTTTAAACATTAGCGGACTGAGTGCTTAAGGTAATACATTTACAGCGAATGATTAGTGAAGACACACTCCCAAAACTCCTGAAGCGCAACCACATGAATTATGGCAATGACGGAATTGCCATGCGCAAGAAAGCATTCGGTATTTGGGCACAGTACACCTGGAGCGATTACTATACCAACGTGAAATATTTTTGCTACGGGCTGCTGTCTCTTGGACTACGATCGGGAGACATGGTCGCTATTGTTGGTGACGGAGCACCACATTGGTTCTGGGCTGAATTAGGCGTTCAAGTCGCTGGAGGTGTACCTGTTGGTCTCTTTACTGATTGCGTGGAATCCGAGGCAAAATATGTTCTCGAAAACTCCGAATCGAGATTTGTAGTGGCCAAAGATCAGGAGCAGGTCGATAAAATGCTGACTGTGAAATCGGATCTGCCACGGCTTGAGAAAGTAATATACTGGGACCCCAAGGGTCTCTGGAGCTATACGGATCGAGATCTAGTGAATTTCGAAACGGTTTTGGATCTCGGCAAGGAATTTGAAAAATCCCAACCAGATCTATTCGAACAACTTGTGACAAATGGACAAGCGGATGATATTGCCTTTTTGGCTTACACATCTGGAACAGGTGGAGTACCGAAAGGAGCGCCCCTGACCCACAGAAACTTGATATCCACTGGGCAAACCTATTTTGCGGTACGTCAACTGACCCATGGGGATGAGTATGTTTCAAGTATTTCCCCTTCTTGGGCACCCGAACAATGGCAGGGCCTGGCCGTATGTCTGACTGCTGGGATGCCAGTAAGCTTCAGTGAACAAGCAGATACCTATCAGGCAGACCTCCGAGAAATCGCTCCTGAGTTCATGACATCACCCTCCCGGGGATGGGAAATCCTGGCACGCCAAATACAAGCAATGCTTTCTGATGCTGGTCCTCTCCACAGGTTTACATATCGCTTGTTTTACCGTGTCGGATTGAAAATAGCAGATAAAGAATATAGGGGCGAGCGGCCTAACCTGCTATGGCGCATACTATATCAAATAGGACACCTTTTACTCTATCGTCCGCTCAAAGACAAGTTTGGGATGGGTCGATCTAAAGTAATTATAACGGCCGGCGGTTTTCTAAATGATGTGGTTTTCAGGTTCTTCAGAGCCATAGGCTTCAATTTGACTCAGTTGTATGGTGCCACCGAGTTCGGGATTGTGGCCGTCCACAGACACGATGACGTGAAGTATCATTCCGTGGGCATGATCTTGCCTGGAGTCCACGTTCGCATAACCGATAGTGATGAAATACTTGTTAAAGGTGACACGGTTTTTCATGGGTATCATAAGGATCAGGAACTGACCAATCAGAGGTTGGTAAATGGGTGGCTGCACACGGGAGATGCTGGCTATTTCGATGAATCGTCTCATTTAGTAATAATGGACAGATTGGATGATCTTAGAGAACTTTCCGGGGGATTTCGGTATGCCCCTGCGTATATAGAGAGTAGGCTGCGGTTTAGTCCTTTTATTAAAGATGCCATTACTTTTGGAGATGAGACCAAGCCATATGTCACAGCGTTTGTCAACATTGATTTTGACAACGTAGCTAGATGGGCGGAAAAACACGGCATCCCATACACAACATTTGCAGATCTTTCACAAAAATCGCAGATCAATGCACTCATCCAAACGGATATCGAGCGAGCAAATGAACATCTACCTGCAGCCTCCAGGATTCGACGATTTATCAACTTATACAAAGAGCTAGATGCTGACGAAGCTGAACTAACTCGAACCAGGAAGTTGAGGAGAGGCTATCTTGAGAGTACCTACCAAAACCTCGTGGCTATCCTCTATGGTGAAGCTAAAGAGGTGGATATTGAGACCGAGGTGAAGTACAGGGATGGCAGGATAGGTACACTCAAGACAGCTATTAAAGTGATACCCATTGGTGAGGAGGAGTAAATGGACTTTTTTCTCCAAATCTCAGTCTCGGGCCTGATGGTAGGAGCGGTTTACAGCTTAATTGCCCTGGGTTTTGTATTGATATTGAAAGCAACTGGTATTCTAAATTTAGCTCAGGGTGAACTGCTGTTAATAGGTGCATTTGTGTGTTGGGCTCTATTGGATGCCGATCTCCCCCTATGGCTCTCTATAATTGTCACTCTGGCAATTGCGGCTTTGTTGGGATTGTTGCTGGAGCGTTTTCTTTTGCGCCCAATGATTGGACAACCACTTATTTCAATTATGATGATGACTATTGCCCTATCAGTGGTATTGAAAGCAGTCGCCGGCATTGTATGGGGTTCTGAGCCGAGATCTTATCCATCAATCTTCCCATTGTCGGGTATAGAACTCGGCCCTGTATCCGTATCCACACAGATGGGGATAAGTTGCTTGATTGCTTTGGCGGCGGTGGCTATTCTGAGCGCCTTTTTCAAATGGACAAAACTAGGATTGGGAATGAGGGCGGTGGCCGAAGATCCCCAAGCCGCCAGAGCAACTGGAGTTAGAATTAAGACTATATTCAGTGCAGTATGGATTATTAGCGCAATGATCGCGGCAATCGGAGGATTCCTTCTCGGTGCTTCAAGTGGTCTGGGACTTCACTTGGGTGGCCTTGGGTTGAAGACCCTAGCTGTAGTTTTGTTGGGTGGTTTGGAATCGATAAAGGGGGCAATTCTGGCCGGATTTATTGTCGGAGTGGCAGAAAATCTTGCTATTGGTTACATTGATCCCTTTCTGATGGATCACGGAATACGAGGTGCTGGCATCGGAGGAACATTTACGTACATTATCATGATGTTGGTATTATTGGTGAGACCATATGGCCTCTTCGGTCAAAAACGAATAGAAAGGATATAACTGAAAACGATGAGATTACCCGAAGGGATCTTCAATACAAGTTATGCTAAAGATACGGCTATTATCCGTACCAGGTGGCAGTGGTTTCTGTTCGTATTGCTTTTAATATTGTTGTTTACCCTTCCTCCACTCTTTGGTAACAGGCATCAATTACAGTTAGCCAATATTATAGGCATTAGCATTATTGCGGTCCTCGGTCTAAATGTATTGACCGGCTGTGCTGGACAAATATCCCTCGGACAGGCTGCCTTTACTGCGGTTGGAGGTTACACTGCAGCTGCGTTCGCTGTCAAACTCGACTTACCGTTCTGGCTCGCAATTCCGGCAGCTGCTATCGTGGCTGGTTTAGTCGGGCTCATTTTCGCCCTTCCAGCAGCCAGGATAAAGGGGTTTTACCTTGCGATGTCCACACTGGCAGCACATTTCATAATCCTGTGGGTGGTAAAAATAATCCCTGACATAACTGATGGGATCAATGGCATGAGAGTCCCACCACCAGAACTTGGGGGTTTCTCCTTCGATACACCGCAAAGATTGTATTTTTTGATTATTCCTATCGTTATTATCATGGCATTTCTCGCCAGGAACTTTGTGAGGACAAAGGTTGGCAGAGCCATGATTGCTGTCAGAGATAATGACCTAGCAGCCGAAGTCATGGGGGTCAACACATTTAAGTATAAGGTGCTGGCTTTTACCATTTGCTCTGCCTATGCTGGTGTCGCTGGTGCCCTATTAGCATACAACCATAAATTCGTTCATCCTGACTCTTATCCCCTAATGGATGCAATATGGTATTTGGGAATGCTCATAGTTGGGGGGATGGGGAGTGTTTCGGGAGCTATTTTAGGAACTATATTTATTCGAGTTCTGAATGATTTAACGGCTACGGAACTGGTCCCATTTATTTCCGATACATGGCCTTCGATGTCTGCAGAGGTCGCTGCTTCGATGGGGCCCCTGACATTTGGTCTCATTCTCATGCTTTTCTTGATCTTTGAACCCAGAGGAATAATACATCGATGGGAATTATTTAAGGCCTCTTATCGGCTCTGGCCTTTCGCTCATGCTCCCGGTGGCCGATAAGAAAGAAGGAGGTGTAATTAAGATAAATAGTATTAAATCACATGCCGCAATGTTCCTAAGAACTTTCTTAAGGAGGCTATTGATGAAACAAAAGATTTGGATCCTAATGGTGGTTTTGGCATTGCTCCTGATGGCGTTGCCAGTATTGACTGCTTGTGATGACGACGATGAAGAAACTGCCGCTACTGCACCAGCTACTGCACCGGAAGAAATTGTGGTATTGAAGATCGGAGCAAACATGGACCTGACCGGTCCGTACGCCTTCTATTGCAACCAGTTGCTTACCGGATTTGAAGATTATGTATATTACATCAACGAGATGAAGGGCGGTATTGAAGGGAATGAGTTGGAGTTGGTCTTCGGCGACGACGCATTTGATGTGCCCAAGATGATTAGTGTATATGAGGACTTGAGAGATCAGGACGTACTGATCCACTTCACTTACTCAACAAATAGCGCCGGCACAATACGTGCTCTGAGCGATGAAGATAAAGTAGCTGGTCTGACGCAGTCACCTGCTGCGGTGGCCATTGATCCCCCAGGTTACATGTTCCCATATATGGCTCTCCAGCTTGACTATTTCTTGTCTGATGGATGTCTTGATTGGGTGATCGAAGATCACGAAGGATCAGGACCTGCCAAGATTGGTGTGATTGCCTATGACAACGCGGTCGGTGGAGAAATGGCAAGCGAGCTTGTTGAGGAAACAATAGAAAACTACGGTGGGATTGAGTTCGCTGGGGTTGTCTATGTGGATATGGCACCTGTGGATACAACCACTCAGATAGCGCGAATGATAGAAGAAGGAGCAACGCACATTTACCTTCGCTTACTCACTCCTACATCAGCCATGATCCTTAAAGATGCTGCGAGGCTGGGCCTTGATGCCACTTTTATCTGCGATGAAATGACTGCGCTTGAAGATTTGATACCGTATCTGGGTGAGGACGCTGAAGTTGCTGAGGGCTTCACCAACTTCAGACAGTCTGCTGCATGGGAACAAGATTTGCCGGCATTCGATATCCTGGCCGAAGCACACATGGGTCGTACCGGCAAGGAAATCCGCCCACAGGGTGGCACTATTCATGGATTCAGCGCGATGAGCATAATGGTTGAGGCACTGAGACTGGCCCTGGAGGAAGTATCTGCAGATGAGTTAACCTCCCAAGACGTGTATGAGTATGGTTTCATGAGAATGAAGGATTTCAGCGCTGGATTATATGAGGGGAATGGACAGTTTAGATATCCAATCTCCTTTGGTGAGGGGGATTACCCAAATGCCGCGGCCTCTGGAGTTCAGATAGCTCAAATCCAGAATGGGAAGACGGTAATTGTTAAAGACTGGTTCCCACTGAGTAATATATCGGGCTACCTCGCTCAATAAATATATATTTAAAGTTATCGAAGTAATAACTGTTAAAAGGATACCTGGGCAGTAGATTTTTCGCTGCCCAGGTGGATAGTTGTGACGCGTTCAATGACTAGGAGTTCTTGGTAATTGGATGTGTAGCGTAATACTTTGCGTAGAGCGCAAAGGAGCATTCGTATGAGTTATGACATATTATTATCTCCCATCACAATTAACCAGATGGAGCTTTCTAACAGGGTCATCATGGCCCCAACTGTAGATCATCTTGCGTCCGAGGATGGCTTCGTTACCCCTAGGCAAAAGGATTTTATTCTCAAGCGTGCTAAGGGTGGGATTAGTATGATTGTCGTGGGTGGAATTGCCGTGAATCCGAGAAATTATCCGTTTGTCCTAAGAATACACGACGAGAAATACCTTCCGGGATTGAGAGATCTCGTTGGAGAGATACATTCTGAGACAGATACGAAAGTGGGCGCCCAGCTTTGGGATTGGCTCAAAATAGGCCGAGGCTTTCGACAGGATGTCAACGAAGTACCGATGGAACAAATTGGGCGGACATTGGATTTCTTTGAAGCTGGTGCGATTCACGCTCGGGAGGTTGGATTTGATGCTGTCGAAATCCACGCAGCTCATGGATATGCACTGGCAGCTTTTTTGTCTTTGCGAAACAACCGGTCAGATGAGTATGGAGGCAATCTGAAGGGGCGAATGAAGCTGATAATTGAAATCTACGAAAGGATTCGCAAAGCGCTGGGATCTGACTTTCCTATAGGTATCAGAATGTGTGGTGACGAATTCATCATACAGGGAAATACGCTTCATCAATCTCGAGTTATCGCTAAGAACCTCGCTGAGATGGGGATGGATTACCTCAGTATCTCGGCGGGAGGCCGATATGAGGATTCCCAGGGCATAATTGCCAAATATGGGTGCCCCCATCACTACCCTCCTATAGGCGGATATAGTGGATACCGGACAATGCCACCGATATGGATGCCGGAAGCGGTCAATGTTTACCTTGCTGAGGATATTAGGACTACGATACGAAACTCGGGTTTAAATACTCCTGTTATTACCGCAGGTAGGATCCCATATCCAGAATTAGCCGAGGAAATTTTGCAGAAAGGGAAAGCAGACATAATTGGATTATGCCGACCACTTTTGCGCGATCCTGAATGGCTAACTAAAACAAAAGAGGGAAGGTCTCAAGATATCCATAAATGCGTATATTGTAACACTTGCCTGGCAAATGAATGCGAAGACGAGCCTGCAGTATGTATCTACAGAGCGGATGAGGATTGAAGTGAATGGTCAACTGACATAAAGACATGGAAAATTGCATGGATGACGCAGCTAGACCAAGCGATGATATTGTAAAGACTCAGTGTTGCCTGTGTGTGGGAGGATGTGGGATGAATGTCCATCTCAACCATGGAAAGATTGTTGCTGTGGATGGGATGAAAGAACACCCCCATAACAAGGGGACTCTTTGCCCGCGGGGAATGGCAGTTCCTGAATATAATGATTCTGCTGATCGTCTCAAAACACCGTTGTTAAAAGATGGAAATAATTGGAAGGAAATCACATGGGATGAAGCAATAGCGACCATAGCTAATAGACTCGATGATGTCAAAGTCAAATATGGTGCTAGGGCACTTGCAGTATCACTTGGAATGAATATGATCCTGAGTGGAGCGGTGACAGTGGGAGTAATTCGCCGTTTTCTGGATGTTTTCGGAACTCCCAACTATTTTACAGTTGACAGTATTTGCTATCGCCCCCGTGTTGTTGCAAATACTCTTACTTTTGGCAAGGTGCCCATTCCTGAACCCGAGAACTCAAGGTGTATCATTCTGTGGGGACATAATCCGCATGCTTCCTCACCCATAACCTCATCACGTAAGATTCAACAGGCGCTTAAAGATGGGGCAGAACTCATCGTGATTGATCCCCGGCGCATTGGGTATGCAAAAAAAGCCAGTATTCATGCTCAGCCACGACCCGGTACAGATTGTGCTCTAGCCCTCGGACTTATTAACGTCATCATCGAGGAGAAACTTTATAACGCCCAGTTTGTGGCGGAACACACGGTAGGATTCGAAGAATTGGCGGAACATGTCAAAGCGTATGCTCCCGACAATGTGTCAAAGATAACTTGGATCCCGGAAAACATGATAAGGAAGATAGCCAGACTTTTCAGTACAGTTAAACCCTCATGCATTGTACAGGGAGTCAATGCGCTGGACCAGACAACATCTGGATTCCAAACTGCACGCGCGATTGCTATTCTACATGCCATAACCGGCAATTTGGATGTTGCAGGAGGTGCTATCTCTATCTCCAGACTGCGTTTGAGGCCTTTACGACTTCTGGAACTTGTGGAGGATAAGCCTCTTGGTGCTCAAGAGTACCCCCTCTCTTACAGTGTCTTTGGCAAGTTGATCGGTGAAGGGCAGGGGATGGTTCTGCCAGATGCTATCCTTTCCGAGAAACCTTATCCGGTCAAAGCAATGATCGTATCAGGATGTAATATGGTGGTGAGTTGGCCCAATTCATCCAAGGTTAGAAATGCACTGGAAAGTCTCGATTTCTTGGTGGTCATGGATATCTTTATGTCTGAGACCGCAAAGATCGCCGATATCGTTCTCCCTGCAGCGACCTTTCTTGAGTCGAATGACATACTGGACCACTTTACATACGTGATGTTACGAAAAAAAGTGGTCCAGCCATATCCAAATTGTCTACCGGATTGTGAATTCTGGCTTAAGCTTGCTCACCGAATGGGTTATGAACAGTACTTCCCATGGAAGAATATGGATGAAGTACTGGAATATGCCCTTGAACCTTCTGGACTTACACGCGATATGTTGAAGTACGAAAAACCCGCAGGTTTGAGCTATGGTTCGGTAAATTACGGGCAATATCTGGAGAAAGGATTCCGCACACCATCTGGAAAAGTGGAGCTATATTCAGACACCATGGAGGCACTGGGCTACGATCCGCTTCCAGTTTACCTAGAACCTTCGCAGAGTCCTATAAGTACACCCGAATCGGTGCAGGATTATCCTTTGGTTCTGACTACTGGTGCCCGATCTCTTGGTAATCTGCATTCGCAGCTACGAAATATTCCGAAACTGCGAAAGATATCACCGAAACCGCTGGCAGATATCAATCCTGCTACTGCGATCAACGCAGGTGTATCAGATGGAGACTGGATTGAAGTCTGTACCCCTCATGGTGTTATCCGAATTAAAGCAAGAGTAACTGAAGATATCATTCCTGGTTTGGTGAGTATTCCCCATGGATGGGCGCAGGCTAATGTCAATGAACTCACTTCGGAGTTGGGTGGTGACCCAATTAGCGGAATTCCGTCACTTAAGGCAGGACTCTGCAATATCAGAAAAGTACCTTCGTCTGAAGGTGATACGTTTGCATCGTGAAAACGGATGAATATTAGGGATAAATACTTCGTAATGGACTGGACAACAGGTAGAGGTATCATGAAACCGGTAGGAGTCAATCAGTGAATACCAACGGAACGAAGATAATAGCAAAAGACCTTGTATTGAACTTCGGAGGTGTCACTGCACTTAATAATGTGAGTTTCGAACTGAGAGAAGGGGAAATTTTAGCTATTATCGGACCTAATGGGGCAGGAAAGACTTGTGTGCTCAATTGTATAAACGGATTTTACCGCCCTCAAAATGGGAAAATTATTTTTGAAGGATATGATCTTACCAAGATGAAACCTCATAAAGTTGCCAAACTAGGATTGGCGAGAACATTTCAGAATATCGAACTGTATACCGGACTTAGCACATTAGATAATCTAATGGCTGCGAGGCATAATCTTATTAAATACAATTTCTTAACTGCAGGTCTCTACTTTGGTTGGGCTCATCGGCAGGAAATGGAACATCGCCGAATTGTAGAGGACATCATCGATTTTCTTGAGATGGCACCCATACGTTACAAACCCGTGGGATCGCTGCCATATGGTCAGAGAAAACGGGTTGAGTTGGGTAGAGCTCTAGCGCTTGAACCGAAGGTCCTTCTGCTTGACGAACCGATGGCAGGAATGAACGTGGAAGAGAAAGAAGACATGGCTAGGTTTATACTAGACACGTTCGAATTGAAAAACATACCAATAATAATAATTGAACATGACATGGGTTTAGTTATGGATATTGCAGACCGGATCATCGTTTTAGATTTCGGTCAAAAGATAGCAGAAGGTACCCCTGAAGAGATTAAGACCAATCCCGAGGTGATCCGTGCCTATCTGGGCACCGAATAGACCGTGAATACCTATAAGTGATGGTAATATGTTAGCGCTGTATAATGTCGAAGTCATCTATAACAACGTCATTCTGGTGTTAAAAGGCGTTTCCATGGAGGTTCGCGATGCTCAGATTGTTTCCTTGCTAGGAGCTAATGGTGCAGGGAAAACGACCACTTTAAAGGCTATTTCCGGGATACTTGGAACTGAGTTGGGGGAGGTCTCTGACGGGAGTGTTGAATGGAACGGGGCGAGGATACATAGAAAGAGCCCCGAAGATATCGTTAGTTCAGGAATTGCTCAAGTAATGGAAGGCAGGAGATCCTTTCAGCACCTCACCACTGAGGAAAATCTGAAAGTCGGTGCGTATGTTCGGAGCGATAGAGCGGTAAAAAGAGATCTGGACAAGGTTTACGATCTTTTCCCAAAACTAAAAACGCTTCGCAATCATACCAGCGGGTATCTCTCGGGTGGTGAGCAGCAGATGATGGTAATCGGCCGTGCTCTAATGGCCAATCCCCAATTAGTATTACTAGATGAGCCTTCGCTGGGCCTGGCACCTCTTATTGTCACAGAAATATTTCAGACGGTGAAATCTATCAACGAACAAGAAAAGACCTCATTCCTTATTGTCGAACAGAATGCGAGAGCAGCCCTTGGCATCGCCCATTACGGATTTGTTATGGAGAATGGACATATAGTGCTCGATGGTGAGGCAGAAAAACTTTCTGGAAACGAAGATGTTAGAGAGTTCTATATGGGATTGGGAGATCTTGGGCAGAGGAAAAGCTATCGAGAGGTTAAACACTACAAGAGAAGGAAGCGATGGCTAGCTTAAGAAAGGAACAGGATTTATTCAATGAGGCCAGGTTCATTAACTTGATCAAAATCCCTGCAGCAATCTGTAGCCTAGAGGGGTGATCGGAGGCAAATTGGAAATACATACTGATACCGAATTGAAAACAATGACCACCGAGGAAAGAGAAGCATATTTTGATAGGCAAGTTAATTGGGTGGTGGCATATGCATACAAAAACTCACCAGCTATGCGCGATAAGTTGGAAAAAGCCGGAATTGAACCCGATCAAATACGAGGTGTAAAAGATCTCGAAAAAATCCCCATTACGAAAAAGGAAGATCTAATAGCGTTGCAAAAAATAGCGCCGCCATTTGGTGACTTGTTAGGTGTAGCTCCAGATGATATCAGGAGTATTTTCATTTCACCAGGGCCTGTTTATGACGCTGTCGGCGACGAGACGTACGCCAGGGTCGCACGCATCTTTCGTACCGTGGGATTTAAAAAAGGTGATATAGTTCTCAATACGTTTGCCTATCATTTGGTTCCAGCCGGATTGATGATGCATGAAGCGTTCAGCAGTTTTGGAGTGAAAGTGTTGCCAACGGGAGTGGGAAATACTGAACTTCAAGTTCAGATTATGCATGATTTGAACGTCACAGGATATGTCGGAACCCCAAGCTTTCTCATGAACCTTATCAAGAAAGCCGAGGAACTGGGATATGACTTCAAACGAGACTTTTCGATCAAGCTTGCGTTTGTTGGGGCTGAGATGTTTCCTGATTCCATGAGGCATATTTTCGAACACATGTATGGCATTACATGCTCACAAACGTATGGTATAGCAGACATTGGACTATTGGGCTGTGAATGTGTGGAGAAGTCAGGTTTCCATATCCCTGAGGAATTGTTTGTTGAGATCGTAGACCCAATGACGGGGAAACAGTTGGAGCCCGGTCAAATAGGTGAGGTAGTAGTAACCCCGTTCGAAAAAACCCGCCCAGTAATCCGCTATGGTACTGGTGATCTGTCCCTGTTTACTGACGAACTATGCGCTTGTGGACAGAAGTCTCGTCGACTCTTGCGAATTGCGGGACGTGTCGGCGATTTAGTCAAAGTAAGAGGTATGTTCATTATTCCCAAAGAATTGAGTGATGCCCTGCAGCAATATCCACAAGTAATGTCATATCAAGCCGTGGTCAGGCGCGAGGGGCATCGAGATGATCTTACACTGAAAATTGAACTGGAATCCGATGATGTAAATCGAGAAAAACTGTCAGAAGATATTCT
The DNA here is from genome assembly GCA_013203045.1 of Chloroflexota bacterium. Classification (GTDB taxonomy): domain Bacteria; phylum Chloroflexota; class Dehalococcoidia; order SZUA-161; family SpSt-899; genus JABMQN01. The sequence continues at coordinate 12,903 of JABMQN010000160.1, forward strand.
GCAGGCCGTATCGACTGCTTGCAGAGTTAAGTTCGATAAAGTGGAATGGGTGGGCAAAGGCACAATACCTGAAGATCGAAAAATAGTTTTGGATGAGAGAACATGGGAGTAATATTCTAACCCAACATTCTCGATTTGATAGTTGTTTAGAATATCCATTTCAATAGATAGAGTTTAATAGGTGAGGGATGACGCCTGTATGTCAGTGGATTTGAACACCTTATCAAATATGGATTAAGGAAACCGCTGTATGGTTGACAATCAGATTGACAAGGGAGAGATAGGGCCGAATTGGCAGGTTACTGCAACTACTATAGACTGCACGATAGTCGGTCACGAGGCAACGATTAAGGTCAACAAAGACTGGAGCACAGCTTGTGCATATCACCAACGCTGGGGACCTATTCGGAGAGTTCGGAAGAAGGGGATTGCCAAGTGGCTAGCATGGCTTGGGATTGGTAGAGACGAACATCATCTCGCATCAGATTGTCCTGGACCGAGCGATTGTCCCTCTATCA
>JABMQN010000161.1 GCA_013203045.1 Chloroflexota bacterium
CTTCATTTTACATCCTCTTCCCTGGAATGCCATGCACGACTTCTTCATTGACCGAAGCACAGACAGATGCCGGATAGCCGCGATACCCTTTGAACGAAGCAGTAGCCCCGTTTTCTTTTAGTATCTTTGCAGCAATTGCATCCAGTTCCCCAGTGGTTATACCAGGCTTTATTTCTTTTTTTAAGGTATCGAGAACGGTCGCGACAATTCGCCCTGCTTCTCGCATCACGCCGATTTCACGCGGCGACTTGACTATAATTCCCATCTTGCCTACGCCAGCGCAGCAAGCATTTCTTTACTCACCGCATCGACTGGCTGATTCCCATTGACCTCCAGCAATTTCCCCTGACCTTTGTAATAGTCGATCAACGGCGCTGTTTGCTTCATATAAACATTCAGCCGATTCTGAACAGTTACCTTGTTATCGTCGTCACGCTGATAAAGCTCACCACCACAGTGATCGCACTTGCCAGCCTCTTTTGGAGGCGCATCAACCATGTGGAACGGTGCCTGACAACCACGGCAAATCCAACGTCCGGAGAGTCGTTTTATCAATTGCTCGTTCGGTACCGCGACAGATACTGCTTTGTCCATAGACTTGCCTTCTTCACTTAATGCTTTGTCCAACGCCTCTGCCTGGGGGATAGTCCGCGGAAATCCGTCAAGCAGGAATCCATTGGCACAATCGGGTTTTGCAATGCGATCCAGCACCATCTTTACCGTAACATCGTCAGGAACCAGTTCGCCTTTGTCCATATAAGTTTTAGCAATCTTACCTAGCTCGGTACCTCTACCGAGATTATCTCTAAAAAGATCGCCTGACGCTACGTGAGCCAATCCCTTTTCCTTAACAAGTGCTACTGCCTGAGTACCTTTGCCCGCTCCCGGAGCACCCAATAATATGATATTCACCGAATCTTCCCCCGTACGTTACTTGATAAATCCTTCATAATGGCGCATCAAGAGTTGCGCCTCCATTTGCCTCATAGTATCCAGAACAACACCGACCACAATCAGGAGTCCCGCACTGCTAAGCAGCATCAATGATTGCGCATTTTCTATACCAGACCCCATCAACACCATCGCAAAAAGAGGCATGATGGCAACGAGCCCAAGGAATATCGCCCCTCCCCAAGTGAGTCGGAAGTGCACACCATTCAAGTATGTAGCTGTCTGTTTTCCCGGACGGATGCCTGGGATAAATCCCCCTTGTTTTTGCAAGTTTTCCGGGATGTTTTGTTGTTGAAACGTAATCATGCCATAGAAAAAGGTGAAACCTACTACCATAAAGAAGTACGCTCCCCAATAGAACCACCAATAGTCACCTGTAGCGCTAAACAAGTCCTCATAGATAAAATTGGCGAAACTTTTTTCTCCCTGCGCCCCTACAAAGTAGCTTGCTATTGTGCCCGGAAATACCATAACTGCCATGGCAAAAATAAGTGGGATCATTCCTGTTGAGTTTACTTTGAGTGGAATATGCGTTCCGCCGCTTTGCCGATATACCTTTCCACCTCTAAAGGTACTACGTGAATACTGGACTGGAATACGCCGATTGGCTTCAGTAACATAAACAATGAAAAGGGCAATGACCATCACCAGTATCGCCAGTTTTACCAATCCCCAGAATTCAAAAACATCGTAATTACGATATATGTTTTGGGGGACGGCTGCTACGATACCCCCGAAGATTAAGATCGATATCCCATTCCCAATCCCGTGCTCGGTTATCCGTTCCCCTAACCAGACAAGGAAAACCGTACCTGCTGTGAGTGTGACTATCATCGCAACTGTCGGGAGAAAATTCTCGCCACTGAGCCCCAGATGCGGAATAGGATCCGGGTCAAACATCGCATTCATCAATACCAACTGACCGTACCCTTGGAATATCGCTAACGGTACCAGAAGCCAGTGGGTATACTGATTTATCTTATTCCGCCCTTCCTCACCTTCTCTGGCCAGCATCTGGAGCCTGGGCACAACAGGTACCAGCAGTTGCATAATGATAGAGGCAGTAATATACGGATATACACCCAGTGCAACTATGCCCAGTTTCTGGAGAGCTCCACCGCTAAACATATCCAGCATGGCAAAGCCAGCATTGTCGTCAAAAAGGCCTTTGAGAGCATCCGTATCTACGCCCGGCATAGGTATATGTGCAAGGAATCTAAAAAGAACCAGGATTGCAAATGTGAAAAGAAGCTTCCGCCTTAAATCGGGATGATGAAGGGAATCTATCACTGCCTGGAAAAGTTTGGGCATTCCGCCCTGTCTCGCCGGACGTTGCATCAGGCGATCACCTCCGCTGTTCCCCCCAAAGATTCAATTTTGGTCCTGGCAGTCTGCGAGAATTTATTGGCCTTTACCACCAGCTTCTGATTTAATTCACCATCACCCAACACCTTCACGGGTTTCTTTAATCCTTTGATGATTCCCGCAGAAACCATCGCCTCGGGAGTTACTTCGGTGCCCTCGGGGAAAATATTTAGTCGATCCAAGTTCACGACGTCATATTCCACGCGAAAGACATTATTGAAACCACGTTTGTAGGGTAATCGTTTTACTAAAGGGTTCTGACCGCCCTCAAAAAGCGGGTGCACTCCCCCACCAGATCGCGAGTTCTGCCCCTTCAACCCACGGCACGAATAAGTACCATGACCGCTTCCAACACCACGCCCTATTCTTTTACGATTATGCTTGGAACCCTTTGGCGGGCGCAACTCATTCTGTTTCAAGAATCACCTTCCTAGCCTATCTCTTCCACTTGGACTAAATGCTTTATTTTGTTGACCATGCCACGAATTTGTGGGGAATCATTATGCTCCACAACACCATTTAACGAACGCAGCCCCAAGGCTTGCACTACCTTTCTCTGATTTTTGTTATATCCGATAGCGCTCTTCTTCCATGTAATGCGCAGTTTAGACATATTAATCCCTTTCCGTGCCCTGGGCTACGGTCTTCCCGCGAAGTGCCATCGTTTTTTCAGGATCTTTAAGTTGAGTAAGAGCCATCATGGTGGCTTGCACAACATTGATGGGGTTAGAACAGCCCAATGACTTTGTCAAAATATCTCTTATTCCTGCAGCTTCCAGTACAGCTCTAACGGTTTTCCCCGCTATCACCCCTGTTCCAGGAGCAGCTGGTTTCAGAAATACCTTGGCAGCACCAAACTTGGCAGTTATTTCATGCGTAATCGTGGTATTCTGCATTGGAACTTGAATCAGGTTTCTCTTGGCTTTAGCAACTCCTTTCCGGATTGCTACCGGAATCTCACCACCTTTACCAAGTCCAAAACCAACATGACCTTGGTTATCACCAACAACCATCAACGCGCTGAATGAGAGTTTTCGTCCACCTGTTACTGTTTTGGCTACACGCCTGATGTGGAGTAAATTCTCAGTCAATTCGAGTTCTTCTGGATTTATCTTTTGATTCATAAAATAAGCCTCAGAATTTCAGTCCGGTTTCTCTAGCGGCATCAGCTAGAGCCTTGACTCTTCCGTGATATTTGTGCCCCCCACGGTCAAACACAACCTGTTCAATTCCCTTCTCTCGGGCTTTCTTTCCAATGGTTTCCCCGACTATCTTAGCATCCTCTGTCTTGGACCCGGAACGTGCTTTTATCTCCGGATTTAAAGATGAAACTGATAACACTGTATACCCCGCAGAGTCATCTAATAGTTGCGCATAGATGTACTTCAAGCTGCGGTATACACAAAGGCGCGGCCTTGCTTCAGTTCCTGAAACCTTTTTTCTTACCCTTCCGTGCCGGCTCTTCCGAGCGATTCTTATATCTGCAGTATTTGCCATAACTCTGTTCTTTCTTAAATGACTACCATTTACTTCCTGGCCCCAACCTTACCTGACTTGCCTGCCTTGAGTCTTACGTATTCACCAGAATATCTGATACCTTTTCCTTTGTAATGATCAGGTGGTCTCACAGCTCTGATCTTCGCTGCAAGCTCTCCAACCAGTTCCCGATCAATTCCAGAGACGATTATCTTATTGGTTCCTTCAACTTGAAGAGTTATTCCGGGAGGAGCAGAGACCTCTACAGAATGCGAATAACCCACTTGTAATATAATCTTTTCCCCTGCTAACTGAACTCTATAACCCACTCCTACAATATCCAGCACCTTCTGGAATCCCTCGCTGACGCCTTGAACCATGTTCGCAGTAAGCGCCCTGGTAAGGCCATGTAATGAGCGATGCATTTTATTGTCAGTCGGCCTGGTGACCGTCAGTACACCTTCCTCCAAATTAAACTGCATATCGGGATGGAAGGAACGGCTAATCGTCCCTTTCGGGCCCTTAGCAATAACCTCATTCCCTTTAAAAGTTAATTCAACCCCTTTGGGGACTGGTATCGGTCGTTTTCCTACTCTTGACATTCTTTATTCCCAATATAAACTCTGAGAGTCTCTATATTCTGCCGTGCCTGTTTACCATACGTAACACAAAACTTCACCACCCACACCCATCCTCCATGCTTGCTTTCCAGTCACAATGCCCTGCGGCGTTGACAATATGGCAATCCCGAGCCCCCCATAAATTCTAGGTACTTCACCTTTTCCTGCATATATTCGAAGGCCAGGTTTGCTCACACGTTTGAGACCACTCAAAATCGGCTCCTTTCTCTCAGTGTATTTCAAATCGACTCTTAGAAGCCTCTGAACTGAGGTATCACCCTTCACCACCTCATAGTCTCTAATGAATCCTTCATCTTTAAGGACCTTGGCGATGGCAATCTTGACCCTCGACGACGGCACGTTCGCGTAATCAGCGCCAACCATGTTAGCATTCCTTATCCTTGTTAACATATCGGCTATAACATCAGTTGTACTCATGGTTGTTCTCCAAGATTACCAACTCGACTTTCGAACTCCTATGATTTGCCCTTCATTTGCCAGCTTCCGGAAACATATGCGGCAGAGATCAAAATGGCGCATGTAACCCCGAGGTCGACCACACAGACGACAGCGATTCCTGTGTTGTACCCGATACTTCGGAGTTCTTCGTGATTTTGCTATTTGAGAAGTTTTTGCCACAGTATCTCCTTACCTATTCTCTAACAAAGGGCATTCCCATAAGTTCGATCAATCGCCTTCCTTCTTCATCATTGTGCGCTGTAGTCACAATATTGACTTGCAGGCCCCTGACTTTATCTATCTTGTCATAATCAATTTCTGGAAACAGTATCTGTTCTTTAATTCCCAGAGAATAGTTACCACGGCCATCAAACGAATCTCTGGGTACTCCATGGAAATCTCTGGTACGGGGAAGCGCCGCATTAATCAATCGATCAAGGAACTCGTACATCATTTTCCCTCGAAGGGTTACCATCGCGCCGATGGTCATTCCCTCACGAAGCTTGAAACTCGCTATCGATTTCCGCGCTTTTGTCGCTACGGGTTTCTGTCCGGATATCCCAGTTAAATCCGCTATCGCTGACTCGACAGCACGCGGATTTTGAATGGCCTCACCCAAACTGATATTGAGCACAACCTTCTCCAGACGAGGTACCCTCATAGAACTCTTGTACCCATTCTCCTTCATCATCTGAGAGATGATTTCCTCTTTATATCTTTGTTTGAGCCGTGGGATTTGTGCCATCAGTCGATCACCTCTTGGCATTTCTTGCATACTCTCACTTTATTCCCACCTTCCAGAAAACGAAAACCCACACGTGTAGGCTGATTGCACTTCTTACAGATCAGTTTCACATCAGAGATATGGATCGGAGCTTCTTTTTCGATGATTCCCGCCTGTCTTACTGCAGCGGTAGGCTTCATATGACGTTTTACCATATTGACCCCCTCTACAATGAGGCGATCCTTATCAGTTATAGAGATCAAGACCTTTCCCTTTTTTCCCCGATCTCTTCCCAGCATTACGAGGACTTCGTCGTTTTTTCTAATTTTGCTCATCACAGTACCTCGGGAGCCAGAGAGACGATTTTCATGTAGTTCCTCTCTCGGAGTTCCCTTCCTACAGGACCGAAGATGCGGCTCCCTTTAGGATTACCTCTTTCATCCAATATAACCGCAGCATTCTCGTCAAACTTTATATATGAGCCATCCTTACGGCCATATGTTTTTGCTACACGTGCTACAACCGCTCTCACAACCTCACCCTTCTTCACTGACGCACCTGGTATTGCTTCTTTAACCGTAGCAACAATCACATCCCCCACCCCGGCATACCTCTTACGCGTGCCCCCGGGAATCCCAAAACACATAATTTCCTTTGCTCCGGAATTGTCTGCAACTCTAAGTCTTGTGTATATCTGAATCATTGTTCTCTAGTCCATCTCAGGGCAGCACTGCATGCTACGCCTTTGTGAGTGTCTCTGCTACACGCCAGCGTTTCTCTTTGGACAATGGTCGTGTCTCAATGAGCTTTACTCTATCACCCACTTTACAAGTGTTGGCCTCATCATGCGCTTTGAATTTCTTACTATGTTCCATGTACTTCTTGTAGCGGGGATGCTGTCGACGCGTCCTGACTACCACCACCACGGTCTTCTCCATTTTATTGCTCACAACGTCGCCTACCAGCGTTCTTCTATCACCCATAACGCTTAACTCCCCGAAAGTTCCTTTTCCCTAATTATCGTCTTCAACCGGGCAACCTTTTTCTTCACTGTTTTAATCTCACGATAGTTCGTCAACTGCTTCGTTGCCAACCGAAATCGCAAGTTGAAAAGTTCCTGCTGAGAACTATCAAGCTCTCTGCCTAGTTCTTCATTATTCAGTTTTCGGATATCGCCTGTTTGCAACTCTCTTAAACTCCCATTCAAACGGTATTACTTCAGAGCATCCTTGGTAGCAATCTGAGCAGAGATAGGCAATTTCTGAGCTCCCAAGCGCAATGCTTCTTTAGCCAATCCCTCTCGGATTCCACCAATTTCAAAAAGAATCCTGCCTGGTTTCACCGGAGCTACCCAGTGATCCGTGGCGCCTTTACCTTTACCCATTCTTGTTTCAGGTGGCCTGGAGGTTACGGGTTTATCAGGGAATACCCGAATCCATACTTTACCACCTCGCTTCAGATGACGCACGATAGCTCGCCTCGCGGCCTCTATCTGTCGACTTGTTATCCACGCCGGTTCCAAAGCTTGTAACCCATAATCGCCAAAATGTACCGTATCACCTGAGTGTGCTTTGCCTTTTATGCGCCCACGTTGGTGCTTGCGAAATTTTACTTTTTTTGGCTGTAACATCTGTGATTACTCCGCGGTTTTCTCTGCAGATTGGGTCGCGCCGGTTTCAGGAGTGAGGTAATGATCTGGAACAACATCACCCAGGTAAATCCACACTTTCACTCCAATCTTCCCTGTTGGAGTATGAGCCTCAGCGAGAGCATAGTCAATATCTGCTCGTAATGTATGAAGCGGCACGCTGCCCTGATGTTCACCAGTACGCCGTGCTATCTCTGCGCCTCCAAGTCTTCCACCAATACCGACCTTAATCCCTTTAGCTCCAGCTTCCATCGTTTGGGAAATCGCCCTCTTCATTGCTCTTCGGAATGCGATCCTTCTTTCAAGCTGGTCCGCTATATTCCGGGCTACAAGAAAGGCATCCAGTTCAGGTGTTCGGATTTCTCGGATATTAAGATGGATTTTCTTCTTTGTTAACGCCTGCAGTTTGGTCCTTACCTCATCCACCCGCTGACCGCCTCTTCCAATGACAATACCTGGTCTTGATGTATGAATAGCAATTGTCACATCGCCACTGCCACGTTCAATCTCCACCTTGGAAATACCTGCATTTCTATAATTGGATTGAATGGTTTTGCGAATAGCCAAATCCTCATGCAAAAGTTCGGCATAATTCTGATCATCATGCCACTTGGACAGCCAGGTTTTATAAGAACCCAGCCTAAAACCTACCGGATGGACTTTCTGTCCCATCTAAATCTCCTCAACCACAACAGTGATATGGCTTATTCGCTTGAGAATCGGACTAACTCTACCGCGACCCGCAAAACGAACCCTTTTCATCATTGGACCTTCGTCAACATAAGCCTTTGTAACCTTCAAATCAGATGGAGCCATCTGATAGTTGTTCTCAGCATTAGCAACCGCACTCCTGACCACACGAGCTACTTTCCTGGCAGTAGGGCTAGGTGTGAAGTTCAGAATTGCCAGAGCTTCATCAGCGCTCTTTCCTCGCACCAAATCTACAAATCGCCGTGCTTTCTTCGGCGAGACCCTTACACCTTTTGCCTTTGCTTTTACTTCCATTTAATGGCCTTTATTGAATGATTTCTACTTCTTACGAGTGGATTTTTCTGACCTGACATGCCCTCGATAGGTCCTGGTTGGAACGAATTCTCCTAGTTTATGACCAACCATGTTTTCGGTAATATAGATGGGAACGTGCCTCCTACCATCATGAATCGCCAGCGTTAAGTTAAGCATGTCGGGCACTACCATTGAACTTCGGGCCCAAGTTTTTATTACGGCTTTCCCGCCACTCGCTTTGAGAGCGCTTACTTTCTTCATCAACTTGGCATCAACAAATGGACCTTTTTTCGTGGATCTTCCCACCTGAACCTCCGCTTATCTCTTCTTCTTCTTCCTTCTGAGAATCATATTATCAGTTCGTTTATTCTTCCTGGTTTTAACTCCATAGGCCGGCTTTCCCCAGGGAGTCTTAGGTCCGGGCATCCCTATAGGTGCCCTACCTTCGCCACCACCATGTGGATGATCATTGGGATTCATCGCTGAACCACGTACTGTGGGTCGCCATCCCATCCATCGCTTCCGCCCAGCCTTGCCCAGCGTTACGCTATCAAAATCAACATTCCCAACCTGTCCAACCGTTGCCATACAATCGGTTCTGACCCTGCGAATCTCCTTGGAAGGTAGCCTGATCAACGCATAGCCGCCCTCACGGGCCATCAATTCTGCTGCATTGCCGGCACTTCGCACCATTTGTCCACCCCGTCCAGGGGAGAGTTCAATGTTGTGAATGGTCGTACCGGTGGGTATGACTCTTAATGGCAAAGCATTCCCCGTTTTGATCTCGGCGTTCTCACCGGACATAACTTCATCACCCGGTTTGAGCCCCACGGGAGCCAGTATATATCGTTTTTCACCATCAACATAATGGATGAGAGCTATATTTGCAGATCGGTTGGGATCATATTCTATTGCCGCTACTTTCCCTGGAATTCCACTCTTATCGCGTTTGAAATCGATAATACGATACTTCCGCTTGGCTCCACCGCCACGGTGTCGTACAGTTGTTCTACCGGTATTGTTCCTGCCACCTTTTTTGCGGAGGGCTACTGTGAGTGATTTTTCCGGTTTCGACTTAGTGATTTCACTAAACGTCAGGCCAGTCATACCCCTTCTGCCAGGTGAAGTTGGCTTATATATCTTTAATGCCATGATGCCTTGTCCTAGACTCCTTCGAATACCTCGATCTTATCTCCCGGTTTAAGTGTAACGATTGCTTTTTTCCACGCAGGTCTATGCCCCCTGAGTCTTCCGTATCCCCTAGGTCTCCTTGGCACTGTAATCACATTAACTGATACGACCGTCACTCCAAATACTTTCTCGACAGCTGCCTTTATTTGGGCTTTTGTAGCTTTCTTTTCTGTCTCAAAAACAAATTTGTTCCGATCCATAAGATCGGTATTTTTTTCAGTAATTACTGGTCGTCGGAGTACTTCGTAGATATGCATTTTTATTTTTTACCCTTCAACAGCAACAACCTGTCCTTTCCCCCAAAGCCCCTCCACCGTGCGTACTGCATCAGTAGTTATTATCAGATTTTTATGAGAGAGCAAATCAACAACATTCAATTGTCTGGCTTCTATCGCGTCGATCCCATAGAGATTTTTTACCGACTTTATGATATTGGAATCGGCAGATGCCAGAGCGATGAGTGCTGAACGATCAATCTCCAAAGCTCCCAGAATCCCTTTCATATCTTTTGTCTTTGGTCCGCTCATCTCGATCTTATCAATTACCTTTATCTCGCCATCATCTACCTTAGCAGAAAGCAGACACTTGATCGCTAAACGCCGCATTTTCTTCGGCATAGCCTGTCGATAGCTTCTGGGCCGCGGACCAAATGTAATGCCACCATGCCGACGCAGCGGCGACCTCAAGGTTCCTGCCCTTGCTCGGCCAGTACCCTTTTGCCGATACAGTTTGCGCGTGCTTCCAGAAACCTCGCTTCTCGTTTTCGTGTTTGCCGTGCCTACTCTAGCGTTGGCTCGCTGTCTTACCATCGCTTGATGGACAACAGCCTCATTCATAGGTATGTCAAACACACTCTCATCGAGATCAATCTGGTCAACTTCTGAACCTTGATTATTGTAAACTGGGACCTTCATTATGTTCCCTCTTCGTTTTCTCCCAACAAAAACAGCCGACAACTTACAGTGAAACTCCACGATTATTAACTGTAGGCTGTGGGCTGCCGGCTAACTACGCCTTATGACGCTTCGCATGAAGCCGTAAATTCACCCAGACTATTGTATAATACCGGAAATATCTGTAATGTCAAGAGGGGAAAAGCTGGAAATACTCTCAGAAGCTTCATTAATTTACTCGCCATACCCTTGATACGTTGCCAAAAGAACATGTTTTCCCGGCCAATTTGAACCTTTATAGAATATTTATCATATTGTTGATTCTGTTGTGATATAATCCTTGAAGCAAATTCCACTGTACATAAGGGCAGCTTGAAGTAAGCCCGAAAGGGGACGAAGAATGTTAAATAATGACATCATTGACGTGAAAGGTGTGCACAAGACATACGATACAGGCAAGGTTAAGGTTCATGCTCTCAGAGGTGTTGATCTTAACATAGAAAAAGGAGAAATGGTAGCTGTCATGGGCCCAAGTGGCTGTGGCAAGACCACTCTACTCAACTGTCTTTCCGGGATTGACAGTATTGATGAAGGGGAAATCTTCGTTAAAGGCAATCACATTCCAAAGATGTCAGATAAAGAACGAACCAAATTCCGTGCTGAAGAGATGGGTTTTGTCTTCCAGGCTTTCAATCTGCTGCCAGTGCTCAGTGTCGTTGAAAATGTGGAGCTGCCACTATTGGTATCAGGAGTTAAACAAAGCACGGCACGAAAAAAAGCTGAGGAAATCCTGGAAATGGTAAACCTTGCCGACCAGAGATCCAAGCGGCCTGCGGAACTATCTGGCGGTCAACAGCAACGGGTGGCCGTAGCCAGGTCACTAGTAAATGAGCCCGCCATAGTGTGGGGCGACGAACCCACCGGCAACCTGGATAGCGAAACCGCGATGGGAATCATGGAAATCCTTCGCCGTCTCAACAAGGAAAAGGGGCAAACCTTTGTCCTGGTGACTCATGCGGCTGAGGTTGGAGATTTAACTGATCGGATTATCCGGATGAGGGATGGAGTTATCGAAAACTAGATCGATTGGTTGCAAAGGGAGAAAATCATGGAAGATCTAAAAGCACTGTTAATGCCCCTCCTGGTCATCTTCATAATAAGTGCAGTGATCTTGACCGTAAGCGCCCTGCGCAACAAGGTCATGTTCAAGATGGGGGCGCGAAACGTCCCGCGTCGGCTCGCCAATACCGTGCTAACCTGCCTGGGACTTATGTTCGCCGCGATGATTTTCTCTGCCTCGTTTGCCACCGGTGATACTCTCAATCATTCCATCCGGGGCCTTTCGGCGGAGTACCTCGGTAAGGTAGACATCATGGTGATGCCTGAAGGAGTTGACTTCGGAGTACTCCAAGGTCATGCTTTTACAGGCACTGAGATGACCAACTACTTCGACGAGGCAGAATCTGATAATGTCAGGGATTCCCTTGCCGAGCTGATGGACACCGGGATAGTGGAAGGCGTGGCCCCAGCAATAATTGAGAATGTGCCTGCGGTGGGCCCGAGCAGACTGACCGAGCTCTCAGTCACTCTCCTTGGATTTGATCATCAGCATAGGGAGGGTTTCGATCCGCTGGTAGATGATCGGGGACAAGAGCTCTCTCTGGAGGAATTGGAGAACCTTGGAAAGGGTCACATCTACATCAACATGGACCTGGCGGAAGCCCTTGAAATCGGTATCAATGATCAGATCGATATCTTCCTCTCACAAGCGGGAACACCGCTCACTGTCGCAGGTATATATGAGACCGGGGGAAATCCTTCAACCTTCAGCTTCGATGCTGGAGCCACCGCAGTTATGGCCCTTTCCCAGTTGCAGGCACTCCGTGGGTCAGGCGAAATCAACTATGTCATTATCTCAAATCAGGGTGGAGCCATTGAAGGAGCTAAGCATACCGACGCAGTCATGGAAGTCCTGGAGTCGGCACTCGAAGGAACTGGACTGAAAGCTGAGCCCGTAAAACAGGATGCTCTGGATGAAGCCGACGAGGGTGGCGCAGAGTTCTCCACGATCTTCCTTGTCCTCGGCAGCTTTTCAATGATCGCCGGTATACTGCTGATCTTCCTCATTTTTGTCATGCTGGCCGCAGAAAGAAAACAGGAACTCGGAATCGCACGGGCCATAGGCACCCAGCGCGGCCACATCATTCGACTGTTCACTTTCGAGGGAGTCATTTATGCCCTGATAGCGTCCGCTGTTGGTGCTGGACTGGGATTGTTGATCAGTTGGGGCGGCATACAGGCCCTGGCATCAGCCTTCAAAGAGATGGGATTTAAGCTCGAGTTTGATTTTACCGGCAGTGGCCTTATCATATCCTATCTGATGGGAGTTCTTTTCACTCTCTTCATCGTGGTGATCTCGGCATGGCGAGTGAGCAACCTCAATATCATCTGTGCCATCAAGGACATCCCTGAGCCCCCACGTAAAGATGAACAAAGTATCAAACTGCGTATTAAGAATGATCTTGGACTGAAGGGCCTTTTGTTTTTTGTATTGTTTGTGATAGTACTGGGGGGAGTGTCAGTTCAGATATCATCGCAGTCAATTGGTCTATCGGCTAATTTGATCGTAATGGTCCCATGGCTCATATGGGGACGGGGCTTTATTTTCCTACAGATCCTATGGGCTATCCTGCGTAAGATAGGGTCTATCGGTTTCGTTTTTTTGGGACTTCTGCTCATTGCCAGGGGAATCCAGGCAACCGAATGGTCCATCTATTCAATAGGAATGTCATTGATGATCATCGGTCTGTGTATGCTGGCACGCAAGTGGCCTCTCCGCTTGCCGGATCGACCTGCGTATACACTAGCCGGAATTGGGCTTGTGATCTTCTGGTTATCACCTGTAGATTGGCACCCCAAAGGGGAGGAAATGGGTGCAGGATTCGAGATGTTCATACTCACCGGAGTGATGTTGGTTATGGGATCAGTCTGGGTGATTATGTATAACTCAGACCTTTTGCTCAAAGCCATCATGGCTATCTTCGGGCGAATGCGATCGATCACTCCCATGATCAAGACAGCGGTGTCATATCCCATGTCCAGCCGATTCCGCACCGGCATGGCCGTAGCCATGTTCTCCCTGATCATTTTCACACTGGTCTACATGTCCTCTATGATCGCGTCTTTTAATGGTCTACTGGATGATACTGACCGTGTCACCGGTGGATTTGATATCAGGTCTACTGTCAGCTTCACCAATCCCATCACCGATATCGAGATGGAACTTCAGGGATCTGATGGCGTGAACTTCGATGACTTCCAGGCGATAGGCAGTTCCAACATAATTCCCACCAAGATGAGAGATGCAAGCGGGACATCCGAAGAAATCCCAGCGGCAACCCAGAGTGGGAATCTCAATGATGCAACCCCTGAAGAAGAGTGGACAGACCTCTTTCTTGAAGGCGTAGATACAGGCTATACCCAGAACGTGAACTATGACTTCGAGTTAATGACCGCCGACTATTCATCGAAGGAGGAAGTGTGGGAAGCCTTGTCCAAGGACTCCTCGCTGGCTGTGGTAAGTACTGCTATAGTGCCTACCAAATATGCACAGATGGGTGGGGATGAAATAGACCTCGTAATTGGCGAGGGATTATTCGTCGTGGAAGATGAGGTCTTGCCCGATAACATATTCATCGAGGTACAGACCTACGGAATGATCCCGGAAACCCGGAAGCTACAGGTTATAGGGGTAGTGGACGGTATGGCACTTTATTCAGGCCTTGTAACAGCATCACAGGAGACGGTCAATGGTCTAGCAGGGAACGGCAATCTCATACCACCAAACAGTTATCGATTTAAAGTAAAACCTGAGAAAGCGGATAAAGTGTCGCAACTGGCCAATAGTCTTGAAAAGCATTTCGCAGAGAATGGGATGAATGCAGTAGTCATGTCCGAAGAAGTGAAAGACTTTTCAAAAATCCAGAACATGTTCCTGAATCTGATGATTGCCTTCATGGCGCTGGGCCTCATTGTGGGGATTGCAGCCCTCGGAGTGATTGCGGCCCGGTCCGTGGTCGAACGCCGACAGCAAGTGGGAATGCTCAGGGCCATCGGATTCCAGCAGAGCATGATCCAGTTCACTTTCCTCCTGGAATCCTCTTTTGTAGCCTTCCTCGGTATCCTGCTGGGAGTCGGTCTGGGAGTCGCTACGGCGATACTCTTCATGGGTGAGGCGGACATCGAGGGACTCAAAGTCATTATCCCCTGGGACAGGATTGCCATGATCGTCGTCCTGACCTATCTAGCTTCTCTCTTCACTACTTTCATGCCGGCCTATCAAGCTGCCAGGATTTATCCTGCCGAAGCACTGAGATACGAATGATTGTAGGGGCGATTCATGAATCGCCCCTACAGAATGCAGAAAGGGCCTCGTAATGAGGCCCTTTTTTAATTACTGTGTACAGTTGTTTACTTATTTTCTGGCTTTTTCAATGAGTATCAGCCCGTTTCTGTGACCAGGAACAGCGCCTTTAATCAGAAGCAAGTTTCGGTCCACGTTCGCTTGAACAACCTCCAACTTCTTGACCGTCACCCTTGCATTTCCCATGTGACCAGCCATGCGCTGACCTTTCCAAGTTTTTCCGGGATAGGTACCACCGCCGACTGATCCCGGAGCTCTATGTCTATCTTTCTGACCGTGAGTTTTGGGACCACCGGCAAAACCATGACGCTTTACCACTCCGGCAAAGCCTCGCCCCTTCGAAGTGCCCACAACATTAATACGTTCGCCAGGTTCAAATATTTCAACCGTTACCTTCTGACCAAGCTCAACCTCAGAGACATCATTCATTTTGAATTCACGCAGGTGCTTGAATGCTCCCAGTTTCTTCAAATGCCCTTTCTCCGGCTCATTCAATCGTTTGGCTTCACCAAATCCTAACTGAACGGCATTGTACCCTTCTTTCTCCTTGGTCTTGATCTGGATCACTGTACAAGGCCCGGCCTCAATAGCAGTAACCGGCACTACCGTACCGTCCTCGGTGAATATCTGTGTCATTCCTATTTTTTTACCCAAAATCCCATTAACCATGTTCCAGTCCTACCTTATAAACGCGTAACTGCATAACGGATTAACCGTTACCACAATTAACACATTGTAATGTACGAAGTGCAGCTAAATCTTGATCTCGATGCTAACCCCGGCAGGCAAATTCAGCCTTGTCAGGGCATCTACCGTCTTGGGAGTCGGTTCCAGAATATCGATCAATCTCTTGTGGGTACGAATCTCGAATTCTTCCCTTGAATCCTTATTGATGAACGTCGAACGGTTAACACAGAACTTCTTGATATACGTAGGAAGCGGGACAGGTCCCACAACCGCAGCTCCTGTGCTTTCTGCCGACTCAACAATGTATGCCGCTGATTGATCTAATATCCGGTGATCGTAAGATTTTAGCTTAATTCTGACTTTTTGTTTTGCCATTTCAATTGCTATCCACAGACTCTCTATCTTAATCTCAACATAATGTTTTCTGCCATGTCTTTGGGCACAGCCTCATAATGATCAAATCCCATAAAGAAGCTTGCCCTACCCTGACTTATCGACCTCAAATCAGTGGCATAACCAAAACTTTCCGCAAGAGGAAGGTAACATCGAATTATCGTGAAACCTTCCTCAGGCTCAATCGCATCAATAATACACCTTTTTGCATTAAGCCCACCAATCACATCACTTAAGAACTCCGGTGGGGTAGTTGCTTCTACTTTCATCACCGGCTCAAGAAGTACCGGTCCAGCTTTCTGCATACACGCCTTCATCGCTATGGCACTTGCCATTCTGAAGGCTATTTCTGAGGAATCCACCTCATGATAACTCCCGTCAACAGCTGTAACTCGAACGTCCACTACCGGATAACCAGCGAGAATTCCTTCGTTCAACGTTTCCTGAACACCCGCCTTTACTGCCGGGATATATTCTCTGGGAATAGACCCACCCACTATCTTATTAACGAATTCAAAACCCTCGCCTCGCTCCAGAGGTTCTATTTCAAGCCATACATCACCAAACTGACCACGCCCGCCACTTTGCCGAACAAAACGGCCTTGTGCCTTGGCCGGGGCATTTATTGTTTCTTTGTAAGCCACACGTGGTTTACTCACCCGAGCTTTCACATTAAACTCACGCAACAGACGAGTTACGATGACCTCTAGTTGGAGCTCGCCCATGCCGGAAATAAGCGTTTGGCCAGTCTCTGAATTGTACTGAACCTTGAATGTGGGATCTTCTTCTGCGAGCTTTGCAAGAGAATCAATGATGCGTTCCTGGTCTGCCCTGGATTTTGGTTCAATAGCAACAGAAATTACCGGCTCAGGAAATGTTATCGTTTCCAAAACAATTGGCTGCTTCGAATCGCATATTGTCTCACCCGTAGAGGTGTTCCTCAAACCAACAGCGGCAACGATGCTGCCTCCATGGACTTCCATGATCTCTTCCCGATCATTGGCATGCATCTGATACAAACGCCCTATTCGTTCTTTTTTCTCCGTTATAGCATTGTATACCTGCTGCCCGGACTTGATAGTACCCGAATATACTCGGAGATAAACTAACCGTCCCACAAAGGGATCCGTTACAACCTTGAACGCCAACGCAACCATAGCTTCATCATCTGGACGGCGCGATTTCTCCTCGTTGGTCTTGGGGTCGAATCCCTGGACAGGAGGCGCGTCTAGAGGGGAAGGAAGATAATCAATGATGGCGTTAAGAACCGGTGGTATTCCTACTCGCTTAAGAGCGCTACCACAAAGAACGGGAACCAGCTTTGCTGCAGTGGTCGCTCGTCTCAGCCCGGCTTTAAGCATGGGAACATCTATATCACCATCGCTAATATAGGCCAACATGACTTCATCGTCATTTTCGGCTACATTCTCAACAAGTTCCTGCCTGTATTTGGCTGCCAAATCCTGGTACTCTTCAGGGATATCTCCCTCCACAGCCTTTGACTCTTCCGTGAAATACCATGCCTTTCGGTCAATAATATCAATAATTCCTGCAAACGCAGCTTCTGCTCCAATAGGTATCTGTATTGGTGCAGGATTTGCTTTGAGCCGCTTTCTCATCATATTAACGGTGCGCTTGAAGTTGGCCCCCGTCCGGTCCATCTTGTTTACAAAGCAAATTCTGGGAACATTGTATTTATTTGCCTGACGCCAGACCATCTCAGATTGAGATTCCACACCTGCCACGCCATCAAAGATGACTACCCCGCCATCGAGCACACGAAGACTGCGTTCCACTTCCGCGGTGAAATCCACATGTCCAGGGGTATCGATAAGGTTTATCCGGTAGCCACGCCAGGAACAACTGGTCGCCGCGGATACAATGGTAATCCCACGTTCACGCTCCTGATCCATCCAATCCATCTCAGCGGTACCATCATCCACCCGACCAATCTTATAGGTACGGCCACTGTAATGGAGAATCATTTCAGTCATGGTGGTCTTACCCGCATCAATGTGGGCTATGACACCAATGTTCCTAATGCGTTCCAGTTCGACGTCGCGTGACATCACTTTTGCCTCGGTGCGTGCCTTGAGCATTTCAGTTTACCATCTGTAATGAGCAAAGGCCCTGTTTGCTTCTGCCATTTTGTGAGTATCTGTGCGCTTCTTAACGGTGTTTCCTTCTCCACGGGCCGCATCCATAATCTCGGCTGCCAGTTTCTCAGCCATCGGTTTTGCCTTTCGGGCTCGGGCAGTAGCAATCAGCCACCGCATCGATAGAGTCATACCGCGATCTGGTGTTACTTCTATCGGAACTTGATAGGTAGCTCCACCAATACGTCTGGGTTTAACAGCCAAAATTGGCGTAGTATTCTTTAGCGCCTCTTCAAAAACTTCAAGTGGATCCCTGTTAGTCTGTTCCCCGATTATATCCAACATGCCGTAAACAATTTTTTCTGCTATGCTCTTCTTCCCATCAAGCATAATCTTATTGGTGAATCTGGCCAACTTTTCGCTTCCATATCTTACATCTGGTAGTATCACCCTCTCGGGTACTTTTCCTCGTCTTGGCATCTTCTCATACCTCTTTTTTCATCGAAAGAGCTTCCATCACAAAGACGGAAGCTCCTTGCAGTAGATTCCCATCCCAAACAAAGGCTACTTGGGCTTTTTGGCTCCGTACTTGCTGCGGCTCGTTTTGCGATCCGCAACACCACCGGCATCCAATGGACCACGAACGATATGATACCGAACACCTGGTAAGTCCCGCACTCTCCCTCCGCGAATCAGTACTACTGAGTGCTCTTGGAGATTGTGTCCTTCACCGGGAATGTAAACAGTCACTTCAACGCCATTCGTCAATCGTACTCGTGCCACCTTGCGCAAAGCCGAATTGGGCTTTTTTGGGGGTACCGTTTTTACCTGAAGGCAAACACCACGTTTTTGAGGTGATGCTCTCCTCGCCTTCGTTGTCCGCCCCTTTAGTGAACTATAGGCGACATGAAGAGCCGGCCCTTTCGGCCTCTTTTTAGTAGTCGTGCGCCCTTTTCGTACTAGTTGATTTACTGTCGGCAAATCCTCTGCCCCTTTCTTTTGATACCTGAATCAGTGATCGTGACAATATCAAATTAAATCACTCATTGCTTGTATTGTCAAGAAACTCACCATTATTAAAGGTTAACCTTAAAATATTAACAGAAAAGCTACCATCTTGTCTACCTTCCCAACGTTGGAAGTGGTAAGGGGAAATGTTATAATCACCGCAAAGCTGGTCACTTGTTTAATGCTTATGGATTTATTAATACGGAACGGACGAATCATCGATCCTGCAAACAGTATCGATCGCCACGGCGATGTTTCGATTGTCGGCGGTAAAATCGCTGAGATTGGTGAAAGCATTTCGGTTCCCGATCATAATTGCGCCCTATTTGACGCATCAAGTATGATTGTATCTCCGGGTTTTATCGACCTTCATTGTCACCTTCGGCAACCCGGATTCGAAGAGAAGGAAACGATCGCCACAGGTACTATGGCAGCAGCCAAAGGTGGGTTCACCACCATTTGCTGCATGCCCAATACCGAGCCCCCTATAGCCACATCAGATATCATCAGACAGGTATGCGCATTAGCGCAAAACGAAGGTGCGGTCCGTGTACTTCCCATCGCTACGGTGACCGAAGGCCGCGCCGGTAAGTCGCTGGTTCACATGACTGAACTAAAAACCGCTGGTGCAGTGGCATTCAGTGATGATGGCAGCCCCATTTGGAATGAAGAAATTATGCGCCAGGCGCTTGAACAAAGTCGGGCTTTAAACATACCCATCATTAATCACTGTGAGGACCTGGCTCTTTCCAAAAATGGAGTAATGAACGATGGATCAGTGGCGGGCAAGCTGGGATATAAAGGTATACCGGCTGCTGCCGAAGAAAACATGGTTGCCCGCGATATCGAACTGGCCAGGCAAACGGGTGGTCGATTTCACATCGCTCATGTGAGCACCGCCGGTTCGGTTGACTTAATCCGAAAGGCCAAAAAACAAGGCATCAACATCACTGCGGAAGTTACTCCTCACCACCTGACATTAACCGAAGAAGAAGTACTTCACAGTAGAACGAACGCTAAAGTCAATCCGCCATTGAGAACGCAATACGATATTGATGCACTCATCGAAGGTCTTCGTGAGGGTGTTATCGATGCCATTGCAACCGACCATGCCCCGCATACTGAAGCAGACAAAGCAGTGAGCTTCGAAAAATCCGCTTTCGGTATTAGTGGATTTGAGACCGCCTTGGGGAGCCTCATGACATTGGTGCATCAAAGGAAGATCGATATGCCGACTCTGATTTCAAAGCTGACCATTGAACCGGCAAGAATACTCGAAAACCGCGAAGTCGCTGGA
>JABMQN010000162.1 GCA_013203045.1 Chloroflexota bacterium
ATCTTACCCGACTTAAACCTGGCGGAAGGAAGACACTTTGAACCGGGCTCTTTGGCCCATGGGCGGTCCCTTCTCTTCCGACAGTTTGATAAACTTGCTTGCAAAAGAAAAGGTTTTCCACTAACTTTGAACATACATGGGTGGCGGACCAGCGGTTTATGCAGATCAGGACATTGCGCGTGACGTATTCAACACAATAGTGGCTGGCAAATCATGGGCTGGTGAGATCGAAATGAATTCGAAGGACGGGCATAGTTTCCCCGTGTCTTTGCGGGCAGATGCTGTCAAGGATGAAAATGGGGAAATCATCGGGCTTATTGGAATTCACACGGATATCACCGAGCGTAAACGTGCGGAAGAAAAACTTAAAGAACAACACAACGCTATCCAGATTTACGCTTATGAACTAGAGGCTGCCAACGAGGAACTTCGGAGCGCTCAGGAAAAACTAACTAAATCGAACATAGAGTTGCAGGAAAGCGAGAAGAGGTTCAGGGACTTGGCCGATCTGTTGCCTCTAACCGTCTTTGAAACGAACATGCAAGGAAACCTCACCTATTGCAATCGCATTGGATTCGAAATGTATAACTATACACAGTCAGATACCAATCAGAGCATGAATATTACACAGGTAATCGCACCAGAGGACGTCTCTCGGTTGCAGGAGCACATCGACAAGGTCGTCAGGGGCGAAGAGCCTGGAAATCCCGAATTCACGGCGATGAGAAAAGATGGTTCCACTTTCCCCATCCTTACCTCGGCAAGTACCATTGTTCATGACAACCATGTAGTTGGTCTGAGAGGTTTTTCTGTTGACATTACCAAACGCAAACGTGTAGAAGAAGCATTAAGTAACAGTGAAAAGACTTTCAGGGCTGTATTTGAGAATGCAAACGATTTAATCGTCCTCCTCGACACTGATGGGACCATCCTCAAAATCAACGGACGTACAGAGTATATCTTTGGAAACAAAGCGGAAGATGTAGTTGGTAGGAATTTTGCTGAACTGGGCTTTGCACGAACTGAAGACATCGAAGAAATAGCTCAGTTTTTCATGCAGGCAGTGAGAGGGGAAAAAGCTCCCGAACTGATCGAGCTTGAATTCACACATGGCGATGGTCACACAATACCACTTGAAGTGAATAGGAGTTTCATTACTACCGACGGTGAGACACAGCAGGTTCTTGTAGTCATCAGAGATATCAGCGAGCGGAAACGAGCTGAGCAAGAAGCATCTCGAGCAAGGGAATTGGAAGAAGTAGATCAACTCAGAACTGCTCTATTGGCGAGTGTTTCCCATGAACTGCGTACACCTTTGGCGGCTATCAAGGGTATGGCAGACTCGCTCCGATTGCCCGATGTGGAATGGGATAGTGAGACTCAGCAAGATTTTCTCAAATCAATCAGCATGGAAACTGAAACCCTTACCCGTATAGTGGAAGACCTGGTATTGATGTCGCAATTGGAAGCGGGAATAACGAAAATGGAGAAAGTACCGAGCACTCTTCCTTCTGTAGTAGTCAGGCTTAAAGAGCAGTTGAGAAGATCATCGGAAATGCACAGTCTGCAAGTCGATATCCCCCACAACCTCCCTCCAATCGAAGTTGACGAAGTGCATATTACCCAAGTGATCAGCAACCTCGTTTCAAACGCGGCTTCCTATTCAGACACGGGAACACGAATTGCTTTCACAGCCCGAGTTGTTAGCGACGAGATAGTCGTCAGTGTGAGTGATCAAGGGATTGGTATTGCTCCTGAAAACATAGATAAGATATTCAATAGATTTTATCGCCTCGAACCCGGTGTAGCTCATCGAAGAGGTGGCACCGGATTAGGGCTATCCATTTCAAGGGCAATCGTCGAAAGCCATGGAGGCAGGATTTGGGCTGAAAGCGACGGCCCAGGAAAAGGATCGACATTCTATTTCACACTTCCGGCAGCCCCGTAACTGGCGTACGATCAGAATTCAACGCTATGTCGACCTCTTGACATGTATGTTTACGAGTCAAAATTGTGTCCAATTCCGGGTCAGTATCGCAGCCGTAATTCAGCATCCTTCGCCAAAGGAGGATAGAATTTGCCCCCTTTCACCAGGGTCTCCTTGATCCACGAACAGGCCCCGATTAGTATTTCACCCATAATGATCCTCGAGTAGCTCTAGTCGATCCCTTCCAGCGAAGTACCACAATAGGGACATACATTCCAATTCTCATCGATATCATTTCCACATTCTGAACATGTGTAGCCGATTACTTCAATAAGCTTTTCGCCACAATTACGGCAAGCTCGCCATTGTTCCGCAACAATTTCTCCACAGCGAGGGCAAATCAAGTCAGTCGAAACATTCACTGTTGAATCTGTCGGCATTTCATCAAGTTTCCATTCATAATTGCAATCACTGCACTTCCATTTCCTTTTCAGAAATGGCAACGGAAATCCTGGATATCCAATGATACAGAAGGTTACAAACCAAGATCCAAACAGGAGACGCTCATCGAACGTTTTATAGTGTGTGTTTAACGATCCGCAGCGGGGACATTGGGAATCATCTTTTGAGGATTGGTAATCCTCCCTGAAAAGACTGTTGTCCGAATATAGTATTGCGCGTGCTCTGGATATGTCTTTTTCTTCCACTTGCAGCTTTACTCCGCTAATGGCATTGGAGTAGAGCCAGTTCATAGTTACAGTGTAATCATCGGCAATGAAAACTTGTATTCCTTCGGACTCCAGCTTAGCTTGCTGTAAATATACTTCCGTTGGATAACTGAATGCGGCTATGGTGATTAAATCCTTTCTTGCGTTAAGTTTTTCCCTTAAGGTTGCAAGATTGTCATTCGCTTCTTCAAAACCAGGTTCGATATCGAGAGCCCGCTCGTAATCATTAATTGCCTGCCTTCTTTGCCCCATTTTCTCCAGTATAATACCGCGTAAGTTGTAAGCACCGGCCAGATATGGATCGATAGAAATGGCTGTATCACATTCACGTAGGGCCATATCCAAATCACCGGATTCTTCATATTCATCGGCTTGCTGGAAATGAAGCTCTGCACGAGCAAGGTCATCCTTCCCCGAGGATAAATTGAACTGAGAATACTGGGCATTATCAACACTGCTCCTATAAGCCTGGCCACTTTCTTCAAACAACTGCTCATCACAATAAGGACAAGTGATCCAATGATCCGCAACGTCTTTCCTGCATTGTGGACATGGATATTTCCAGTGATCATTTTCATTTCCAGCTACACTATCTGCCGGTGTATTCTGTTCGTCTCCATTATCAAAAATCAGCTTGTTTACCTCTTCCAGCGATGTTTCTATGGATGATGGCTCGATGGTTTCCGGTTTACAGACTTCACATGGAGAGAAACCCGATGCCTGAGCATCGCTTATTGTATAGAACCATATATCATTTTGATCATCTATCTGGCTCACTAACCGACAAAGAGGGAGATGGTAGACAGCGGTTTCGTTGTTGCCAACCAGCCGCAGATGCATTTCTTCTTTTTCTGGCTTCTGTGTCGGGGCATTCAGATTCCTCAATACCAACAAAGCAAGAAAACCGATTGGAAATACGAAGAGGAGCAGTATCAACCATGCCAGGCTCCTGCCTTTTTTATCCAGTATCCATGCCCAGAAATAGAATTGGGCAATGGTAATGATAAGCCCAGTTCCTGCGTAAATAGACTCGTCCCCTTCGATCCAGATCACAAATGAAGCGCAGATAAAAAGGAGGGTCCAACTAGCCACAAGGCCAAGGATGGCAGTCAGGTTCAGGTTTCGCTCAAACCAGTTCATTAATCAGTATGCTCAATTCAGAATCAAGAAATGCGTTATCCCCGGTGATTCTTTGAAAATGATTCTAGCATCAAAATCCAATACCGGCAAAAGCCCCTCATGGGAATCCTCGCGGTCCCGGAAATCGCGACGCGGAGAGATATAGTGAAATCAACAGAAGATTACTTTCCCGAAAGGTGCACGAAAATCGAGGGTAAACAATTTGGGCGGCAATTGGGCGGCAATTATGGACTTCGGGGGGACAATTAGGGTATAATTCGTAGCTGAGCCCCTGTAGCTCAGAGGATAGAGCAGCGGTTTCCTAAA
>JABMQN010000163.1 GCA_013203045.1 Chloroflexota bacterium
AGTCAAAGACCTTTCGGGTTTGGAATACTGCTCAAACTTGCAGAAGCTCTATTTGCACAAAAATTCAATAGCTGACATTTCTCCGTTGGCTTCGCTGACAACCCTGCAGATGCTCGTCTTGGAGGAAAACGCAATAACTGACATTTCTCCGTTGGCTTCACTGACAAACCTGCAGACGCTCTACTTGAACGAAAACTCAATAGATGACATCTCTCCATTAGCTTCGCTGACAAACCTGCAGGGGCTCAGCTTGTACAGTAACTCAATAGATGACATCTCTCCACTGGTGGCAAATGGTGGGCTCTCAGATGGGGATAGCGTAGAGTTATCTGACAACCCTCTAAGCGACAAATCATTGAATGAGTACATTCCCCAGCTTGAGGAAAGGGGAGTGGAGGTTGAGTGGGAGGATACGAGAAGTTATCCGTGCGAAGAAGTAGTCACCATTCCTGATCCGGCGCTGGAGGCAGCAATCCGCACAGCCATTGGAAAACCTACTGGTGATTTATGTAAGTCCGCTCTAAGCAAGCTTACGCAGCTTGATGTTTCCCAACGGGGTATCATTGATCTTACTGGATTGGAATATTGCACTGGGCTGAAAGAACTCAATCTAGCCAACAACGAACCTCCTTGGAATCTAACCGATTTAGAAAAATCCGAACTCTATTTTAATAGGATTAGTGATATCTCAGCACTTTCTAACCTTACCAACCTGACGACACTTCATTTAACATGGAATGAGATTAGTGATGTTTCCCCACTCTCCAATCTCACTAATTTAACGGTCCTGACGCTTGCTTTTAACCAAATTGAAGACATCTCTGCACTATCTAGTCTTACTGAATTGAACACATTGCTTCTCGGTGATAATCAAATTAGTGACATATCTGCTTTAGCTGCTCTCACCAAGCTGGAGGGATTATTCCTTCTCGGTAACCAGATCAGCGACATCACACCTTTATCTGCCTTGAGCAACATCACCAAGCTCAGGCTAGATAAAAATACAATTGATGATATATCTCCTCTTTCAAATCTAACTGCCCTAACCGACCTTGACTTAGGTTTAAATCGGATTAAAGATATCTCTGTGTTTGCTAACTTCAACCAGCTTGAGAGACTTAGTATCGGTGGAAATCAGATTAGTGATGTCTCTTCGTTATCGACGCTCACTTACTTGGAAAGTGTGAACCTACAGAGCAATCGGATCACTGACATATCAAGCCTGTCTAATCTCACTAATATCTACTACCTGAATCTCTATCGAAACTCGATAACCGACATTTCTGCTCTTTCTGGCTTAACCACCCTTAGTATGCTTTTCATTGATGCGAATGAGATAAGTGATATCTCTCCGTTGCTAGAAAACAGTGGAATAGATGTAGGCGATAAAGTTGGATTGTCAGACAATCCATTGAACGAAACCACCATCAATAACTACATTCCCCAGCTTGAGGAAAGGGGAGTGGAGGTAGCGTACTGAGTTTGGGAAACTGATTGAAATGCTGCCCAACAAGACGTTGCACTACGACTCTAAAGAGCGTGTGAACTCAGTCGTTGAGCCTCAGTGCTCGAAAAGGGGGATCCCCAGCTTAGCTTCAATTTTTCCTCAAAATGTGCCATCTCCGAAAGGACTTGTTTTCTTAGCCAGCATTTTTAGGTGACGTAAAACTCGAACCAGTGATTTCTTGCGTGAGATATCACCGGTTCGATCGTAGATTATGTCCCCATTTATATTATTTGTCATGATACAAAGCGGCACTATTGCCAAACTGTATCTCGACGAGGGCATCATTTTTATGAGAATCTCCTATGAGCTAAGGGTTGTCACGTAGCTAGGGCTTCGGACTCCACTTAAGATCAGAGAATTCCCTCGCAAATGCCTTGTTATTTGCATAGACGGATGGGTCTAATGTAGAATGCTACTATTATTTATAGCCTCAATAGAGTCCTCACCATACAACTCTAAAAACCGGGCTCTAAGTATCGGCTAATGGCAGTAATTTTGCTTTGGAGGACGACCATGATCAAAATGCTCAGTTGCAAAGTCACCATTCTGTTGCTTATCGTCTCTATGTTAACTTCTGTATTAGCATGTGGCGGCGGAGGCAGTTCATCCCCAACACCTATCTACAACCCCGAAAGCACATCATCAACTGCTGCGGGCAACCTGGAAAGCGCTCAGGCGCAACAAATAACCGCCATCGGGCAAGCAAACACTGAAGAACAAAGAGTACCGGCTATAGAAAAGGTAGTACTCCAGGGTTTTACTTTAGGGTTGGTCGATGAAAATGGTAACCAGCTCAATCCCAACGTCCCCGCCGATAGCCTCAGTCTTACCCCCGAAGACGTGGCCGCACACGCCGCTATGATACCGGGAGGCAATTATCGCACCATCAACTATGTAGTAGATTCCCTGGCGGAAGCTGGAATAGTCCTTGCTTCAACTGATGAAGTTATTACGCTTGAAGACTTCTTGCCGGACCTGCAAGTCTACGTTGACCGGTCCTTTGCTAATCCAGATGATCCAGAAAGCAGTCTGGGATTGCTGATAGGATCGGGGTATGAGTTGGAGGTACCAAATTCGGCGCCAACCATTGATGGAGAAACGATGATCAACCCCCTGGCCAGTTTGATGATGATAGCCGATATTCTGTTAGGAGTTGAAGAAGCACCTTCACAGGATGGGGATGATATTGTATCAAAGGTACTATCTGTTTTTACGGATGACGCATACGCCGAAGACAAACAGAATTTCGCATCGAAAGTCGAGGGGCACATCACTACTACAAAAGAAATATTTTCAAAGGAACAGGCTAAAAACATAGTCGCTTACACGGAACTTGGCAACCGGTTTTTTGTACGGATTCTCGATTATACACCCCAACCTGAATTTGAGGATACTATAAAAGAAATAGGTATCGTAAAGTGTTTTCTTTTTGAGCAAGCGAGCTTGCCTATGAAACTTAAAACAGTTGTTTGGAGCAAAAAAAAAGGCATGAACGTGCAGGTTTTTGAAGACGCTCCGACATCATTCACTCTCACTTTGTTTAGCCCTGGAAACCAGCTCGGACAGCCTCTTTACCCCGATGCCGATGCAGAGCTAACTGGCTCAGGAGATTGCTTGATCGATCAAAACGGCCACCTCCTTTATAGCCAACCTTCACATAACGGATTTTTTGAAAGTAATATTACAGCGACGCAGCTGCCTAGCGAAGTAGCACGAGCCGCCCTGTTACTGGCTACAGCTGAGATCCCCGCTGACCAAATAACACACATTGAGGCGGCTGTTGTGTTACTCGGCAGCCGGTACACTCCGGATAAGGAATTATGGAAAAACAAACTCAGCACAATCCAGCCAGCCCCCTGGGTATGCTCTGTAGTATTAGAGAAGGCAGAAGATGTGGTATGTGATAAAAAGAAGGACTCAGACGGCATTGTTTGGTTTGATGGATGCACCCTCAACGGCCAATATCACGGCTTGTGCAAAATCTATTACGAGAATGGGGATATCACGTCGGAAGGTTATTATAATGAAGGTGTACTAGACGGATCCTACACGAAATACTATTCTCGTCCCGCAGGCGCAAAACAATGCGAAGCGATCTACGCAGATGGTGAACTGGAATGGGAAAAGTGTTATTTCTCTGATGGAAGCAAATGGACAGAAGCTGAATACGTGGGCAGCACCGGCAGCGGTAAAAGTTATTACCGTTCAGGGAGAATCAAATCAGAATGTAATTATACGTCCAGTGGAGGGGAGTGCCAGAGTTACTGTGACAACGATGCCAAGACACTTTGCGGGGAAAATGAATTCGATGAGGATGGAAATGATATTGGCGAGGTTTGGGATGCCTGCGATTCTATATGTTCGGGGAATCCTCCATCATAATCAACCAACAAAAAAAGAGGGCAGTTTTTACCTGCCCTCTTTTTTTATCAATACATTGTAGGGACTCAATTAATTGTGCCCTTATTCCATTATTTAGCCAGCAAGCCACCATCAACGGCCATGCGTTTAAATGCCTATAAGTCATGATATTGCCCCTATCACCTTATTAGGTGACAGTACACTACCACACGACTTGAGATAATCTTCCTTCCGAAAAACTGATCCAATCAAAATGTTAGACTTGGACTGGATTTGTTTACAGATGCAGTTCAAACCAAGTGGCTTCGGAGTGGGCACTTTTTTGTGCGCCGGCGAAGCTGATACTGGAATCCCCGTTTCGGAGCGACAATTTTTTGAGTTGCGTGGCTACGATCATCATGTAGCAACCACTTCGAGATACCAAAACATCAATACAACCTTCACGACTCCCCAGACAGTCGTCTAATTATGTACCTGGGATCCAATTGAAGCTACCCCAACTATTATTTACTGGTGGCTTCAGGCATTTTTGACAGCCGAGGGTGATTAATGAAACACCAAAAAAGAAAACGGAAGGAAGAACCAAGAAGTTACCCTGAGCCCGTGGGTGGTGTCTGTGGGGATCGCTTGGGGTTTGGGGCGAAGCCCCAGGGGAAATTATCCCAACCAGAATTCAGGAGGGTTATATGAAACAACAGGAATCCTCTAAAGGAGATTGAAACCCGCTTCTTTTGTGTTTTTATAAAGTGCCAGACCGACTGTGAGTGGGTATCATACCCGAGTTAATAGGAAACTACCCCGAAGACTCAAACTCGCCTCTACAGTTATTCTCGTGCGTTTAACGATCTGAGAATCACCTTTCCGCTATCTGTCATAAGCCCATCAAGGAACTTCCGAACGTTACCACTCGTCTAGGAAGTAAATAGCCTTTATTTAAAGGGAGGTATTCCTATGACCGCTTATTGCATGAAGTGCCGAAAGAAAGTGGAGATCCAGAGTCCCAAGAAGGTCAAGATGAAAAACGGGAGGCCAGCGACTAAGGGTACGTGTGGTAAGTGTAAGACGA
>JABMQN010000164.1 GCA_013203045.1 Chloroflexota bacterium
AAGTTGTTTGGGGTGGTCAAGTCCAAACGGACACATAGTTAAGCAGCGATGCCCCCCTTTTCAAAACTCTCTGGACTGGTATATCCCAGATATGAATGCAGCCTTCTGCGGTTATAAAATATCTCAATGTAATCGAAGAGATCGCGGTAGGTTTCCTGGCGGGTTTCATACCGCCGATGGTGTGTCAGTTCGGTTTTCAGTGTACTGAAAAAGCTTTCCATCACGGCGTTATCCCAGCAATTCCCTTTGCGAGACATGCTGGGCATCAGGCCATTTGTCCTCAGTAATTGCTGATATGAGTCGCAGGCATACTGGACTCCCTGATCGGAATGGTGAATCAGGCCGAATTCAGGCCGCCTGCTTCCCAGAGCCATCTTCAATGCCCCAAGTGGCAGGTCCGCGTTTATCCGGTTGGATACCGACCATCCAACAATCTTGCGTGAATACAGGTCCATTACAGCCGCAAGATATAGCCATCCCTCCTTCGTCCAGAGATAGGTGATATCCGATGCCCAGACCCTATTAGGGCAATCTACATCAAACTGGCGATTAAGCAGGTTGGGAGCCACCGGATATTTATGTCGACTATTGGTGGTAACCTTGAACTGTTTGGTTCGCCTGGCTGTGATTCCAGCTCTTTGCATCAGGGTGCGAGCCCGATACCGGCCCACCTGATATCCAATCGCTTGCAGTGCTTGAGCCAGCCGTCTGCTGCCGTATACCCCTTTATTGATCCGGTGTATCTCCCTGGCACGGGTGATCAGGGCCATTTCCTCACTTGGTTTACAACTGTCCCCACGTTCCAAGTAGTCATAGTAACCGCTACGGCTCACCTTCAGTAACCTGCACAATCTATCCGCTGGAAAGGCCTTCTTTTGCCGTTTGATGAATGAATACCTCACTTCGACTCCCTGGCAAAGAAGGCCGCCGCTTTTTTTAGTATCTCTCGATCCATTTTCAATTGCTGATTCTCTCTCCGAAGCCGACGCAATTCCTCTTCCATTGGCTTCATCCGTCCCTTGCCCGGGAATGCATCCGCTTCCTGAGCTTCTTGTTTCCACCGGCCCAACATAGTGGCATTGATCCCCAAGTCTCTGGCAATCTCGGCTACACGGCGCCCCTCCTCAGTGATCAGTCTCACCGCCTCATGCTTGAATTCCGGTGTGTAGCTCCTTCTCTTCTCTCCTGTCATTTGAACACCTCTCTAAAAGTCTATCACTCTTTTCCAGGTGTCCGTTTCCATTAGACCACTTCAAGAAGATTCTATCAATCATCGGCATCGGAATAGGCTACCCTTGGTGGGGCTCATTATCTTTGCGTATATATTAGCGTGGGATTGTATGCCAGTAATCGAATCGACCACAGCAGAACCAAACGAAGTGACAGATAACAGGGTTGCCCTTACGTTGGCGGAGCTTGTTGAATGGTACTGAACTCGGCAATAAAACTCCGAGAATTGAGGACTGGCCGAAAAAGCAGACTGGATGAACCTGCATGCTAATGGGAGTTCTATATCGAAAGCGAACAACAGTAAGGAAATTGAGGAAAGATTCTAATCCTGGCACGGGCAGCCCAGTTTACAAAACCGTTTACGGAGGTGAAATAATGAAGTTCTCGCAAATCTTGGGAATCCTTGTGATGGCATGTCTTCTGTTGATATTACCGTTACTGACAGCGTGCGAAAGTGACGAGACCGAAGACCCGGAGAAAACCGAGGTAGCACCGACTGAGGAATCGACACCAGTGGTTGAACCGACAGAAGAATCGCCACCGACCCAAACACCTGAGCCAACGGAGGAAGCCGAACTGAAATCCTGGCGTAATCCTGACTTTCCGGAGGGTTATCAGAATCCGATAGCCCATCTCCCGATGCCCCAGCATCCGTTCCTGGCACCAAACGGAATGAGTAATATGCATTGTGATGCGTACATGTCCGATACTTATGAGATCAGCGGCCCACTCGGGATAAATACTCAGGCAACCAGGGTTCCGTATGGTGACGGTGTAAACATGTGTGTCACCATCGCTTTCGACAGCAAAGGGCGCATATTGACAACTAATGCCCGGGAGACAGGATACAAAACCTTGCTTATTGATCCTGATACCATGGAGGAATTGGCGTCCTATGACCATCCCCCACGACGAAGTGATTGGCCGAAAGATCCTCTCTATCCTTACGGAAACACTGCCGGGGGAGCCTACTTCATCCTCGATAACGAAGATCGCGCTGTTTTTTCAACCTTCGCCGACACACTCCAGGTGATCCAATACTCGGACGCCGAGGGAGAGTTTGAGTTGGTCCGCGAGTACGATCTCAAGGATCATTTAGTACCCAAGGAACCACCGGCAAAAGACTATATACAAATGGCACTTCCTGATTGGTCTGGTCGATACTGGTTCACCACCCGGTACGGGATTATTGGAACGATAGATCCGGATACCGGAGAAGTACATAGCACTGAACTAGCCGGAGAGCAAACACAGAACGCCTTCACTATTGGAGAAGACGGTGTCTACATCGTGACAGATTATGCCATGTATCGTTTCAACTCAGATGACGATGGGACTCCTGTAGTTGACTGGCGTACGGAATATGATCGGGGCTCCCGAGTGAAACCCAGCATGTTTCTCCAGGGATCGGGGCAAAGCCCCCAATTGTTCGGCGATTTCATTGCCATCGGGAATAACGCAGATCCGAAGATGAACGTTCTGTTCCTCAACCGATCCGATGGGAGCCTGGCCTGTCAAATTCCAGTATTTGATGATGACATCAGCGCAACGGAGAATGCCTTCCCCGGTTTTGTTCGGGAGGGGCCAAACGGACTCGAGTACTTACTGATTGTTAAAAACGATTACGGTAAAGACAGCAATAAAGTCTTCGGTACTGGAGGATGCTGTGTAGATAGCGTCGGGGGCATTGTCCGAATTGACCTCATCCCGGATGGCAAGGGTGGATTTGCTTGTGAAGAAGTGTGGTCAAGCCCCGAGAATTCCTGTAGTACATTGCCTAAATTATCGCTGGGCAACGGGCTACTCTATCTCCATACATACCAGCCACTTGTTAATGACGACTACGGATATTACTTCACAGCCGTTGATTTCGAAACCGGCGAAACAGTTTTCAGAATCCCGACCGGAACAGGTTTGTACTCCAACGATTTTGGTGCACCTATCACTCTTGCCCCGGACGGAGGCACGGCATTCATGGGCTGTTTCGGTGGCATAATTACGATAAAGGATAATGCCCCATAATATCTGGGCACTATTTCAGGTTTGGTATTCTTGAGAAATGGGACTTCAGAGTAAGGACGATCCAGTGGTTCTGCTTTGCTTAAGAATGAGAATTTAAATTGACTCAACGCCAGTTTGATGTTGAATTTCGATTCAGGATGGACGCACCTATTCCCCTTTTGGAGCTATAGGGATGGAAAAGAGGGCCTTATAGGAGGGTAGGGGAAGAAAGATGGTTAGGAGAGAGAGAATTTGAATCTCCGACCTCCTCATGCTGAACACTACATTACTGCGTAGAATTTGCTCTGATTCAGATCGATAGAAACAACCTGGTCATTTGAATAACCTACGAATAGTCCGGAATACACATATATACCACAACCCGCAACCTTGACAATGTTCATGGATACCGTAATAATCTGTGACTACAATATTTGGAATCAGTTTGCTGTAATCTGCAAAGGGGTTTCGGCAGGTTCATGAGGAAATAACATGAGATCTGAAATCAAAACGGTCATTGCAATTTTGGGGATTGTGCTACTGCTATTTCCGCTGCTGGTAGCCTGTGACGGGGATGATGGAAAGGATGAACCGACAGCAACAACACAGCCAACAGCAACCAAAGAGACGGCAAAAGAAGTGGTTTTTACCATAGGTAATCTCTCGGACTTGACGGGTCCGTCAGCAAATGCTCAAGAGGCCATCAACCTGGCGTTGGGCGATCTGGTTGAGTATTACAACGAGGAAAACCTTATACCCGGAGTAAAACTGGAAGTGATTACGTATGATGGGCAAATGGATCCTTCCAAAGATATACCGGGCTACGAATGGCTGATAGACAAGGGAGCAGAATTGATCTGGACCGGGGTGCCAAATACTCCTGTAACGCTAAAATCCAGAGCTGATAACGACCAATACTTGATATTCGCGGCGTCGGTCCCATCAAAGGAACTCTCACCTCCAGGATACGTATTCTCCCTAGGGGATCGGGCTGAGTTTCATGCGTACACGCTTCTTACGTGGATAGCAGAAAATGATTGGGATTACATTAGCAATGGGCCAGCCAAAATAGGCGGTGCTGGCTGGGATGACGCATGGACCAGCACATATCTCACGGCGGCAGAAGAATATGCCAAGGCTCATCCGGACCAATTTGAGTGGGAAGGCGGGTATTTTACCCAAGTTCCTAATTTTATCTGGGGACCTGAAGTGGATGAGTTGAAAGACTGCGACTATGTGATACCACCCGGCTTAATGATCAGTTTTATCAAGGAGTATCGAGATGCCGGATACACTGCAAAGTTCCTCGGTGCCGGGCCCCATGCTGCATTCATGGCACAGATAGACGATGCACATCTCTGGGAAGAAATTGATGGGATGTTGTTCGCGATGGCGACACGGTGGTGGGGCCAGGACGATACGCTAGTCGATCTCGCTGAACAGCTGCTTTATGAGAATCACTCCGGTGATGCTGAGAAAATTATGCGGGCAGGAGTCGGATACCTGGCAATGTCGAATTTATACATACTAGTTGACCTCATTGCCAAGACTGTAGAAGCGGTGGGGCCGGAGAACCTGGATTCGCAGGCGATCTATGCAGCTGCACAGTCTTACTCGTTGACAATCGATGGCATCACACGTTTCGGTTACAGCAAACTTAGAAGAGATGGCAAGAACTACTATGCGGTGCATCGGGCGAGCGCTGCCGATAAAACGCTAGTGTTGGCTGATGACGATTGGGTTCCGACAGTTGACCAACCGTGAAATGGGGGATAGACAACATGACAGACAGAATAGGATTTGTGGGATTGGGGAATATCGGGAAGCCGATGGCAATTAACCTGGCAGATGACGGGTTCGATTTGTCCGTATATGATATCTATCAACCGAGCTGCGAGGAACTCGCTACTAAAGGGGCCAAGGTGAGTGCCAGCCTGGCAGAGATGGCGGGCACCTGCGATGTCATTTGCATCTGTGTGCGCGACGATAAAGATGTTGATGAGGTTCTTCGCTCACAACAAGGTGTGTTTTTTGCATCAGCACCCGGAACAGTCGTGATTGTCCACAGCACGGTCCGAAAGAGCACTCTTCTTCGGTTGGCAGATGAGGCTCGCGAGCACGAGGTCTACTTGTTGGATACTGCAATTAGCGGCGGTGCCACTGGTGCAGAGCAGCGGAACCTGTGCTATATGGTCGGTGGCCCCGCAGAACTGCTCGAACGCTGTCGCCCGATCTTCGAGACATCTGCAGCCAAGATCATTCACGCGGGCGATGTTGGGGCAGGTCTTACACTGAAACTCTGTAACAATCTGATGACATATGCTTCCTTCGTGGCAATACATGAAAGTGCCCGACTGGCCCAGGCATCCGGTTTGTCACTGGATTTACTAAAAGAGGTGGGGGAGGTAAACGGGGTTGTGACTCCTCTAATGGCAGGCTTTGTTGAGGGCCGTAATATGGTTCGTGCCAGTTGTGATGAGGAATCATTCAGAAACCTTTTCGCCGGATTTGCCGCAATCGGGGTGAAGGATATGGATGCTGGCCTCGATCTGGCTACGGAATTGGAAATTGAATTGCCCGGTGCCCGTTGCACGCGCGGACTTGTCGAATCGGTTTTCTTTGATGAATACTAGTATTGTGTCCTGGAGATATCCGAACATCTGTCTCCAGTTCCGTTCGTACTGAGCTTGTCGAAGCATGAACCCGTTTCCCTTCGACCCGGCTCAGGGCAAACGGTCCAACAAGCCTTGGCAAAAGACGTTAGTGTACAGAAGCGTTGGGGGCAGTATACTAGAAATCTACCGTCCGCATGGGATTAGATAAATGAACAAAAGAGGTTAAACTATGACCGATATTGAGAGTTTGGAACAGAGAATCAAATGCCTCGAAGAAGAATGCAGAAGGCTCAGCGATATTGAGGCAATCCGACAACTGAGGTACAAATACTGGCGCTGCATTCACAAGAACCAGTGGGACGAACTCATGGATTGTTACGCCGATGATGCGGTGGTGGATTTTGGATATGGTCTCCAATTAGAGGGTAAAATGGCTCTGGAGGATTTCTACAAAGGGAGTATGACATCAACTTTCACTCTGGTTGATCCACAGGGACACAATCCTGAGATCGAAATACTAAGTTCCACAACCGCTCGTGGTTTCTGGCAACTGGATAATACTATGGTTGAGGCTCAGACCAGTAAAGCAGTAAGGGTTGGGACCTCGTATAATGAGGAGTATGTCAAACGTAACGGAGAGTGGAAAATCTCCGTTCAAAAAGTGAACCATATCTATCGACAGTTAGTTGAAATGGAATGAACTGGACCCATACCGATTGCGCACCGACCAGCGAACCCCATCGCAAAGGAGGATCATATGATTGCAGGTTATATGGGCAGGATATTGTTTGTTGACCTTTCGTCAGGGGAAATCAGGGAAGAGACGCCCGATGAAAAGTTTTATCAGGATTTTATAGGAGGATACGGGCTAGGTTCCAGAATACTATACAGCCGGCAGCAGGGAGGCGTTGACCCCTTGGGGCCTGAAAACACAATCGGTTTCACTACCGGTCCCCTTACTGGTGTGCGCGGTTTGTTCAGTTCACGGTTTACAGTGGTGAGTAAGTCCCCGTTGACCGGTGGCTGGGGAGACGCCAACTGCGGGGGATATTTTGGCCCGTATGTCAAATTCTCCGGTTATGATGCGGTCTTCTTCAACGGGATATCACCCACTCCAGTTTATCTCTTCA
This sequence comes from Chloroflexota bacterium, assembly GCA_013203045.1. GTDB lineage: Bacteria > Chloroflexota > Dehalococcoidia > SZUA-161 > SpSt-899 > JABMQN01. The sequence continues at coordinate 6,977 of JABMQN010000164.1, forward strand.
TCAAAGATGGCAAGGCCGCACTGAGAGATGCCGGACAACTATGGGGGAAGGACTCCCGGCAAACCGAGGAAATGCTCAAGTCTGATCTTGGCAAGGATATCGCGGTCGCCTGCATCGGGCCGGCTGGAGAGAAACTATCACTTATTTCCTGCGTCATGCATGATATCGGGTGCGCCGCAGGGAGGTCAGGCTTGGGAGCAGTCATGGGATCAAAGAAACTCAAGGCCGTGGTTGTCACGGGGACCAGCGAAGTCCCTGTGCCTGATCGAGATCAAATCACCCAAGTTTCACAGGAGTTTGTTGCTCATCTATCGGGAGATTACTATGAGCGATTCAAGAAATGGGGTACCTGTGGCGACAATGCCAATGCTGCCGCCAACGGCGACTCGCCGGTTAAGAACTGGGCAGGTGTTGGTGTGGTGGATTTCCCTGATGCCCAAGCCATCGGTGGTGATGCTGTAATCGCTCTGCAGGAACGTAAACACGGTTGTCTGTGGTGTCCGGTTCGTTGCAAGGGGATTATGAAGGCGGGGACGTCGTATCAATATGAAGCCGGAGGGCATAAACCCGAGTATGAGACCTCTGGTGCGTTCGGGATGCTTTTACTTAACAATCATTTGGAATCATTGATTAAAGCTAACGACATCTGCAACCGTTACGGGCTGGATACCATCTCGGCCGGTGCCGCTATCGCTTTCGCCATTGAGTGTTACGAGAATGGGATCATCACCAAATCTGATACTGACGGGATTGAATTGGCCTGGGGAAAGAATGAAACGATTGTATCAATGACGGAAAGTCTGGCCAAACGCGAGGGCTTCGGTGATGTCCTCGCTGATGGGGTAAAGCGTGCATCTGAGAGAATCGGCGGTGGGGCAGATAAGTATGCCATTCATGCGGGCGGGCAGGAGCTACCGATGCATGATCCCAAATTCATGCCCTTGTTTGCGCCGTCCTACGAATGCGATGCTACTCCCGGTCGCCATACTTCGGGTGCAGCTGATCCTACGTACGCCAAAATGAACCAAGTAATGAATGCCAGCGGGATGTGTTTACTGCAATGGACGGCCGCGCAATTTGGATTCCTCGACAAGTTGGTTGCGGCCGCAACTGGCTGGGACTTTGGTATGCCCCAGATCCTCGAGGCTGGCGAGAGGATATCCAACATGCGACAGGCATTCACTGTGCGAGAGGGACTAAAACCAGATGATTTTAAGGTATCTGTGGGCAGGGTGATGGGAAATCCGCCACTGACAGAAGGACCGACTGCCAACGTGACTGTTGATGCGGAGGATTTGCGATCTGCGTTCTTCAAAGGTATGGATTGGGATTTGGAAACGGGCAGGCCAAATAAGGAGAGGCTTGAAGCACTGGGGCTTACGGATGTTGCTGCTGACTTATGGCCATAGAGGTTCACAATCCACGAACTTGCCGGGAATAAGATAGATATGCCGGATTTAAACAGCAGATCTTATGAACGACTGAGGAGGTAAGAAACCATGAAACGTTTCGAAGGGAAAGTTGCACTCGTAACGGGCGCTGGTTCGGGAATAGGCCGGGCCACCGCGCTTGCCTTTGCGAGAGAGAATGCCAAAGTCGTTGTTGCTGACATAGCGGTCGCTGATGGGGAGGAGACCGTGAGACTAATCAAGGAGGGTGGGGGGGAGGCGGTATTTATTAAGGCCGACGTCAGTCGGGAAAGCGAAGTGGAATCACTGATTAAAGCTACTATAGATACTTACGGTCGATTGGACTGTGCGCATAATAATGCCGGAATTAACGGGGATTTGGACAGTGTGACCACCTGCACTGAAGAAAACTGGGATCGGGTAATGGGTATAAATCTTAAAGGGGTGTGGCTCTGTCTCAAATATGAGATACCCCGGATGAAAAAACAGGGGGGTGGGGCCATCGTAAATACATCATCTACTTCTGGGTTGGTTGGCGCCCCTGGCGTGCCTGCTTATAACGCCAGCAAGCACGGTGTTGCCGGCCTGACAAGAACGGCTGCACTGGAGTGTGCCAAAATCGGTATTCGGGTGAATGCAGTATGTCCGGGTACAAGTCGGACGCCATTCCTGCAAAGACTCATCGATGCCGGCCTTGAGGATTACATCACCGGTTTGGTTCCGGTTGGACGGCTTGGCGAACCGGAGGAGACTGCCAACACGGTTATGTGGCTATGCTCAGACGAGTCCTCGTTCATCACGGGAGCAATGATTACTATCGATGGTGGTCTGACGGCACAGTAGCTATCCTGAAACGACTTTGCTGTGAAGCGGGTGGCCAAGCCAGACATGCTCTGCAAGAATTAAGGATGCGAACAAGGTGAGAGTCCATCAGGTGAAGCTAAACAAAGGCACAAGGTCAGGCGCCTGACCATTGCCGAGGCCCATGCCAGCCAAGATGATACAGATGACCAAGTGGAAGGCGCCTCCAAACCTACCCTAGTATTCCGGCCAATGCCGACTATACTGGACCCTACAATGTAAAGCTGAAAGAACTATGATCTTTGGCTAAAGGAGAGAAAAATGAAACATGGCGACTTGGAGGAAATAAAACCTGTACGACCGGGTGACAAGGTGCTTCGCAGAACTGTGAAGCGGCACCTTAGGCTCCGACCAGTTCCAGACATCCCAGTGATATTTCGCATTCTTCGAGATATTCTTACCCGAACGCCTTTCGCACCCATGTTTCTGACACTGGTTGTTTTGTGGCTGCTATTCTCATTTGGTATGTATCTAATCGAACGGAACGCTAGTGGAGCAGAGATGACTTCCTACGGCGAGGCTCTATGGTGGGCACTAGCAGCCGTGGAAACCATGGGCACCCCATACGAACCTGCCACAGATGGTGGGCACATACTTGGTGGAATATGGGCCGTTCTGGGAGTTATGGTTTTCTGGGGAACCATAATTGCAAGTGTTACCGTATATTTCACCAATCGTCGTAAACCACACTCGGCCCGAATAATCGAAACGATCCACTACGACTTGGACGAGTTGGAAAAACTTACCTTAGATGAGCTTAGTACTTTGAAATATACCACCAACAGGATCATTGATGACCGGATTGACAACGTAAAGCGTACCCAAAACAGCTATCAAAATAAGAAGTAAGTAGGAGAAAAAATAGCGATAATTACCATCTCAAGAGGAACATCCACTGGGGGAAAGGAACTTGCTCAAGCTGTAGCTGGTGACAAATTGTAGGTATGCTGGGAGCCCCCTTTTTGGAGTAGAGGGCAGAGACAACTTGACCTCACGTATACCTCACAGCCTTTCCATTTGTATTGACAAATCGTGGGCCCGACAATTAGACTTGAGCACCAGTCAGTATTAACAGTGATGACTGTTCCCCCCAAGCGTGCGACATGAACATAGTCAAACAGGAGGTGAACATGAACAGACTGACAATCCCTCTTACCTTTCTGCTGCTATTGGCTCTCGTTATTGTCATCCCAAGTTGCAGCAGTAGCGACGACGAAGCAACCCAACCAGATATCCAACCCACTACTGTGCCAACTGCTTCCCCGGAACCAGTAGAAGACGTAATCATTACTATCGGCAACCTCACAGATATGACCGGAGTCGCATCAAACGCTATGCAAATCATAGATTCAGCACTGGAAGATCTGGTGGATTACTACAATGAGCAGAATCTAATCCCGGGGGTTAAGCTCAAAATCATCGCTTATGACACCTCTTTCGATCCTGCCAGAGACATACCGGGGTACCAATGGTTGAAAGAACGCGGTGTTGATCTCATCTATACTTCGGTGACATCAGCGCCAGTAACACTTCTTCCTTTCATCGAGGAGGACCAGATTTGCATGTTTGCAGCCTCCACCCCAAGCGAAATGCTTTCCCCTCCGGGGCGCCTGTTTATGCTGGGTGAAATCAACGAGGAACCGATCTACACCGTGCTCAAATGGATGGCTGAAAATGATTGGGACTACCAGACGAAAGGACCAGCCAGGATTGGTGGTGCCGCCTGGCAAGAACCATCTGCCGAGGCCTACTTAGGTGCAATGAAAGAATATGCTGAAGCTCACCCGGACCAGTTCGAATGGGTAGGTGGACATCTAACAAATATGAGCACTTTTACCTGGGGACCTGAAGTCGAGGCACTCAAGGATTGCGATTACGTGTTCCCTCCCACCATATTGACCAATTTTGTGAAGGAGTATCGGGCCGCGGGTCACGAAGCGAGGTTTTTTGGTGTGGATACTCACCTTGCGTTTTTTGGGTTAATACGGGATGCCAAGCTCCTGGATGAAATAGATGGGATGCTGATCGCTAGAATGTTGCGTTGGTGGAACGAAGATGGTGAGATA
>JABMQN010000165.1 GCA_013203045.1 Chloroflexota bacterium
GGCGGATGCGTTATCTGGGGGCCGGGTTACAACTGTGCCACCACCATCGCCGAGGAGTGCGGCATCGAGCAGTGGTGGACTTTGCCGGAATCGGTTGTCAGGGCAAGGGAAAACGGTTACATACTTTAAGAAATTTCAAAATCCACGAACAGTGCAAAAGGAGGTGATAACAAGCTAATTTATCGTGTAAAGACATGTGGCACAAACCCGGTTCCACTTTAACTAAATAAGGAGGAACACATGGCTCAAGAAGAGAGATACGATTTTGTTATTGTGGGGGGTGGGCCCAATGGGACGGCAATGGCTGCATATCTGGGCAAGTGTGGTGCCAGTGTTTGTGTTCTCGAAGAGAGACCGGAATCCGGTGGGGCCTGTGAAAACGTCGAGCCAATGCCGGGAGTGCACATTAATCCCCATGCTGTGTACATGTACGCAGGCCCTGCACCTGGATTTGAACAGCTGGAGCTACACAAATATGGCTTCCGTATGAACTGGAGCCCTCTGATCGAAACCATCGCCAAGCAGCAAGAGGTAGGCGTCCTGGTCTCGGATGGAGTTGCTCCAATCACCAACAAAGATATAGAGGGTTGGGCCAAGATTTGTGGTATCGCAAGCGATCCACCATTCATCAAAGAACTGTTGCGTGCCACACACTGGTGCCCCCCTCACCCACCTGAGGTCGAAGTCACAGCCGAGAATATCCCGTACATGCAGGTATACAAGAAACATGCGCCGGATATCTGGACCGAGGAACTGCTGGACATGACCATGTTTGACCTCTTGGATGAGTATTGCGAAACTGAACCATGGAAGGTATTAACCGCAGCAGGGGCCTGGTATTCCGGAGCCGCAGGACACTATGAAGGGGTGGCCGTTCCGGCTATCGCGGGTGAGGCGCTTGTAACCGTATATAGTGGCTTCAGCGTTCCCCGCGGCGGTATGCACGGCTACTTTCACGCTATCATTCGGTGTGCACTTTCTCACGGGGTGGTTATTCGCACCTGTTGTCCTGTCGATGAGATTCTTATCGAAAACGGACGAGCCGTAGGTGTACGGCTAAGAGACACCGCCACCACCGACGAGAAGAAGGTATGGGCTAACAAAGCGGTGATTAGTGGCACCGGTATCCACCCCACTTTTCTTAAATTGATCAACCCGGCGCATACAAGCTCCAGTCTCAGAAAAAAGGTAAAGGATATTAGCCTCAAAGGAGGGTGTTGCTGGGTATCTCATTTTCTCACCAAAGAACCGCTGATGCCGCGCGCGAAATTCCTGGGTCCCGGCAGGATGGAACCAGGGGAGTTTGGCGGAGCTTATCCCTGTGACTCTCGTGATATTTATTACGAGCACGTAGCCGATGTGGATGGCCGTAAAGGAGCTCCGAGCGTACCCCCGGAAAAGCTGTTGTGGATGGCGACACACAGTGCGAGATTCCCGGAATCGGATCCTCAGTGCACTATGCCCGGCGCCCATGTAGCAGGACCATACTACACCTATGTACCACCACCAGATTATGAAGCTGGCGGCCCCGGTACTATAGATCACAAGAAAGATGAAGTCAACGCCATTGTGCGCAAAGCAGTTAGCGAGGTGATCGAGAATCTCGATGATGACAACCTCATCGCTCACTTTGTGAGTACACCATGGGAATCCGAGTTTCGCAATACCGGTATCCTGGCAGGTCACTTTGGCGGAATTCGTCATTGTGCTGACCAGTGGGCAGAACTTCGGCCTATACCTGAACTAGCACGTTATCGAACCCCAATAGAGGGGCTTTATCTCTGCAATCAGACATCCGGACATCCCGGAGCTCTTTGCCTGATGGCCATCCCATATAACCTGATGCATATCCTTATTGAGGATGGACTTGTTGAGCCTGGCAAATGGTGGTATCCATCTCCATGGTACATTCCCCAGGAAGGCAAGATATCTGCCGCACTAAACTCGAATGAGGGGGAGAGCTATGCCTGAACCAATGATGGGTAAGATATTTGATGAGTTCCCTGATGAAAGCGAATGGGATGTAATCGTTATTGGGGGAGGCCCTAATGGCCTGATAGCAAGCGCTTACCTGGCCAAAGCCGGATTAAAAGTAATCACGATTGAGCGTCGCTACGAGATCGGAGGCGGGCTGGCCACTGAAGAGATACTCTTTCCGGGATATTACTCCAACATTCATGCCATCTATCACATGATGGTCGATTATATGCCAGTGCTCAGAGACTTTGACCTGGATCGCCATGCCCTGCTGTGGACCAAACCAAATTCGCAAACAGGCATGGTTTTTGAAGACGGCAAATCGTTATTGCTTTCGCGCATGGCGGAGGACACCAAGGATTCCATGATGAAGTTCTCCTACACGGATGCGAATGCGTTCGGCAAACTAATGTGGTCATGGCGCAAGATTGTGGATGACATATTGGGACCGGCAACGTACATTCCACCGATGTCTCCGCTGGATATCACCATGGCCATGCAGAAGACTAAAATCGGCCAGGAAATGCTGGAGCTGGCTGAACAGAGTCCATTGGAAATCATCACTGATAACTTCGAGAATGACAGAATTCGAGCCCTCCTGCTGTACACCAGTTGCATGTGGGGATTGGATCCCAGGGAAACCGGGATAGGTATGTTTGTAGCCCTTATGCTGCAACGAGGCAGTAATAAGTGTTACTGCGAAGGAGGATCGCATAAACTGGCCGGTGCCATGGTACGAGAGATATCTCGTTATGGCGGGAAGATATTGGACACAGCCGAAGTAACCAACATCCTCATGGAGAACGGGCGCGCCATCGGGGTCCAACTAGCCGAGGGCCGCACGCTCCGCGCCAAGGTGATCATGTCCACGCTTGACCCTCATACCACATTCTTTGACCTTGTGGGAACAGAGAATCTGCCAGGCGATCTCAAGGAATCGGTTGATGGCTGGAAGTACGATAAGTGGAGCTACTACACACTGCACGTGGTTTCGAAGGAACCACCGCAATACAAGTGCGATGATCCATGGATCAATGATGCCTTTATGAACATCTTTGGCCTGGACGGAATGGATCAGCTTTTATCCCATTGGGACAACGTCGTAGCTGGGAAGATCGATATGAACAACTTCGGTGGACATGCTACCTGCGAGAGTTACTTCGATCCTCACTTGGTACACTCGCCATGGGGTGGACATGTATCATTCTTCCAGATGCATGCGCCATATGAGGTCGAGGGTGGTTGGGAAAAAGTTGGCCCTGAGTTAGAGGATGCGATACTGACCAAATGGCAAAAGGTTGCTCCAAACATGACCAGGGAAAATATCGTAAGGAAATGCTATGAGACACCTGAGGGCATAGAGATTCGATTACCAAATATGCGGCGGGGTGCAATCAAACATGGTGATTATAAACCCATACAGTTGGGATGCTTCCGTCCTAATCAGGATTGCTCAAGCTCGGCAACACCAATCGAAGGCCTCTACACGTGTGGCGCTTCCAACTATCCAGGGGGAATGGTGCTGGGAGGTTCCGGGTACATCGGTGCAAACAAGGTGGCCGAGGACCTCGGCGTGATCAAGTGGTGGAAACCTACAAAAGAGATGGAGCGATATATTAAAACATACTTGGAATGAGCTTTGTCTGATTGTGAGGTTAGCTAACAATTGTTATATCACTTGCAGCATTACACCACTTTCTGGTGGATAACATAGTAAATAAGCCCAAGGTCCATTGTTTTTGGCAGTGTTATCGCATTTAATAGTTTCGAGAATGCTGATAACTTGTCATGCGGCGTTATCAAGCAATTAGCTATGAAAGATTTGACTGATGTGTTATCACATTTTCTGCATGATAACGCTGTCGTCAGGGAGAAGCTGAGGTCCTTCCAACTTTGTCAGGAAAACCTGATAGAATATGCTGTGCAAAGAGAGTAAGATGGATTAATTCATAGATTGCTGATGGAATCTCGGTGATGGGTTAAGTATCCTCGTTGAGGAATCCTCCGATCTTCAGATAAATCCAGAGACAACAAGGAGGCGAATAGTGAGGATCTCAAGCAAAAAGGGAATCATTGTTCTGGGAGTTCTATTGCTGGTGATGATGATGGTGGCATGTGGTGGAGATGATAATAATGGTGAAAATGATGGTAACATTCCTACGCCCCCGCTACCTAATGGGACAGAGACTCCTCCGCTAATAAAGATCACCATCGGCAATCTCACAGATAAGACCGGAGTAGCATCAAATGCTATCAGTGCCATCGATAAGGCCTTGGAGGATATGGTCAATTATACCAATGAGCAGAATATTATCCCTAGAGTTGAGCTAGATATTGAAAGCTATGATGGACAATTTGATCCCTCCAAAGCCATACCGGGCTATGAATGGTTGAGGGGGAAAGGGGCAGATTTGATCTGGACCCCTGTACCACCAGCTGTTGAAACACTTCAGACCAAAGTAAATGATGACCAGTTTATACTATTTGCGGCTGCTGCCAATAAGGAACTTGAAGGCGGATATGGGTTTAGCCTCGGTATCACACCTGAATATGAGGCCTATACGCTACTCAAGTGGATCTCCGAAAACGATCCGGATTTCCCCAAAGACAGACCGGCCAGGATTGGCGGAGGATCATGGCTTGATGGCTACGGCATCATTTGGTTCTCAGCAGCAGAGAATTATGCTAAAGTTCATCCGGATCAATTTGAATGGGTTGAGGGTTATCTGAACGAATTCTCGTTTATTTGGGATGTTGAAATAGAAGGACTTAAAGATTGCGATTATGTCTTCGTGCCCAGTCCAATTAACAATTTTGTGGAAGGCTACCGGCGTGCCGGATACACGCAGGCGAAATTCCTCGGATCTGATGTTCAAACAGCATTTCTTGGGATGGTAGATAAGGCTGAGCTTTGGAATGAAATTGATGGTATGCTGATTAGCAGATCGTCCCGATGGTATAACGAGGAGGGTTTGATAATCGATTTAACGAACAAACTCCTGAATGAGAAACATCCGAACAGTGCCGATGATATCCGTCGGATGGGTTCCGGATATATAGCAGGCCAGTCAATCTATTTGATGTTAGAGATAATCAAGGATGCGGTAGAGACTGTGGGTCCGGAAAACTTTGACTCCCAAGCTTTGTACGATGCCGCAATATCATTTTCATTCGATCTCGATGGCGTCGAAGGTTTTGCCACCTTTGATGAGACCAAACGATATGTGCAAAACTACTATGGGATATATGAAGCAAGATCTGATGGCGAAGACCTCTTTAGGGTTGATCCTGAATGGCAGGAACAAGTCTTTACTCCATGAATAGAAGGTGCCTGCGATAGCATTTGGTATTGATATGCATGTAGGTAAACAACCTGCCTTTCTCATCGCATAGCCCTTGCTTTATCCCAGGGGTGTGAAATCTTCACTTTATAAGTGGAACATAGATTAGCACGTTTATTCCTGTATGGGAGGCCAACCCAGTGAATGTGTGGTCAACGTATGCGTTGCCGGACTTTGAAGTTGTTAATCAGAAATAAGGAGAGACCAATGCAAGGCGGATATGTAGGGAAGATTCTATTCGTAAACCTATCAGAAAGAAAAACCTGGGATGAACCTCTGGATAAAAGTTTGTGTAAGGATTTCATCGGAGGGTACGGGCTGGGAGCCAAAATCATTTTTGA
>JABMQN010000166.1 GCA_013203045.1 Chloroflexota bacterium
GGGATGAAGCCTTCGATTTTTCATAAGTAATATTCTCGCTGGTTCTGCATTCTGACCCCTGATCCCCGATCGCTAAGATTCCTCTATCTGAGCCACTTTTAATCGCCGGATTAATAAGAAGAATACCGAACTTCGGAGTGATCCGGATTTTCAGTTCCTTTAAGAGAGGAAATAGAGTTCAGTAGGAAAGGATTAACATGCAAACTTACGGCATTGACAAATTGCCATTCATTGCCACTTAGCAGAACCGGCATATACCCTCGCCCTCCTTCTACTTTTCATCGATGACTTAGAGAAGAATGCTTACTTGCTAAAGAGATAGTTCACAAATCGCTCGGAATGCATTAGGTAAATAATATATAAACGAAGTAATGCTTAGAATAGCAGCCACACCCATGACCAGCAAGAGCCTGTTTGAGTGGTTTTCACTCCTAGAGTATTATTTGGGTATCAACCCTCAAGGACCAATACCTAAATTATAGTGAGGACCGTTTTTGGCCACAATACCCCCAAAATACCCCCTTTGGACCATAGCACAGCCATTCAATTACTGTTAAGCTATCATCCAACTGCAAAGTGACCATATCCATTAAGTGGAGACTCACGATGTTCCTGGGTTCCCCCAAGGCAATTCAGTCATTTGTTGCAAACTCAATTTGGAGGGCGATGTAACCCTGTGGATGTAGCTCAAAGACATAATTACCAAGCTTAGTTGTTATGGCTAGGGAGGATAATGAAAGCAGCTGTTTTGTACGAGATCGGGAAACCACTGGTCATCGAGGAAGTGGAACTCGATGAACCCCAGGAAAACGAGATACTGGTAAAGCTGGAGGCCACCGGAGTGTGTCACAGCGACCTCCACTTTATGCAGGGCGCTATGCCTCAGCCCTTACCCTTTGTACCAGGGCACGAGGGAGCAGGTATCGTGGAGAAGGTAGGACCCAACGTGACCTCTTTCAAGCCAGGTGATCACGTAATACTTTTGGTGGTCATCGAATGCGGGAAATGCCGCTTTTGTCTTTCAGGGAAGCCCACCCTTTGCGTGGAAAACCTGCCGATTCAGATGATGGCCACTCTCCCCGGGGGAGGAGTACGGTTGCACAAAGGCGATCAGCCAATAAATCATCTCTTCGGCCTTGCCTGCTTCGCTGAGAAGGTTGTAGTTCATGAGCGCTCCGCGGTGAAGATCCGGAAGGATGCCCCACTTGATGCAGTATGTCTCCTCGGTTGTGGCGTTAGCACCGGCCTTGGCGCCGCGATCAACGTCACCAGGGTAAAGCCCGGCGAGAGTATCGCCATCTTCGGCTGTGGTGGTGTTGGGATGAGTGCCGTTATGGGCGCAAAGTCAGCGGGTGCAAAGGTCATAGCCATCGATACGCTGGATAGCAAGCTGGAAAAGGCAAGGGAGTTTGGAGCTGACTATATAATTAACGCCTCCCGGGAAGATCCAGAAGTGAAGATTCCCGAAATACTCGGTGAGGGAGCGGATTATGCCATCGAGGTCATCGGGAATGTGGACGTTATAGCAAAGGCCTTTAACTGTATTCGCGCCGGGGGACTTCTCGTCATAGCTGGAATGCCAGCATTCACCGACATGATCACTGTTCCCGCCGTACAGTTCCTCTTCGGTAAGACCATGACCGCAACCATACATGGTGACATTGTAGCGCCAGTGGACATACCAAGATATGTCGATCTGTTCATGGATGGAACGTTCCCTATCGATAAACTCATTACCCGAACCTACAGATTAGACCAGATCAACGAAGCCTTCGAGGCCATGGAGAAGGGTGAAGTAATCCGCAGCATAATCAAAATGTGAGATAAGCATTCCCAAGATGGCCCCTATGCCTACTGGGCCATAATACTCTTCCGGTTAAGGTTTGAGATTTTTTGTAAATAACTGTTTAGTGTCTTCGAGCAGTAGTGAGGAGGAGATAGATGCCGCAGTTTTCATTGAGACTGGTGATTATCCTTTTGGGAATAATACTATTAGTTTTTACATCGATAATTGGCTGTAGTAAGAGTAGTGCCGAAAAACCTTCGCCAACAACATCAGTAACACAGACGGAAACACCACCACCAACTCCTCCTGAAAAGGTCATCACCATTGGCAATATGACAGATTTTACCGGTGTTTCCGCTACAGCAATGGAATATATAAATATGTCACTGGATGATATGGTTAAGTATTACAACGACAATAACCTCATCCCAGGAGTTAGATTTAAGGTTGAAAGTTATGATGGGCAAATGGATCCGGCCAGGGATATACCTGGCTATGAATGGCTCATAGAGAATGGAGCGGACTTTATTTTTTCTCCGATCCCGGCAACTCCAACAACCTTGAAGACCAGAGTGGAAAATGACGAGGTCGTGCTGTTTGCCATGGCAGCCAGCAGAGAAGCGTATCTACCTCCCGGATATGTGTTTAATCTGGGAATCGATTCAAAATCTGAGGGTTACACCATGATGAAATGGATCGCCGAGAATGATTGGGATTACGAGACAAAAGGTCCGGCGAAAGTCGGAGGAGCTGCATGGTCTGAATCGCACTCAGATAAGGTCCTCGAAGCGATGGAGGAATACTGCGATGCTCACCCTGACCAGTTCGAGTGGGTAGGAGGATACCTGACCCACTTCAGCATGAACTGGCAAGCGGAAGTTGAGGCACTGAAGGATTGTGACTATATATATCCCGGCATCGTTTTTATCACTTTTGTAAAACAGTTTCATGAGGCAGGTCACACCAAGGCAAAATTCATAGGTTCTGATACACAAGCGGCTTTCTTTGACATGGTAGACGCCGCAGAGTTATGGGACGAGATTGATGGGATGCTCTTTGTGAAATTCTCACGCTGGTGGAATGAAGATGGCGAGATAGTCGACCTGGTCAAACAACTTCTACACCAGAACCATCCAGATCAGGCCGAAACGGTCATCCGAGCGGGTGTCGGATACATGGCGGGAAATCAGATATATGCGATGTTTCAAATATTAGCTGATGCAGCAGAGGCGGTAGGGGCCCAGAATCTCGACTCACAAGCTATCTATGACGCTGCTACGTCTTTTTCACTTTCTACAGACGGTGTTTGTAGATTGAGTTTTGGCGAGGAAAAACGAGATGCGGTAGATGCCTATGGGATATACGAGGCTCGAGCCGTGGAAGAGGACATATTCAGGGCACAAGATGCGTGGTTTCCAACGGTTCGTAATCTCTAAGGGTACAACTAAACTGGCATAGGGGAAATACCGTATTCACAACGAGCATTACAGGTAGTATCGGGCAAGGTGTTTATTAATTGAGTTGAAGACCGGAGGTTTCACGATGACATCAGCACTCAGTGGCATAAAGGTGTTAGACCTTGCAGGGATAGGCCCAGCTTCCTTTGCCGCCATGATGTTGGGAGATATGGGGGCTGATGTACTCAAGATCAACATGCCCCCTGGAGCTAGTGACAGGGGAGTAGGCGGAGGTATGACCTTCGTGGACGGTTTTGACCCTGGAACCATTCGCAACAAGAAAAACATTGCGATCAATCTCAAGACCGAGGCTGGCCAGCGCCTTTTTCACCAGCTGGCCGAGACAACTGATATCATCATTGAGGCCTTCAGGCCCGGGGTAATGGACCGACTTGGTGTAGGTTATGAGGCTATCTCCAAGATCAATCCCAAGATCATCTTCTGCTCCGTCTCGGGTTACGGTCAGGACGGTCCGTATCGTGACCTTGTCGGCCATGACAACAACTACGCAGCTATGGGCGGAGCGCTGGGGCTTATTGGATACAGCCCTGATGATCCACCGGTTCTGGTTCAAACCGTACTGGCTGATATGACAACAGGAGTTCTGCAGTCGGCGGTAGGTATTTTACTTGCCATCTGTGCCAGGGAGAAAACCGGGCGGGGTCAACAAGTAGATATCTCTCTGACCGATGGCGTTGTCTTTCTTCTCAATGGCGTACCGGAGGCTGCTGAGTATCTTATGAGTGGTGTCGTCCCACAACGCGGGCAGGGTATTTTCGGCGGGAACCAACCGGCCTATGCGGTATATCAGACAGGTGACGATAAATACCTCACCATTGGTTGTCTTGAGCCACACTTCTGGTTGAAACTGTGCCAGGTTTTAGACCGCGAAGACCTTATCCCTCACCAATACGCCGAAAGCCCCAAAAAGGAGGAGGTGCTCCAAGAGCTAAAACAGATCTTTCGCACCAGGAACAGAGACGAATGGTTCGAGCTTCTCAGCAAGGCCGATGTCCCGGTGGGCAAAGTTCTGGATACAGACGAAGTCTTCTCCGACCCCAATGTGTTGCACCGCCGGATGGTTTTTGAGGTGGATCATCCAAGATTCGGCAAGATGAAACAGATAGGTCTCCCTATCAAGCTTTCAGATACACCGTGGCAAGTTCGAATCCCGGCTGCCAGCCTGGGCGAGCATACCGATGAGGTGCTATCCAGCTTGGGCTATTCCCGGGATGACATCGACGCATTACGTCAAGAGAGAGTCATCTACTAAAAAGCCATCGCGTACATTAGCTCCGTTCGCAGCCTTATTTGTGTTCGTCCGTTTTTTTCCGGTACGGAGTTGAAAACCTGTTAAAGAGTATTTTTTAAGTAGAATCTCCTTTAAAACTATGGTAGACAGATTTGCTTTAGGTATGTAACACTTAACAACGATGATCAGGATTCTATGATCCGCGATTGGATCAGAACAGTTTAATAAATAACATAGAAAGGAGTTTGCTATTGAGAGAAGCATATCTGATTGACGCCGTCCGAACGCCCAGGGGCCGGAGGAGCCAACCGAAACACGATTTTGTAGGAGAATTTGCTAACATCCATCCCGCAATGTTGGGGGTTACCCTGGTCGATGCCTTGCTGGAAAGAAATCCCTCAATGCCTCCGGAAAAAGTGGAGGATGTTTTCTATTCCGTTGTTCAAGCGGTTAATGAACAGGCCGCGAATATGGCGAGGACTATCGTTTTAAGTTCTAAACTGCCTGTGACTACGTCCGGCGTAACTATGAACCGGGCATGTTCAGGAGCGATGCAGGCCAATGCGTTTGCAAATGCCAGTATCATGATTGGAGATTACGACATTTTGATGGCTGGCGGCGGCGAGCATATGAACATGTGTCCTATTGATGGGGAAATGGATTTTAATCACCTGCCATTCCCTAAGGAAATGTTTGCCCAAAACAATCTGGTTACACAGGGTGTGTCTGCAGAGATGATCGTCGATAAATACAACATAAGCCAGGAAGCAATTGATGACTTGTCAGTCCGGAGCCATAAGCTGGCACATGAAGCTACCCAGGCCGGAAAATTCAAAAATGAAATCATCCCAATCCCCTGGACAGACAGGGACGGTAATGAACATGTGCTTGATTATGATAGTAATATAAGGCCGGATACAACACATGAAAAGATCGCGAAATTGTCGCGTCCCTTCAAAGAGAATGGAAAGATACACGCTGCGTCATCTTCTGCCATTGTAGATGGAGCCAGTCTGGCGCTCTGGGCATCGGAAGAGGCCTGTAAAGAATTCGGTTTCAAACCATGGGCCAAAATCCTGACAAGTGTGAACGCCGGTGTTCATATGGATATTATGCTTGATGGAGTCATCCCTGGAACCAAACTGGCTCTGGAACGGACCGGATTGACTGTTGATGATATTGACCTGTTCGAGATCAATGAAGCTTTTGCTCCTGTTCCGATTGCGTGGATGAATGAGTTGAATATTCCCATTGAAAAAGTCAATGTTAACGGCGGCGCCATTGCTATGGGACATCCTCTTGGGGGCACTGGCGGTATTCTAATGGCTACACTTCTTAATGAGATGGATAGACAAAATATGAAATATGGTATGGTGGTCATGTGCGCAGCATATGGACAATCAGGGACCATCATTTTTGAAAGGCTTCCGCGATAAAGAATAACTGCGCAAGGTTGATAACAATAGATCATTGTTTCTATCTAGTAAAAAAATGTTTTATTAGGAGCCGCTTGCAAAAAGTGGTATAAGATTTCCCAACCAGAGATAAATATCCGAAAGGCAAGTGGTAATTTCTCTTCAACACACCCCTAAATCCCCTCTCGAGAGGGGTGGCTGACAGGCCGGGGTGTGTTAGGTACCGGGGACAAAATGCGTTTTTGCAAGAGGCACTTAGTATAACTCATTTAAGAGGTCCCAGATGGGTTCCACTCCGTTGCACCCATCTTTGGCTGCCATCGTGAAACAAGGGGTTGCAACCCCTTGTTTCGCAGTGCTGGTGAACACGTACATCTATTTAACTCCCGAATATTCGGGTTAGGAGGATGCAAATGGCAAATGAAACATTTGATGTTATCGTAATTGGAGCCGGCTTTGGCGGTAGTTCATGTGCTGGACTGTTGGCTAAAAAAGGGCTTAGCGTTCTGCTTGTAGAAAAGAATGCACTTTCAGGTGGCAAGGCAATGACCATTTCGAAAAACGGATATACCCACACAGGCTGGGTGGTTATTGGGGCACCTGTAGTTGGAAATCTCTACGAGGTTGTACTAAAAGAATTGGGGATGGCGGACAAAGTTAAACTTGTTGCACCGATAACAGGGCGGGGAGGCAGTATCTATAAAACATCATCCGGAAAGTATGAAGCGTTACCCGAAATGCCAGAAGGAGAAACAGACCCCAACATTCTTTTCGACTGGCTGGAGATCAAGGAAGAAGATAGGGAAGAGTCGCTCAGGCTGTTTGGAGAAATAGTAATGATGCCACCTGAGCAAATTGATACCATGCATGATATCAGCTTTGATGACTTCCTGAGTAATTATAAAGCACCTCGATCGCTTTATGCATTTCTTGTCAGTCTAATCAGCGATGGTCTGTTTATGGCTCCGCCGGATGTTGTGGAAGCAGCAGAAATAATACGCAGCCTTCAGGATATGTTCCTGAAAAACGGAGGTATATTCAGCATTGGCGGTTGGAGTCGGGTTACGGACGCATATTGTGAGGCCGTGCGGCAAAACGGCGGCAAAGTAATTATGCAGGCCAGAACCGAAAAAATTGTTGTCAAAGATGGGAAAGTTACCGGTGTTGTAACAAATAAAGGAGAATTCGATGCCCCTGTTGTCATTAGCAATGCGGGTATTCAACCCACAGTACTCAAGCTGGTGGGGGAAGATCACTTTGATAAGAGCTATGTTAACTATATAAAGGATCTGGTTCCCTCCTGGTCACTTTTGGGCCACCGGTATTATTTAAACAAAAAAATCACTGATGTTCCCTTTGGCGTAGTATTTTCAGATGACAGCCCTTGGACTGTAGACAGGTTTAACAGAGCTAAAAAGGGTGAAGCCTCAAGGGAGGGGGTTGTTTACTATGAAGTTCCCTCCAATTATGATCCTGACGCGGCTCCCGAGGGGAAGCAAGTTTTTCTGACAGGGTCATATTGCAATCCTGATCCTGAAATGTCCCAAGAGGATATAAAGGCATGGGCAGACGCCGGTGAGCAGATAATATTTAAAGCCTTTCCTGAATTTGAAGGAGCCATTGAAGATAAAGAACTTTACACAACAAAAACTGTTTCACGGCTTACACGTGACTCGGTATTACCGGGCGTCGGTGGAGAGACAATCGGCATCGCGCAGATAATCGGGCAGTGTGGTCCCGGAAAGCCATCTATACAAGCGCCAATACGAGGACTTTTTTATGTGGGTTGTGATGCCGGAGGTACAGGTGTTGGAACTCAGCAGGCAGTAGAGTCAGGAATGAATGTTGCTGACGCGGTTTACCGGTATTGCGGTATACACAAGGCGCAAGGCACATAATCGGATGGATTAACTTATTACTCCGGCAATTAAACATGGGGCATTGGAGTTCAAGTAAAGACTCTCGCAAAGTCGCAAAGAAGATAGTTGAAAAATATAACACTTTGCGTTCATTGCGTCTTAGCGAGGGAATATGAACTCCAGCAGTCCGCTTTTGGCTTCCATCATTTTCGATGCTGGTGAATGGTTACTTTGATTGGATGGTATCCACAAAAACATTTAACAAATTTTTAGAGGAGGAACTATGGCTGGAATATGTTCTTATGGCGGATACGTTCCGCGATACCGTCTGAACCGGGGCACGATTGTTCAGGCTATGGCATGGATGAACATGGCAATCATGGCCCATGCTCAGGGAGAAAAAGCGGTAGCCAATTTTGACGAAGATCCCATTACGATGGCAGTAGCGGCCGGGATCGATGCCCTAAAAGGCATTGATCGTTCAACGGTTGAAGGCGTTTACTTTGCTTCAACCACCATGCCCTATAAGGAGAGGTTGAACGCGGGGATCATTATCCCTGCCCTCAATGTGAAGGATCAAGTGAGAGCGGCTGATTTCGGTGGCGGGCTCAAAGCAGGCACAACCGCGCTGCTCTCTGCCCTGGATGGCGTAGAAGGCGGAAGGATAAACAACATCGCTGTCATTTCAGCCGATTGCCGACTGGCCAAGACGGCAACCAATCAGGAGATGATTTTTGGCGATGCCGCTGCCGCCTTTGTAGTCGGAGATAAAGATGTCATTGCCGAATTCAAAGGTTCTTATTCTGTCACCTATGACTTCTGTGATCACATACGTTCCAATGATGCTGATACGGATCGGCAATGGGAAGAGCGCTGGATTCGAGATATGGGATACAGCCAGTTCATCCCAGAGGCGATCAATGGCTTGCTGGATAAGCATCAACTGAAAATTGCGGATTTTGCCAAGGTGATTTACCCCTGTAACAACAGGGGGGCCAGAAAGGATATCAATAAGAAGCTGGGTATCTCACCTGAAATTGAGCAAAGCAATCTGCAAGCTGAAATAGGAGACTCAGGAACTTCCCTTCCACTGGTTATGCTGGCTCAGGCCCTTGAGGGTGCGAAACCGGGCGATAAACTGCTGGTGGCGAGTTATGGTAGCGGAGTGGATGCACTTTACTTCGAAGTAACAGAAAATATTCAGAATAAGAAGGGCAACCTTGGCATCTCAGGTTATCTGGCCAAAAAAGAGGATCTGGGCAGCTACACCAAATACCTGGTCTGGCGCGATCTTGTGCCCGCGGATGTCGGCATGCGAAATGAAGTGGCTGACTATACGGCCTTTTCCATGCTTTGGCGGAGACGAAAAGAGATTCTGGGCCTTTGGGGAAGTAGATGCACCAGTTGCGGCACACCGCAATGGCCGCCTCAGAGAATATGCGCCAATCCGGAGTGCGGCGCTGTGGACAAAATGGAACCATATTCCTTTGCAGACAAAACCGGACATATCATCAGCTTCACGGGAGATATGCTTGCCGCCGGACTCAATCCACCAAGCCTGAGTGGTCGAATTGAATTTGAAGGGGGCGGTAGAAATATGTTTGATTTCACAGATTGCACCATCGAGGAGCTTTTTACCGGGAAGGCTATGACTATGACTTTCCGTTTGAGATACAACGATAAGGCGAGGAACATTATTGGATACTACTGGAAAGCAACGCCTTTACAGGAGGTAAGCTAAAATGGCTGAAGGAATCAAAGATAAAGTTGCCATACTGGGAATGGGGTGTACCCGTTTCGGTGAACGCTGGGATGTGGGCGGTGATGATTTAATGGTAGAGGCGTTTGTTGAGTGCCTGGAAGATGCCGGTATCGATAAAAATGATATTGAGGCAGCCTACGTGGGGACCTGCTATGACGAGGTGAACCTTGGCAAAGCTGCAGTCGCTCACGCTGAAATTCTGAAGCTCCCTCATGTTGGGGTTACCCGAACAGAGAACTTCTGTGCTACGGCACAGGAAGCGCTTCGCGCCGCAACCTATGCAGTGGCATCCGGTGCCTTTGATATTGTTTTGGCTCTTGGAGTAGAGAAACTCAAAGATACCGGTTTTGCCGGGTTGCCCATTGGCGGAGGCGGTGCGTTCCCCCGACTGGGTGGTTACAACGGGTCAGGACCGTCCTCGTTTGCTCAGTTAGCTCCTCCTTACTCCACGAAATATGGAATTGAGATGGAGAAAGTCAAGAAAGCCATGGCCCATATTTCCGTAAAAAGTCATGCAAATGGGAAAATGAATCCACGCGCTCATTTGCGCTTCCCCATAACTATTGAACAGGTTCTCAATGCGCCGATTATCGCGCATCCTCTGGGACTTTTTGACTGTTGTGGCGTCAGTGACGGTGCTGCTGCAGCCATCGTGACCACGCCTGCAATCGCCAAAAGCCTGAAGCCCAGTCAGGACGTAATAAAGATAAAGGCCATCCAGATATCGGCAGCCAATGGAGAGGAAACTCTCTTTAGCAACTGGGATGGCGCTAGTCTGATAACTACTCAAGTGGCTGCGGCCAAAGCGTATAAGGAAGCAGGGATCAAGAACCCGAGAGAAGAGATAAGTATGATGGAAGTCCATGATTGCTTTTCTATTACAGAGCTGGTCATCATGGAAGATCTCGGCATTTCACCACCGGGTGGGGCGTGTGAGGATATTATGAGCGGATTTTATGACCTGGATGGCAAGATTCCCTGCCAGGTGGATGGCGGATTGAAGTGCTTTGGACATCCTATCGGCGCATCCGGACTCAGAATGGTATATGCCGTTTACGAACAGCTTTTGGAGAGAGTGCCTGAGGAACGGAAAGTGAAAAACATGCGACTGGGATTGACTCACAATCTGGGTGGTGAACCGGCAAGAGGTGTTACCTCACTTGGAATTTTAGGGAGAGACTAACCCTTTAAAAAATTGGGTTCCGGCTTGTTTATGGTTAGGCTCCAAAATCTCAAGTCTTTTAGCAAAATGGCAAAAGATAACTCCCAAAGATCGCAGAGTATTAATAATTTTTCTCAGTGGTCTCTGTTTTTTTAGTTCCGGTTGATCCGGGTTAGTGTTAGGAGGTAATTAATGACTGGCGGATATGTAGGGAAGATTCTATTCGTAAACCTATCAGAAAGAAAAACCTGGGATGAACCTCTGGATAAAAGTTTGTGTAAGGATTTCATCGGAGGGTACGGGCTGGGAGCCAAAATCATTTTTGA
>JABMQN010000167.1 GCA_013203045.1 Chloroflexota bacterium
ATCTTCTTGGGGCTCTGGATTTCCACTTTCTTTCGGCACTTCATTCAGTATGCAGTCATAAAAATACCTCCCTTAAACAAAGGCCATTTAATTCATAGACGAGTGGCAACGTACGGAAGTTCCTGAGTGAAGCAAATATGGGGTAAAAACAGAATCACCCCACTGGCCAGAGTAGGGTGATTCAACATCGAGGAGAAGAAATGGCATCCTGAGATACATGAATTGTGTCAACATATCTCAGCACTATCTATTATGATGGATTTACCTATGGTTCGTCTTTAGTGTGAACCCTCAATTATCGAGCTGATTCACGCAAAGTCTGGCGATACCTGATCCACTCCTTTAATCACATTCTGCACGGACAGTGGTTCGTGCTGGGGGTGAGGGGGAAAGGGTTACAACGAGTAAAACAGTAACATATCAAAGAGATGGATTCCCTTTCAGGCTGGGTTGGTTTTCATTTTTCTGAGTGCTACCACTGCCAGTCCTATTACCATAAGTGTTAGAATAATAATTCCCTTGCGATGCGACTTCAGTGTTGTTTTCATATCAATCCTCTTGTGTTTTAACTTATTGTTTAAAATTGGCTGGTTTAACTGATTACCAAGATATTCTCTATATTATGACGAAGTAGTCAGTCGCTCAATGATATCTCTATCCAATGAGGTACCAAGTCCGCAATCACTAACTAACTGGTTGTTTTTGTACATCAAGCCACGTCATAGCCTCATAAGCACTGGAGAATATTAGCATGTTGAGACCTCTTAAACGAGCGTTATGCATGACAGGCTGAAGACGATTGCGGTTTTGTTCCAAATCAATAATTGCCGTTTTGATCTGACTATCAAATCCAAGACCGGGAAGGTATTCACAGCTAAACATATACGAATCCAGAGGGTCCAATTCTCCTTTTATGGCACTTACATCAATCAACACTCTATCGTATCCGTGCTCAATACATAAAGAGTCAACATTCGTTATCAAGGCGATTAGAGTCTCTATTGTCAGGCTTCCTGTTGCTCCAACATACAGATGATCGGATTCTTTTGTTACATTCAATTCATAAGACATTTTGCATCTCCTGATGAATATGGTTAACGTCTATCACCACTTATTGGTAACACATACGAGACATGGAATCACCCCCTGAGCATGTTGGGGGGCGATTCACCAATGAGGAGGTGGTTAGGTATCCTGATACATGTTGACATATGTCATATCCCAGCACTATATATTATGACGAAGGTTTCCGTGATTGTCCTACGGGTCTGCCCTCAATTATCGAGCGGATTCACGTAAAGTCCAGAGATACAAGGAGAATCACTCACTGAATGGCCAACCTACGTCAAGGTTACATTTTGTATATTTTGTAACCTTTCATTGCAGATTAAACGGCAGTGAATGGTATGGTCGAAGACAAGCTATTGTATTGATTTCCCGTCTCTTCTATAATCCAAATACTCCCATCAAGAAAACCGGGAATTAAGAATCAAGGGGTGCCGGTCATGAGAGCAGCTTTATATGCCAGAGTCAGCACAGAGGAACAGACAGAAGGGTACAGTATTGATGCTCAGAAAAGAGCCTTTCAACGTTTGTGTGAAGAAAGAGGATGGATTCCCCATTATGAATACATCGAGGCTGGGAAGTCGGCACATACTGATGACATAAGAAAACGCCCCGTCTTCAAACAAGCCATCGATGATGCTTTATCGGGTCAATACGATGTTTTGGTGGTGCATAGAATCGATCGCTTCGCACGGAGAGTCGCAATCACAATAGAGTATTTCGAAAAACTTAGCAAGGCTGGTATAGGATTCGTTTCAATTGAGAACAACCTCGACTACTCCACTCCAGAGGGAAAGCTGATGTTCTTGATGCAAGGTGGGTTAGCTGAGTATTATTCGGAGAATCTGAGCAGGGAGACCAAGAAGGGATGGAACGAGAGGAGGAAGCAGGGACTTTACTGCGGAGCCTTACCCTTTGGAGCGATGAAGGGAGATGACAAGATACCTATACCAGATATGCAGCCAAGGCAGATCGGGACTAATGGGCATACCACAACAGTTCGGAATTATGAAGGTTTATTGGCTGGATTTCAAATGTCACTAGCAGGAACCTCGGATCGAGACATCGCCATAGCGCTCAATGAACAAGGATACAGGACTACTGGAACGCGTGGTCCACGGCCTTTCGCAAAAGAATCAGTCCGGGGGTTACTCAAAAATCGGTTTTATATTGGTTACATCCCAGATGGCAACGGAGGATGGATAAAGGCACAGCATGATCCAATGATCGATGCAGAGCTATTTGAAGCGGTGCAGGTTAAACGGAAAAAGGATTCACAATCAACCCACAAACATTCATCACAAAATAAAACTGTTTATTCATTAACAGGAATAATATTCTGTTGGTATTGCAAAGAAGCTGGTAATGAAGGCAGAATCCACGTTTCCTGTATGAAAAATGGAATACCTCGTCTTGGATGCTATAACCGAGCAAAGGGATGGGGATGCACCCAGAAATCAGGGAGACTCGATATCTACGAAGAACAGATCAGGGGTTATCTTGATACGTTCACGATTCCTCAGGACTATCAGAAACGAATTTTACAGATGCATAGCCAGTTGAACCAGAGCTATGATGTAGAAAACGAGGCTGGCCAACTAAAAAGGAGGCTGAAACGGCTCAAAGATTTGTACAAATGGGGAGATATAGACAAAGCCGAATATCAGCGAGATAAACAGCAAATTGAAAGCGAACTGGGCAGACTGGCACCATTTCAAGCTCCAGTCCAAGAATTAGAGAGATTAGCTGAGTTTCTCGGTAACATTGTAAAAGCATGGGATATGGCGACGAATGAACAGAGGAACAAGTTGGCTAGGACCTTATTCCAAGAAATTTGGTTGAGAGACCAGGAAGTTATTGCCGTTAAGCCCCAACCTGAATTCGAGCCCTTTTTTAAGTTGAATTGGGAAGAGTATTGTGAGGTAATGAAGTCCAAATCCCGACCCTCCCCCGTCTCCCCGTCTAATACGTGTGGATGAAGTTTTTGCAAATGGCAAAGAGGCAGTCTGAAAT
>JABMQN010000168.1 GCA_013203045.1 Chloroflexota bacterium
CCATAATAGCGTATTAGCATGATACTCACCCCTGGCACGAACCCGTGTCCGTGCAGAATGCAATTCAATTAATTGTTCGGGCAAAGCTAGTTCGTAGGTGGAGAAAACCAGGCAGTTTTGTTACTTTGCGGTAATAACCTCATATTCCCCTCCCTTGCCTCACATCACATTAAGAGCGTATAATGGCTTAAACTTTCTGCCCACGATGAAACACGCTCTCTTCTCATCATCGTAAGCTCAATACTTGCGGAACGTGTAAATAAGGGAGACATCTATGTCTCAAGAGAACGCTTTACCCTGTAAGGGATGTGGTCAAACTGGCACGTGTCCACGATGCGAAGGAGAAGGTAAGTTGTCTCCAAAGCCCTGTGGAGAATGTAAAGGTACGATCATACCGATATGCAATCGATGTGGAGGAACAGGTGTTTGCCCCAGTTGCGGTGGTTCAGGCTGGATTATTCCACACAATCATGCATGAGGACAAAGCCCTTTTTCTTTTTTAAAAAAATTTCAGAAACCCGTTTATTTCAGGTCTGAGATACACGCTAGAAGCCTATATGTGTATTCGTGGGTGTGTATGGAGAGCATCCCCCTACCCTATGGGTATCCCGTTAGACTGTATTCATCTGTTAACTGTTCTCCATGTACTCTTCCATGCTCTGTAAGGTTAAGGTTCTATTATGTTCATTGCCCTATAGGTTTAACATTGTATGTTCCCGCAGGTTCTCGCTCTACATCCCAACCCCATTCAGCTTCGTGTTCTCGGAAGTATATTATTTTAGGGGGGTATGCAGTTAACTCAACCACCTACTACATGTTGTGGCCACTCCCAGTGTGAATTTCTTAAAAGATCGTGGTAACGTGCAACTACACAATGGTTTGATCTGTCGATAGCTCGATGAATAACCTCCCATAATCGGCGATTTGCACTGAATACAAACTCATTGAGACAAAGTGTATTGGGAAACGAGGCGACATGAATCTGCCACGATTACACTATATATTGTGGTCGGTTGAGTAAAGTGCATACCCCCCATTATTTTATCCCCGGGAGAGCCATCGGGTATCCAGCACCTTTCCCGCAACCACACTCGCTCTTCTTCCCACTTAAGATAATCCAAAGCATCATCGTAAATCACCAGTTCCAAATCCCTTACTCGCTTTTCCATATCTGAGTTATCATCCCAAACATATAGACAGACAACTGATACGAGAGCAACGAAAAGAACGAAGGAAGCTATTTTCCAGAACATGATGCACCCCCTTGGCAACGGTGATTATAGTCTATCTACAGGGGAATGCAATACCCTAACCGTTTTATTTTTGGTCTAAGATTCGCGGACCAAGGTATATATCCCAATAGGGAGCTAGATGTTCATGGAATTGCATCTTGACAATGTCTGAGAAGGGGACTAAACTGAGGTCCCCATATGGGAAATGGTCTTGGCGGGGCACATTCCAGACGATGGAGGTGTACTCATGATCAGGTTCCAGCGGTATGCGCAGTTAAAGCGCGGCAAACATGGTGTCAAGTGGGCCGTGGAGATTACCGAATACATAAACACCAACCACCCTAAAATCCCGCTCCAGCTATTCAGGACTCACTATGGCGACGTTTATACCATTTACTGGATGGCTGATTTCAAGGATGTATTTGCCCTGGATGAATGGCAAAAACAAATTGGAGAAGATAAAGGTTATCGAGAGTTAAGGAGGAAATCGTTCGATAGACTTGTTGATGGCAGTGTTAGGGACACGGTGATGATTTCTGTCACGCGTGACACGTAGAATGGCTTAACCGTTTATTGTTGGTCTAAAATTCGGGGGGGCATACTGCACGATTACTTGTCCTTGTAGTAATAGTTCATCTTAAAAACCCGTATTTTCCACAATTGACAAAATACTTCATGATGCTATAATCTGTGCATCTGAAAGCCACCGACGTTGAAGGACTACTGGAGAAGGGTCTCTTGGGGAATCAGTGCGGTGCCTTTCAGGCTTCATTTGGTGTGGAGGGTCAGATACCATAGTCTGGCCCTCCTCTTTTTGTAAGGCTTGGGCTTGGCAGGCCATCCCCTTGGGACTCTCTTTACTCAAAGGTGTTTACCACTGGCAGTGATTGAAGCAGCTATTAACCGTATATTAACCGTATATTAACCATTATTAATCTGATATTCACTGAATAGTTTACCTCCGGGATGTAGAATTAGGCATATTTCCAGTAAAGCCACAATTTAATGGGATATGTCATGAAATCATGCAAGGGAAGCGGAACAACAAATATACATCGCCATCAGCGGAAGCCAGTGATAATTAATTCACAGAGAAGTTTGCCTAAGATAGGTATATGCAAAATTGTTTCCAATTGCCATGCGTTGAGACAAGTTAAATCTGAGGAGTAGTACTAATGAAAGGATCGTTAGAGAAAAAAGTTGCCGTGATAACAGGTGGAAACAGTGGAATTGGCAAAGCAGTATCTGAAGAACTTGCTAGAAAGGGAACAAAGGTTGTTATAGCGGGTCGAAACACAAAGCGCGGAGATTCAGTAGTGAGAACGATTACTGATGGTGGTGGAGAAGCTAAATTCGTCAAGATGGATGTCAGAAATGAAACCGATGTTCGTTTGTTATTTGAGAAAACTCTTACTACTTTCGGGAGGCTGGATTACTTGTTCAATAATGCAGGTATCGAATCTGGGGTGATAGGGCCAATCACAGAATGCCCCGAGACGGTTTGTGATGACGTACTTAGTACAAATATCAAGGGAGTTATTCTTTGTCTAAAACATTCGATTCCAGCAATGCTTGAAAATGGGGGCGGGGTAATAGTCAATAACGCATCTTTTGCTGGAACAACAATGTATTTCCCTAACGGAGTTGTATACGGTGCAAGCAAAGCAGCAGTTTTGAGTATCACATCCTCGGTAGCACTCGGTTTTGCCAAACAAGGGATTCGTGTTTTTGCGGTCTGCCCTTGGGCCACCGATACACCAATGCTAAATCGAATGGCAAGCAATCAGACTGATCTTAAAGATAAGTTTGCTAAAATTAATCCTAGTGGGCGGTTAGTGACACCACAGGAGATTTCGGATGTTGTTATTGCAATGTTTGAAAAGTCATCTCGTTTCATTAACGGGGACCCAGTTCTTGTCGATAGCAGCAGACAAACGCAGCAAGTTCCTATATCTCTTGCTTCATAGTCGTTAATTTGGTTTGTGATCGAAAGTAATCTTGATGATGGATGAATAGCAGGATGGTACCTAATGACCAATCATCTATTCATTCGCTGCAGCCGATCCCGTGGGCCGGAAGAAATGTAATTGATGGTTGCTACTATACGGCTCAATAGAAATATCATCCACGTGTGAGGATTGTATCCATGTCAAACGCAATAATAACAATTCGAAGTAAGCTAGTATGGTTTTTCGAAAGAGAGGAAGCGATCCGGAAGGAACTCGGATTGTTGAAGCTATGCAGACGAACAATTTCATATGTATTAACACCAATTTTCTGGCGAAGGACCTTCATTATTCACTCAAGGCAAATCGAAGACCATACTGAATTGAATGAGAATGATTTCAAGCCAGATATTGAGAATTGGAGCTTTAAGAATGTCTCCTCACATGAGGAAGCAGAAAAGCTCGAGGCTCAAGGATTCATGTTCAGATATTGGCCCACCTTCGATAACAAGAAACTTAAATATTACTCGAAACTACTCGATGAAGGATGCACCGCGTTGTGTGGCTTTGCTGGGAAGGATCTGGCTTTCATAGTCTGGGCAATTCCGTCAGAAAAAGCCATTCACAGGGTAAAGTATTACCGTCATAAAATCGATTTTTCGCGTGGCGAACGATACCTTCAAGGCCCCTGGGTCAATCCGAAATACCAGGGAATGGGGCTATTGAAATATAGCCACTATTTCAACTCCGACCCGTTTCTTAGAAACAATGGAGGCAAGGTGCTTATCGGCGTACTTTGGGATGAGAGAGAGGCATTGATAAAAGTGATGAATGCCACTAGATATAAGCCATATGCCAAAGCCAAGGTGACGAGATTCTTATGGTGGAAATATTGGGAAGGTGAGACACCGCTCGATTCGACTGATCACGATGGTTAGTTCAATTCATCCATGGCCTTTTTAAACACTGTACAAAGCCCCTAGGTAAAACCCATTTGTTTTGTAAAAACTTCTGGGGCACTCTACATATACACTAGTCGTTCAAAAAGGGATGTATCCCCCCTTCGATATCCTACCTATGACAACCCCACAAGTGGCAGCAAGGCCAGTTTATTCTAGTTTTCAAAATATTTTTGGAACCCGATTTATTTTTGGTCTGAGATTCACGCTGGAAGCCTATATACTACTATTCGGAGGTGTATGGGGAGTAGGGGGGGTGGCTTATACCTGATCGAATACCGGCTGGCGTTCTGTACGATAGCGTTCCCTCACATTGCAAGGATGGCAAACACAACGTTGGTTGTCTGGCGTTGATAAGCCACCATCCTCATAAGGTATTATGTGTGCTACGTCTAGTTGCCCCACAGGGGCATAGTGCAGGTTACACACTTCACCGATGGCACACCCACAAACCTGGCATTCGTGGGCGTCTCTATCCAATATCATGAGCTTGTACGCGGCGCCCTGGCTATACCATTTACCACCCGTTAAAATTCTCTTCATTTACCTACCTAAAACACGGATTTACCCCAAATAAGGGGTAGGTAAAGACTGATTTGGTTAGTTCACTCGTAATATTTTGTAGACTATAACCGTTATGTATACCTAGCTATGAGGTGTTTGAGGGCAGTTTGCCTACTTGTTTACCTACTGGCGCAGGTTGAGAGAACCGAATACGCCGAACCCCTTTGAATCATTTGGTCATTCCAGCCGGTGGCCATTTGTAACTTCTGGCCATTCTTCGTCGTCGTTTTGAACCGTTTGTTCAGACTCTAACCCTTCAACCTGCTCATAGGTATACTTACAACTCTGGCACATCTGGCTTATTGTAGGATGCGGCAGATACATTATCCCGGCTTTGTGCTGAGGGGCTGTTGTGTCTTTAGGTATCCACCCTGGCTCCATTCTAGCCAGTTGAGCGAGTGCCCCTATTTTATCCCGTTCAGCCTTCGCGTTCTCCGCGATATCCCAGAGTTTTATTTTCGCATCCTCGGCATCCGCGCTATAAAGTTTCCTTTTAGCTTCCCGTAACTCTTGAATGCGCTCTTGGACGTTATCTTTTGCTAGTAAGCGACTAGCATTAACAGTAGCCCCGTTCACTGCATATCCTGCCCTTATGTAGGCTTGTGTGGCATTGTTGTCTATGATGTATTCCTGACAAAATCGCTCCTGTCTGTCGGTCAAATTATGTTCATTCATAACTACTCCTTTCTTATTTGATTCATTACCAGGTTTACACCCGGCTATACACCGTTATAGGGAAAAGGATCAGGGGATGGTATATTTATATAGCACTCCACCCTGTGAAGTGTTGGGAAATTTACCACCACGAGTGCTCACGCTCCAGCCTGTGCAGTGTTGGGAGTCCCCTCAACGCTCCACCCTGTGCAGTTGTAACGCTCCAACCTGTGCAGTTGACTTCTAATCTTCACGCCCTTCATTTTTTCCTCTTGCCAAGTCGTAGTTCCTCATACTTGCCCGTAAGTTCATATTTGGCAGGCGTCCCGTACATTCCACCAGGCTCGATTCTTTCGACCCAGCCTTTTTCGATCAGCCCATCGATCGCCTTCTTGAGGTACGTGTAAGACATGACGTACCGCATCTCTGAGTACCTAAGCTCAATATCGCCGTTATTGAACCCGTTGTAGTTCTTTTTGAAGTACAGATATGCCAACATCTCGTACCACGCCAGGTCTCGCTTAAAGGCTAAACTGTTCAACGTATCTCTCTGAATGGATGCAAAATTTGGCCCTCTTTTTTCACCCATGCTACCCATGATGCGCCCTCGCCAACGTCCGCTTCCTTAATTCCCGGCAATCCGGGCAGCGTTTGGGTTTTTCAAGTCCCTTTGACCAAAAGAACCGTTGTTCGCCCTCAGAGAATAAGAACGCTTGTCCGCAATCTACGCATCTTGACCATTTGTCCTTGAATCCGCTCTGTTCACCCATTCTGTCTGTCCCTCCGTGTCCAATCCGTCGGCTAAAACATTTTCAAAATCAAGCCACTCGTGCTCAACGCCTTCCAAGTCCTCAGACAGTGCTTCTTGCAGGCCGTCTACTCCATGCAAGGCCACATACTTGATTTTCTCTTCAGATAATCGCCCTGTACCTCGCTTGAAGCCCCACTTGGCCCTGAGCCTTCTGTCAGCAAGGAGTTCCTTCTTGCTATAAGCAAGCTCGGTACTATCAAGCTCCCCAGCCCAGCCAGGAATGAGGAGCCTTTTCCGATAGAACTGTGAAATCTCACTATTATTCTTGGCCATTATCTTTGTCACTAGCTGAGTAGTAGTTCTCCACCCATGACTCCAATGCCCGTTTTGGTATGCGGATTGATTTCCCGATGCGGATATGAGGTATGATTCCCTGCTGAATGTATTCGTACATTCGAGAGCGGCCTACCCCGATCATCTCCCCGGCTTCTGAGTCTGTGGAAGGCTGTGATAAACGGGGTTTATTGATTTTAAATGGTGTTGATTTCAAAGCTAACCAAAGCTAATACCGGAAGATTTGGTATCACATGGTACGACCAAGGAACCGCGTCACATGTTTGCAAAATGTTTGCAAAAACCTAAATGTGGTTTAGCTTTGAAGAAATAACTGCACGCATGTCCGTGCAGAATGCAATTTACCTTACGGTTCTTACGAAGTTGGTTAAAGCTGACAAATCTTTGGGAGTCATCGTCTGACACTTAGTAAGATGTCGGAGGTTCAAACCCTCTCTCCCCGACCATTCAAATCCTCTTTTTAATCCTGTCACAGAATCGCACCACCAAACACGCCCCCCCTCTTTGTATATTTTACTCAGTTTGAAGTGCTTTCATTTTCCTGAATTATGTGTTCTAATGAGGAAAATATGTATTCCCTTGCGACAAAAATACCTCAGCAGAGCCCCGATACCGCGTTCATACCGCTAACCATAAAGCACCCCCTTGAGCCTCATCGCATTCAATTTCTGACGCCACGAAACGAAAGGAGAAGATGATAATGAAAGGTACCCGATTTAGTGTAGTGAGAACGGTCCTGCGATTAACGATGATACTTATGTTGGCCAGCCTTGGTATAGTGGCCGTTACGCCACCCGCGGCGGCTGATGTGGGTACGGCAACCGTTACCCTCACCAACCCGCTGGCAGGACAAACATCCGGCTACTCCATTGCATTCCAGGTTGGTCCGGCAGGGGCGTTGACCGCGGCAGTCGATGAAATCGATATCATCTTTCCCTCAGATACAAATTTGCCCGCCTCAATAGCCTATACAAATGTTCTGGTTAGCACCGCGGGTGGACCTGCTGTAAACGTTGGATCTGGCGGTGTGAGCAAGAGCGGGCAAACCGTCACATTAAGGTGTCCAGTTAATGTAGCCAACAGTGGGACGGTTACCATTACCGCCAATCAAGGCGCCGGTATTGCAAATCCAACTTTGTCCAGGGAACCATCCTCTGGTGACGGCGATGGCCAGGGTACAGACGGTTATCAGATCGCTGTCAGCACCTCGCAGGAATCCACTACTGTCAATTCCAATCCTTACTACGTCTACAACTGGATTGAGGCTGATCCCATGGCACTGGCTATGGCGGATTCAGTTACTGTTACCGGTGGAGGATTCCAAGCTGGTACCTCTGTGACCCTGTCAGTGATAGGAGGGGCAGCAGGCTCTGATACTGCAGGGTCTGATGGTACCATCAACATTTCAGGATTTGGTACCGGCCTTTCTAATCCCATCACAGCAACCGATGACACAGATAGAACTGCATCAACCAGTACTTCAGTTACTGTTTTGCCGCGGCTCAGCGTCACTCCAACCAGCGGAAACGTTGGATCTGATATTACCCTCAAGGGATATGATTTCACCGGGCTACCCACGTCGCTAACTATAGGTGGTATGGGCGTCAGTACTAGCGGTCTGACCATGTCAGATCAGGACAGTGATTCTGGTGTGGACGATTTTTCGTTCGCCACCAACATTCCTATTGGTCTCGCGGGCGGAGCTAAAATCATCAGTGTGACTGACCCAAGTGGTACTATTGCCACTACCACCTTTACCGTTGCAGACTACGCAATTTACGTTGATCCCGCCAGCGGACTGCCCGGTACATCCATTACTGTGACCGGGGCTGGCTGGCCACCTGACGCTAGCGGTGGCTCTGCTGGGCTTCTCTTGTTTGCTTACAGTGCGACAACGCAAGCGGTAATCGGGGATGGTGCTGTTGTGACGGATAGCAATGGCGCATTTGTTGAAACTGCAACGATTCCGACCGATGCAATGCCTGGTTTACATCAAGTAATCTGCGTATTTGGATTTATGCCAAATGCATCAGTATCAATATCCTACTTCACTGTCACTCAACGCGCACTAACACTTACTCCATCAAGTGGGCCTAAAGGCACGGATGTGACAGTCAGTGATGGAGATCTCACACCCTCAGGAACCATCCCAACGAACGCCTTGACATTTGGTGGCACAGCATGGAATACCTCGGCCGCCATCTCTTTGGATACAAATGGTGATCTCACCCCTACCGTTCTGGATACTGGTGCATCCTTACCTGTTGGTCTTAGTACCATCATGGCAACGGACAGTGACGGACTAAACGCCACGGGGACTTTTGAGATAACCAAACCCACTCTCAACCTTGATGTCACAAGCGGCACTCCAAGCATGCAAGTAACCGCTACCGGTTCAGGATGGTTACCCGGTGTAGAAGGTATGGTAACCATTACTATGGATAGCTCATCAGTGGCCGTCGTCCAACCTAATGTTGATGGCAATATCTTGACTCAGTTCGATGTTCCAGCGGATGCAACCCCTGGTAGTTTACTAATCTATTATGCGAGCGATGGTGTTGGTAACACATCGATGGTCGAAACCTTCAGCGTATCCGCCCCTTCTCCTACGGTGTCATTTACTTCCAGTGGATATGCAGTGAATGAAAATGATATCACCGGAATGATGGTAATCTCAGTGGCGTTATCAGAAGTTTGCCCGGATACTGAGACCATTAATTACGCTACTGCCGATGATTCAGCCAATCAACCTGGTGATTATACCGCAGCCAGCGGAACCCTCACCTTTGCCGCCGGTGAAACCAGCAAGACCTTTAGCGTTCCCATAGTTAATGATAGTGACGCTGAGGGCGACGAGGTACTGTTACTCAGTCTCAGTAATCCCGGTGGGAGTATCAACCTTGGTACGCCAAATAGCGCGTCGTTGGTCATCGTCGATGACGATGCACCTGATATCGATGTTTCCTTCGCTTCACCAACGTATACCGTTGGAGAAGGCGATGGCACGGCCAGCATCGAAGTGGTACTCTCAGGTTCCAGTCCATCGAATATCAGTATCGCCTATGCCAGCAATGATGATTCTGCCACTGCCGGTGATGACTACACAACAGTTGGTGGCGATTTCACTTCTTTGAGCATGCTGTTGTTTTCTCCGGGTGACATCAGCAAGAGCTTTAATGTTCCCATAACTGACGATACAGACACAGAGGGGAATGAAACAGTCACTCTAACATTGAGCAATCCCGACAATGTTGAACTTGGATCACCGGTGACCGCCACACTGACCATCACGGACGATGATACTGATAGCGACGGTGATGGAATATCGGATACTGATGATAATTGCTCCAGCACCTACAATTCGGATCAGACAGATTCGAATAACGATGGGACCGGTGATGCATGTCTAACACCCAGCATTTCAGAGGTCACCATCTCACCCAACCGGGCCGGACAAACCGCCAGCTACACCATCCCATTCCAAACCGGAGGTTTGACGGCCTCCACAGATGAGATCACATTGACCTTTCCTTCAGATACAGATGTGCCGACTTCAATGTCCTACACTCACGTTTTGGTCGGCACGCCTGGAGGGACATCGGTAAACGTAGGATCAGGCGGGATAAATATAAGTGGACAAAGTGCGGTCGTCAGATGCCCCGTTAACGTCAGTTCCGGCACAGCAATGGTCACTTTCACCCAGGAAGCAGGAATCAAGAATCCAACGCTTTCCAGAGAACCTGTACCCGCTTACCCGATCTATGGTGATGGCCAGGGGATAGATGGGTACACCATCGGTGTGAGTACCACTCAGGAGACGAATGTGGTGCAAACGCCTCCCTATTATATCTACAATTGGGTCGAGGCTGACTCCATGGTTCTTACTTGGTATGAGCCTGTAACCGTACGCGGTGGTGGATTCGTACCTGGCTTGCCTATTAATCTTAGCCTAATAGGAGGAGCAAGTGGTTCCGGTATTTTGGAGTCAGATGGAACCTTCACAATTGGTGCAGTAGCGACGGGTCTGCCGACCCCTATCACTGCCATTGACGGTTCAGGTAGGACTGCATCCACATCCAGTGCAGTCACTGTACGTCCCAGGCTCAGCGTCACTCCAACTAGCGGCAATATCGGCTCAACTGTTACCCTCAAAGGATACAACTTCGTCGGCACGCCATCTACCATATCAGTCGGTGGGAAATCGGTTAGTGCCAGCGGATTAACCATATCCGACCAGGACAATGATGGTTCGCTCGACGATTTCTTATATAGCACCACTATTCCGATTGGTTTAAGTAGTGGGGACACAACCATATCAATAATCGATCCTGGAGCCTCCGGAACTAGCACTGCCACTACCACCTTTACCGTTGCAGACTACTCAATTGGTGTTGATCCCGCAAGTGGCAGGGCTGGCACTACTATTGAAGTATCCGG
Organism: Chloroflexota bacterium; assembly: GCA_013203045.1. Taxonomy (GTDB): domain Bacteria; phylum Chloroflexota; class Dehalococcoidia; order SZUA-161; family SpSt-899; genus JABMQN01. The sequence continues at coordinate 10,898 of JABMQN010000168.1, forward strand.
TGCTAACTGGCCACCGCATGCAGATGTCTTTCCGTTCCAAGGTGTCCTATTTATGCACGATTTTACCAATTTTTGGTTTGTCGGCGATAGCAGAGTTCAAACCGACAATAGCGGAGATTTTACTGAAACAGGTCAAATTCCATTTAATGCCACCCCAGGCTTGCATGCCATTTATTGTGTATTCGGGACAGCGCCCAATCAATCCGTTGCACAGGCCTTTTTTACTGTCCTGGGGCCTGCATCAACATATGCTTCATTCTCTTCAGATAGCTACAGCGTTGATGAAGATGTTTCCGGAGGTTTGGCTACTATCACCGTAGGGCTCTCAGAAACCAGTTCCTCCACTGTGACTGTAGACTACGCCACCAACGATGGAACAGCTACGGCAGGCACCGACTATACTGCCACCAATGGCACCCTCAGCTTCTCTGCGGGCCAGACGAGTAAAACGTTTGATATCCCTATTCTGGATGATGGCACTGACGAAGCAAACGAACTTATCAACATAGCTTTGAGTGCTCCCAGCAATGCCGGGCTGCAAACCCCCTACTCCGCAACGCTGACAATCACCGATGATGATAGTGCAACCGATGTATCTTTCTCATCAGCCCTTTATACAGTGAACGAAGGAAGTCCTTCGGCCACCATTGAGGTTGTCCTCTCTGGCACCAGTTCCCAGACTATTACTGTCGACTACGCCACCAGCGATGATACAGCCACCGTTGGACTCGACTATACCGCAACTAGTGGCACGCTGACCTTCACCGCTGGTCAATCAAGCCGAACTTTTGATATTCCCATTCTCAATGACAGCCACGTTGAGGTAACTGAATCTGCTGAGATTACGCTGAGCAA
>JABMQN010000169.1 GCA_013203045.1 Chloroflexota bacterium
ACCCATTCGACGAATTGACTACTTACTATCCTGAAATACCTGCCGGTGCTATTCAGGACATCGATGGCAATCTGAATGCATATTACGAATGGGGCTTCACCACAATGGAAGTTGGTGCCCCCGGTGTTGTCAGCACCACCCCTGCTATCGGAGCTACCGGTGTTGCCCTTGATGTCGCGGTGAGCGCTATTTTCGATGAACCCATTAGCGAAGGACCCAATTTCGACGACATCCTCATCTGGAAAGCTGATAGCACCTGGGCTCCAGGTGTTTCTGCTAGCATCCACGGTGATACCATTACTATTAACTTCACCCATGACCCATTCTACGAATTGACTACTTACTATCCTGAAATCCCAGCTGGGGCTATTCAGGACATAGATGGCAATCTGAATGCATATTACGAATGGGGCTTCACCACAATGGAAGTTGGTGCCCCTGGTGTTGCCAGCACCACCCCTGCTAACGGAGCTACCGGTGTTGCCCTGGATGTCACGGTGAGCGCTATTTTCGATGAACCCATTAGCGAAGGACCCAATTTCGACGACATCCTCATCTGGAACGCTGATACCTCCTGGGCTCCGGGTGTTTCTGCTAGCATCCACGGTGATACCATTACTATTAACTTCACCCATGACCCATTCGACGAATTGACTACTTACTATCCTGATATACCTGCCGGGGCTATTCAGGACATCGACGGCAATCTCAACGCACGTTACGAATGGGGTTTCACCACCATTGAGACAGGAGCTCCGGTAATCCACAGTACCACACCGGCTAATGGTGCTACTAACGTAGCCATAGACTCGAAAGTGAGTGCTACCTTTAATGAGAATATTACAATTATAGATCTTTCCGGCATTACCATTGATAACGGAGCCACTATTGTATCCACCGATCTGAAGAAGAGGACGATTAAAATCTCACACAACCTTTTTGCCCCAGAGACTACCTATACGGTAACCATACCAGCAGGAGCCGTTGAGGATCGTTCAGGCAATCCCAATGCGTTATATACCTGGAGTTTTACCACTGTTGATGTAACCGCACCTTCAGTTGACAGCATTATTCCTGCCAATGGGGCTATCGTTTCTATCTCAACGCCGGTAAGCGCTACATTCAATGAGGACATTATTATCATAGATCCTTCCGGTATCACCATTGATAATGCCGCTACCGGAGTTTCTGCTTCTCTGGAAGCCGACAACCGGACCGTGAATGTTGCACATGATGACTTTGCTTTCAAAACAACTTACACAGTCACTATAGCTGCGGGAGCGATCGAGGATACTTCAGGTAATCCCAATGAGTTGTATTCCTGGAATTTCACCACTGGTAACCTGCCGGTATTGAACTTCTCTGGCATACCTTACACTGTACCTGAGGCAGGTCCCGAAGCTACAATCATTGTAGAACTATCGGAGCCAAGTCTGGATGCTGTAACCGTTGATTATGCCACAAGTGATGGTACTGCGCAGTCAGGTCTTGATTATAACTCCGCTACCGGTACACTGACATTCGACCCAGGCGAGACTATGAAAACTTTCACAGTTTCTGTTATCGATGACACCATTATTGAAGCAAATGAAACCGTAATACTTACCTTAAACAATCCGACCAACGCTGCTATAGGACAATCTAACCCAACATCTCTACTCATAATCAATGATGATCTGCCTTCCGTGTATTTCGAAAAAAACAGTTATTCCATTCCTGAAAACGGCGGTTCCATAAGCATCGGAGTAGTGGTCTCCCCAACCAATCCAGGTACGGTTACAGTCAACTATGCTACCAGTGACAATTCTGCTACCTTCCCCTCCGACTACACGGCTGTTAACGGCATTCTCACGTTCGCCCCAGGCGAGACCATGAAAACTTTCACAGTTTCTGTTATCGATGATACAGATTTCGAAGCACTAACTGAGACTTTAGCCATTTCTTTGAGCGTTCCTAGCGGGGCTACGCTTGGTACGCCTGATTCCGTTATGCTAAGCATTCATGATGATGACCAAGAAATTATTGATCCTATCGTTTCAACCAACGCCGCTACCGATATTGGATTGACTTCGGCTGTCTTTCACGGTAATTTGATAGATATTGGCAGCGCTTCCAGCGTAGATCTCTTTTTCCAATGGGGTACAACACTCGCTGTAGAAAATGAGATATTCGTTGATACTGCTGGGACACCCGAAGACTTCGCAATACTTATAACTGGCTTAAGCGCTGGACATACATATTTCTTCAGAGCTAAAGCTGTTGGTGATAGCACCGTATTTGGCGTTACTCGCATGATCACTATGGATGCGCCTTACGCCGCTGTTGGTGGAGGAGTTGCTGTAGGCGGAGCATATTTGGGTGGCGCTGTGCCAACACCACCAACACCTAAACCCACACCTTCGCCTAAACCTACACCACCGGCACCAACACCAACGCCGATCCCGACACCGCCGGCACCAACACCAACACCGCCAGTATCGACGCCAACACCGCCGGAACCTACACCCATCCCATCGCCAGAGCCAACTCAGGAACCGCCGGCACCCACTCAAGAACCGCCAGCAGTGACAGCGGAGCCACCCCCGGCAATTGAAGATATAGATGAAGACAAACCAATGTCATTCCAGCTAATTAGTGGACTTGTGATTGTCACAGTGGTTGTCGTAGGTTTACTATTGAGAATCGGCTATTTGGTTATAAATCGAAGACAATTTGTAGCTTAAGATCGAATACTCAATAAGATAACGTTAAATAAAAAAGAAAATGAGCCTTCTGATGAGAAGGCTCATTTTCTTTTCAAAACTGGTTCATGTTTTGGCTAAGTAAGTAAATGTGCTTTAAAGATGAATTATACTCTTACAAAAATACAAACACCCATTGGATTTTTCATGGAATTTATGATATAATTCAAAGCTGTGGGCCGCTAGCTCAATTGGCAGAGCAACTGACTCTTAATTCAAAGTATTTCACCCCATAGCTTCAAACATCACCCTTCATTACCCGCTATTTCGTACGTAATTGGCACCCATTGTCCATCATTGTTTTTTGTGACATGTCACACTTTTTGTCACAGAATACCTTTAACGATACAATGTTGTGTTTATGGTATCAACCATCTTTCTACACTGCAGTGCCTGATAATACTCTGGGGGTTATTAGTCTTGACTCCCCCATACTCATTCAGTAGAATACGAGCACTATACTGCTATTGTTTTTTAAATCTCAATTAGCGAGATGTGCGAAAACATGCAAGAAGAACATGAAGACGAGTTCAGGATAACAGAAGACCAGATTACGAGTGCTCTGCAGCAAGTCCTCGAATTATTACCCAAGACTTTCGAAATGATTGAGGCGGAGTTATCCGTTCTCACTGGACGCAAGATTAACTCACAGAAAAGCTCCAATGCCTTTGGGGATGTAACTCAAAAATTGGAGAATCTTTTTGGTATTTTTCTGAAACTCAGTCAGTATTACCAACAACCCCTCACCCCCCAAACCGCCAGAAAGATAATCCAATCCTACAATAGAATACTAAGAGTCCTTCTTCCCCACATTCCTCGAAATAGAAAGCCTATAGAGTGGATCATAGAACAAGTAAAACAAGATTGCGAGGTCGCACCTGAGTTAGAAAGCGGTTTGCCAAATGGTTTGGATTATTTATCGAAGCACTGGCAACTCCATGATTTTATCGCTGATGTGATCAACCATGTCGATCAGGAAAATATAACAGCACTTCTGAGAGATTCAATCTCTGATAGGGGAGCTACGCCATCTTATCAACGCGCTTTCAATGAAGCGTCTTTGCCCAAAGCTTTATCACGTCCACCAACCAAAACAAGTGTCAGTACAGCCGAGCGGGTAAAGCTTGCCCTACACGAAGTACTCGTCGATTGGGGGAGCTTATTGGAATTGGTATATGGATTTTATCGACTTCGTAAAGGAGATAATATTGACTGGGGCCTTATTCGGCGTGTCAGTTTGTGGGATAAAGTCACAGCAATAAGTAATGATCCTCTTTTGAACGTCTTGGGAAAAACGGAATGGGTAACTGCACGTAATGCTCTCGACCATGGTAATGCGTATCTGGACCCTGCCACACAAACGATTGTCTACCACGACATAAAACGAGAGCTTTCTTGGACATTGGAGGAGAGTGTTTTTCAGGGGCAAGACATCTATTTGACCAACATAGCGTTACTGCGCATATCAAATTTCATAACGGCCGCAAGGTGCTTGCATATTTATGAGTCACACATACGACATATTGAGGAAATGGCTCAATTGTCATAATGGAGTACTGAAGAATGGGAGAGTGGTTGATACCGTGGACAGAGCGTGGCCGCTCGGGGATAGATCACGATAGTTTTCTGTGGTGCTCTGGCAAACTCTATGTCATGGACAACCACAGGCTTGCATTGTGGTGTTGGTGGCAACATTTGGACGACGAGCCTCGCGGTTGGAACTTCCTTCATATCGACCGTCACTACGATGCTTTTTGGCCACGGAGGGATTTTTGGCTGGAGCACCATAATCCAAGCCACAGGTCAGACCTGAGCTCCTTCCGCCAAGCAAAGATTAACTTACATGAAGACAAGTTAAATTCAACCCTCTATCGGTGGGACTCGATAACAACCGCCCTTCTGGCACTAGATAACGATAAGATTCATAATTGGTGGTTTGCGACAGCAGGCGATGGTGAAAAACCACCAATTCCAGACTATCAAGTCATTGATCCATGGCATCTTACAGCACAACTTCGACGGATTGCTAAGCCAAGCGAAGAAGACTATTCTTGGATCATTGATATCGATATTGATTATTTCACACACATGGATGATGATGGCTCCTTCTGTCGAGTCTTTTCTGATCAGTATATACGTGAAATTGGCTCAGCTATCAGCGAAGGATTGACCAACAATAGGTTTGGAGTAGTTACTGTTGCACTTAGTCCCACGACCACAGAGTCATGGCAGGTAGCAGAGGAATTGTGCTGGACCCTACTCGAAAGCTGTCCTGATTTACCTGAGCTTCAAGCGGGCGCCCCCTAACAATCACATGCAATCGACATATATAGGCCAATTTTGGCATTTGGTTTCAGTATTACCAACCTTGAGGATGGTTTTGGGATACCCGATGTTTGGCAAGAGAGAACTAGGGCTTTCAATCGCATGCTTGATTTTCTTAATGTTCCAAAACTACACATCTTTGAAGCTAAACTTGACTTACCGCCAGTATAATCAAGTATATGGGTAAAAATGGAAGGCGTAGCAAAACCTCCAAGTTTTGAGGCTTGTCAATAGGGTCAATGTGTATAATACAGCGGTTAACAGAGGGATACAGCGTAGCGATTGGCCTAGTTGGTTGTGGGAGAGCTATCACATCAAAGATTCGCACCGAACGCGGAGTAGGGCGTTTCATAAAATGCTTGAGATCCTAAATTGTGGTAGGATAAAGTGGAGAGGGTAGAAATAGTAAGCCCTACTCCACAAGTAGATAATTGGCATCGAGGTACGTTGATAATCTCTTGTCAAGTATGTTATAATAAGACTGTACGGGAATTCAAACACCCAAATTTAGGCCGCCTTTAAGGGCGGTTTTTTGTACCTCAAACGACATGAGCCAGAGTGGTGAATAACAAGACTTAATAATCGTTATGAAGGATACTTGACAATGTTGTTATAATAGAGTTGTATTGTAGGAATGGTGTCTAAAATCCTACAGGCCGCCTTTAAGGGCGGTTTTTTTGTTTCAGAGCCCGCATAAAGCGGGCCTTTTATTTAGCCCTTTAATTACATATTCGAACACAGTCACGAAAACATGAAGGAGGTAGCCATGAACTACACAATCGGAGCAGTCAGCCAGCAACTGGGAGTATCACCTGGAGCCTTGAGGGCATGGGAAAAGGATGGGTTGATACCAAAACCAAAACGGCAAGGAGTCAAGAAGATGCGAATCTATAATGATCAGGAGGTTAAGACCATCAGGGAATTCATCAAAGATAACTACAACTGACAATAAACAAATACCACGCAGTCTATTTGAAGGCATTGAGACAAATCAATGCCTTTTTTTCATGCCTGAAATCAATGAATAAGGAGAACGCTACAAGATATGGAATCTGCAGTATTGAAAGTGAATGAGGCTGCAAAGCTGTTATCAGTCTCGAATAATTACTTGTATGAACTCATAAATCAGAACAAAGTCCCCGGAGTCATACGCGTGGGGCGATGCATCCGAATTAGTCGCAAATCATTGATGACATGGATCGGAGATAACGAACAAGGCATATGTACATGAGTATAACAAGCTACGAGAAAGAAACCATTATTAACTTCAACGCAGAAGAAGACATCGCCTACATCTACACCCATGACACCGGATGGCAGAAACACCTCGAAACCAAACTGGGGCTTGCACCAATCGAAACAAACGCCCAAAACGGGAAGACCTACACCATTGATAAAAAGAGAATCCCTAAGCCCCGAGCACCAAAGAAATATTCTGAGGAAACATTGGCCAAAATGAGGGCTAGAATATCCAATCTTAGGTCTTCAAATGAAGTTACTACTGTGTTTCAAGGAGCGAGAAAGGATGGGGTGGTGCAATGACTCAAGAATCCAAGAGGCAAGGAGATTAACGTGAATAAATACTCACCTGAGAATTACAAAGACAAGACAACAAACAGGGCAGTGCTTCCTCACTCAGAATTCCAACTAGAGGGCGCACAGAGCGTAGCGAAACTACTGGAGGAAACCGTGAACCATGTACGTACTGGCACGATAACACCAAAGATCGGCCAATGTATTGGCTATCTGGCATGTCAGATGTTGCGAACACTCGGTGGGGAGGCCAAGTTGTAACCCCTGGGGGTTATTCGGAAGCCTAGCGATAAGTGTAAACAGCGGGCAAGGAATTATGAGAAAAGAAACCACACAAGTATTAAACAAAATCAAGGGAATAAAGCAAAACGGTGCGGGTTGGAAGGGTAGATGCCCTGCTCATGAAGATAAGAATCCCAGTCTTTCCATTACTGAAGGGGAAAAAGGAGTAGTTCTCAAATGTCATGCGGGGTGCGATAGCGAGGCCATCGTTGCCGCCTGGGGCCTAGAGATGAAAGACCTGTTCTTTGGTAATGGTCAGTCAGCACAACAGATACAAATCGAGAAGACAGAAACAAAGCGAACGACTTGGGAAATAATCGATTCCGATGGGACGGTTGTAGCAGAGCATATCCGCATCGATTACTCCGATGGCTCCAAATCATTCATATGGCGACGTGACGGAAAGGATGGACTTAATGGGCTGCCAGTGGTGAATCTGCCCTTATACGGCCTCAAATGGGCTATAGAGGAACCTGATGACTCAGATCGTGATTGGATAGTCACAGAAGGTGAGAAAGCCGCTGATGCGTTGTATGACGCAGGATACATAGCTCTGGGCACAGTAACTGGGGCTAGTAGTTGTCCTTCAGCGGATTCGCTTATGCTTTTGCTCGGACGTAAGGGACGAATCATTCTCTGGCCAGACAACGATGATACCGGACGACAGCACATGACCAAGGTTGCGGAGCAATTACGTGACATGGGTGTTGAATGTTATTTCATCGACTGGCCGGATGCCCCTGAAAAGGGTGATGCTGCAGACTTTATAGAAAATGGAGGAGACGTTAACTCTCTTCTCCATTACGTAATAAATAAGTTACGTATATGTCCCGTTTCCACGGATTTAGCTTCAGAGCGTTACAAAAGCGTTACAAAAAGCGTTACAAAATGCGGTGAAGACGGGTCAAGCGTTTCAAAAGATGAGGTGCTTGACTGGGTTAAAGATTCCTCTGGTTGGTTCAGTTATGAAGAACTAGACAGAGAGTTAGGTATCAAGGCCCCAGGGGATAAGAGTCACCGTCGAGTCATCATGAAGCGGCTCAAGGATGATGGCATTATTGAGTCTCACCCACGGGATAACAAGCTCTTTCGCCACGTCAACGTGGAGGTTAGGCTGATTGATTTCAAGTCCGCTGGCGGGCGCAAACCGTTGGCTGTGCATTACCCCTTCGGCATTGAGCAATATTTCAATACATACCCAGGCAATATCATTGCCATAGCTGGAGCAGCCGACGCTGGCAAAACAGGATTTCTATTGAACTTTGCACGGATGAATATGTATGACTTCCCTATTATCTACCAGAGTTCCGAGATGGGCCCGGAAGAACTGGCCAGCCGCATAGAGAACTTCAATGATATTGACTTGAAAGACTGGAATCTAACAGTTGAGGAACGCTCCAACAACTTTGCGGATGTGATTCGCCCGGACTGCATCAATATTATCGACTATCTTGAGATCGCCGGGGATTTCTACGCCATAGCGGACCATATGCGACAGATACATGATCGGTTGGACAGTGGAATTGCAATGGTGGCACTCCAAAAGAAGCGCGGGGCTGAACTTGGACGCGGTGGTGATTTCGGACTGGAGAAACCCCGGTTATACCTCAGTATGGATCATGGAGAGGTAACGATTCAGAAGTGTAAGAACTGGGTCAACCACGAGGAAAACCCCAACGGTATGAAGTTAGCTTTCAAGATTGTGTCTGGCTGTAAATTCATTGTCACAAACAATTGGCATAAAGAACCGAAATCATAAATAGGTATTAAGGAGAAAAATGATAGGCGAACTCAAAAGAGAAATGTGTTCAAATTGCAAAATCAGAGGTTACCTAGTCCGAGTAGGAAGAAGATTCGGATTAGACATCATTGATGGATGCCTCTCAGACTGTGATTTCTGGAAATGTAAATGTGAAATCTGTGGACATCAAAAGGAGGTACCGTGGGAAGCTTGTCCGAAATGGTAGTGGACGGACCGATGGGAAGGAAAATTACAACAAGGAGAAACAACTAATGGCAAGACCAACTAAATTAACCCCTGAGTTACAAACAAAGATCGTAGGATACATAAAAGATGGCAATTATATAGAGACAGCCTGTCAGGCGTGTGGGATTGATAAGAAGACTTACTATAATTGGATGTCGAGAAGCGATCCCAGTCACCCTTCATTTAGTCTGTTATACGTCGAGTTCTTCCACGTAGTAAAAAAGGCCGAAGCTGAAGCCATCGCAGATGTGGTAAAGAAGTGGAAGGGCGCAAAACCGAACGAGTGGGCAAAGTGGGCAACGTTCCTTGAGCGTAGGGACAAAGGTAATTGGAGTAAGACCGAAACGATAAACCAGAACGTCAAGGGCGATCTAGGGATCACTGGTGATGACATTATGAAGGTGCTCAATGACTTGGATGTGGTAGGTAAAGAATCCCCAGGCACCACCCCGTAGTACCCCTCTGGTACCACTATTACTTGACAATAACACCATAGGCAAACGCTTACCTAACCTGTATTAGCTATAACTGAGTCTACAATAACTTTACCTAACGAATATAGTCCGACCCTAGTGTCATAAGGGTCGATATCCTTTGCCTACGCCCAGGATGCCGAAGGGGGGGGTGCTCCAGATTCAGAAACCCCTATATATATATATGACCTCTCGCAAAATTCTTGAAACCCTATAAAAGGCTTTTGAGAACTGATTCCCCAATGTGGATAACCTTTCAACAAACGAGTAACGAAAAGGAGTTAAAACGAAATGAAAACAAAATCAAAGCCAAAAACAAAAAAAGAGTCTTTACATATTGCTCCTGAAGTACAGGATTTAATCAAGTGCAAGGCAAGCTTTCTGTATTTCTTATGGCCTAAGAGGTTAGGGGAAGATAAGCACTTTGTCTATATCAAAGACTCCACGACCATGCAGACCGTTGCCCTGGAGGATTGGCCCCATTTGGTCAAGTTAGCAACCGATTGGGGTTCTTTTATAGATACGATAACGTGCAAGTCCCGTCAGGTTGGTTATACATGGTTAGACGCGGCGCATGATGTATGGTTGGCTCAGTTCCACAATTCCAGCATGATACCTACTTTCTCTCAGGGGGAACAGGAAGCGAAAGATGTTGTAGAGAAATGCAAGTTCATACGGGACCATTTACCGCCACATTTACAACTTGAATTGAAGTCTGATGCTTCACAGTCGATGATTTACAAAACGACTGGTTCGGAGATACGGGCTATGCCTTCGACAGAGAAAGCGGGTCGCGGTATTACTGCCACGAAACTTTCTTTTGATGAACATGCGTTTCATCCGTATGCAGAAGCGAACTGGGTAGCGGCGAAACCCACTGTAGACGCGGGTGGGCATTTGGTTATCGGGTCTACCAATGACAAGAAGAAGGCGATTACTCTTTTCAAGGCTCTTTTCAAAGACGCTTTAGCGGGAAGGAATAATTTAAAACCCCATTTCATTCCGTGGGATGCCAGACCTGGCAGGAATCAGGAATGGTACGAAAGGGTCAAAAGAGACATCCCGTCAGATGTGCTTGCGGCTAGCGGGTTGACTCCTGAAGCCTACATGGAACAGGAGTACCCAAGGACACTTGAAGAGGCGTTAAGCCCCTCACAGGCTTTGGCAGCGTTTGACTTCAAATCCCTTAATGACATGAAGTTGGACTGTAGGGCCCCCGTTGAGACTATCGGGCCTATCAATATCTGGCAGAAATACTCTGTTGGAAAGACGTATGTGGCCTTTACGGACACTTCTCATGGTGTAGGACAGGATGACGCTGTAACGGTGGTTCTGGACGCTGTGACGGGGTATGTGGTTGCGGATATCCACAGTAATGTAATTTCCCCTGAAGAACTAGCGTATCAATCGGTTGAATTATTGAAGTTATACAAAGAGCCTCTATGGGGGATTGAGGACAACGACTGGGGAGCGATAGTTATTCTCCGCGCTCACGACATGGGGTATAAAAATCTCTTTATGAGGGAGTGGCAAAAGGCGGGGAAAGTTACGTTAGACGGGAAGACTCCCGGTTGGCATACGGACAGAAGCAGGATTGTTCTTTTCGGGGAACTGATAGCGGGGATTGGTGACAGACTGGTTACTATTCCCAGCGAGAGAGGATTAGGGCAGTTCTTTGACTGTATCAGGAATCCTGAGAAGAACGGGAGGATCGAGGCGATACAGGGGAGTCACGACGATTACCCTATGGCAGTAGGCGGAGCGTGGCAGATGCGGAAATACACCTCATTTTCGACCGGGCCGCGTCCTGTAGGTAATGCTTTCAAGAAGAAAAAGAAAGACACATTTCTGGAACTATTAAGGGGGAACAGATGACATTTGAAGAGTTTGCCAATCGAAGGAATGAAAGGTCATCCTTAGATAGATTAATGAGGTAGAGTTATAATATAGCCCCCTGCCTTGGTAATGAGGAAGGCTTAGTCCGTGAATCTTAGACTCAAAATAAACTGGCCTTACAAAAAGAGGAGGGCCAGACCTTGGTTATCTGACCCTCCCCAACTGAAAGTATCTGAAAGGCACCTCAAATCCCTGGAGACCCCCCTACTGCAGTCCCTCAACGTCGGCGGCTTTCAGATGCACAGATTATAGCATTATGAAGTAGTTTGTCAATTGTGGGAAATACGGGTTTTTAAGATGAATTTTTACTACGAGGACATATAAGTGTGGGGTATACACCTTTGGGTAAAAAAGGGTCCCATCTTCAGGGAGGTTACACATCCACATTTTTCAGGATTTTGGGGGATGAACACTATACTTTATAGCGATTATAAATCTCTTGCCTTACGAGGCATTTGCATGCAGCGAGTTCCTCGGAATAAACCATATACGGGCATCGATAACCATGCATGTACCTAACACGGAACGCTGGGTTCGGGGTTGCACTCACAACATCGCAACAGATGCTTGGATCGATCAAGCAACGGAAATCCTTATCACAATATATTGTTATTGATTTAGTGGCATTATCAATCGCAATTCCCATGTTCCCACACTCCCCAAAATGAGTAGGCGACTCATGTTATACCCAAGCGATAAAGAAGTCAATCATTTTTCAGATGAAATCAGACGTTTAACATATTGCATTTGCCCACAACAAGCGTACAATGGATTTGCTCAATTAAAACGGACAAATCTTACTAGGAGGTACCAATGGCAAACGGAGTACTGTTAATAGGATGGAAGCGACCCGTTCCTGGTCGGGAGCAACAAGCTATGGATTTGTTTCAGAGAGTGACGGAGTATTACGCCAATTCGCAGTCAGAAGGTAAAATTGAAAACTTCGAGCCAGTGATCTTAAACCACCACGGCGGAGACTTGAACGGATTCTTTCTTATCAAAGGTGATTCAAAAAAGCTTTCGGAATTCAGGCACGAGGACACTTTCGTCGACTATGCTATCGAAGCAGGCTATTGTTTGGAGGGCTTCGGAGTTGTTGGAGGCGCCTTTGGTGAAAAGGTATCAGACAACCTTGCCCTCTGGTCGAAACACATTGGGAAGTAGATTCCAGCCAGTTGAAGACTGATAGGCGCCGCTCTATAAAATGCATGAACATGCGGGGTAGCGTCGTGGTTTGAGAGCGGGAAGCTAGTTTGTATGTGGTTGGGCATGTTCGGGATATCGAGGGGGGGATAGGCCAGATTTAGAAACCTGATATGTATATATAGGGTGCTCGCGGAGTTAGGAAAAACAAAAAGGGTTACGGGCCGCCCCTCGAAAATGCCCCCAATTCCGCCAGAACCGCTGTAGCCAAGAGAACTGAGCAGGAAAGGGTGCTAGGGCAAGGGATTGGTCATGGTGGACTTCATTCGTGTGATAACCGTAGCTGTAGAGGGGCTATAAGAGCCTCAGAAGTGATATTCTATCTCCATGTACACGCCCTATCCGATCACGGTCTGATCTCTGGATAGAAACAAAAACAGCAGAAGGTTAAACCTACCACATAATAGTACACTCATCAGAAACTGACTGAAGCGACAGGCCGTACTTTGCAAGTGTCTTTTCCCATAGAATATATAAGTCACGCCTCAGTAACTGCGCTTGATACCAGGGGCTTTCAGCACCCCAATCTGATTCATTTACGTTGTATTGGTTTACGCTTGCATTAAAACCCGCAGCATCTTCAATTTCTATTCGATAGACTTCCACAAGCCCGCTTTTGATTTCATACAGTTGCGCTGGACAGTATAGTAACTCAAGCTCTCTTTTTAGAACTGTTACACTGGGCAGATGGCTACCATTAGTCAAATCAACCCCTACTTCACGATATAAATAATTAGCGAACCATGTGTTATTATCTGAAAAAGATTGAAGCAATAAATCCCTTTTATATTCAATTACCAGAACTTGACACGTGAATACGGTTATCTCTTCCTTTTCTTGGTCATCTGAGGAATCAGAACAGTTTATAGAGAGGAATAGAAGCAGTATGCTGAGGATTAAGGCCAATCGTTTCATGGTTCCCCCTTCCAAGTTACGATTGAGTAGGTAAAACCGTGGGTATATAGAGTCAACACATCTGGACCATGCTATCACACTTAATATGGTTTGTCATGTCGCTAAAACGCGACGCGTATTTGTCTACAAAGGGGATCAGTATATAAATCAGAACTCAATCTCGTTTGGCTTCACCTTGAGGGCTTTAGCTAGTTTGCGGATGGTTTTAAATCTCGGCTCCTGTAGGCCGTTTTCTAGCCGATTGATAGTTGCATGCGAAACCCCTGATATGTCAGCCAGATCGCGCTGACTTAATACCCTCTTTTTCCGTAATTCTTTAAGTGTTGCCATTGTTGGTAGATTATACCATTCCCAATGAGAAATGAGTACGCAGTAATACCGCGTATGGATTGACATTATGGTATTATTTAGGTATTGTATTGGTATTATATGTTAAGGGGGTAACATGACCGATTCAAAAGCATTAACCGCCTCAGAAATCACCATATCGCAGCAAGTTGAACAACTGGGGAAAGAGTATCAAGGCTACCTGGAATTGGCAGACCTTGCCCCAGAAACGAAAAGATGGTATCGGGCAAGGTGGAAGCAATTCACCACATGGATTGACAGCAACGAAGGGAGTTATCCAAGCCTAGACGCTTTGGCCATGCGCTCTTATTTTGCGTATCGCAAAGGGGGAAAGTATTCAGACGAGACCGTGAGGGGGGACTACCGCGCCTTGAGTGCAATCTTCAATTGGGCAATAGACGAAGAGTTGATTGACGTCAACCCGTTGAAAAGAGTGGCACTCCCTAGAATCGGAGACAAGGCCACGATGCCATTTACCCCCGATGAAATAGACCGGATGATCTACGGGATAGAGAATGACCTGCAGGCCCTTGATCAGTGGTTCATCAATAGGGACGTGGCGATTATCCTACTCCTGTTTGATACGGGAATCAGGAGCGGGGGTTGCCGAGGTATCAAGTATCCCGATGATATAGACATGACTCAACACATAATCCGGGTGCTTGAAAAGGGGAATAAAGAGAGATATGTGTCCTTTGGGGACAGGGTTCACGAAACACTAATCAGACACTTGGAAACCAGACCACAGAACAAGTATCTATTCTCAAGCAGGGACGGGAAGCAAATGTCTATGGCTGGCCTGTATTGGATGGTTCAAAAGGCTTGCGAACTGGCCAACGTACCCCGAAGGAAACTTCATATGCTGAGATATTCCTACGCTTGTGAAGTAATGCTTGACGGTATGGATACTTCAATCGTACAAACATCACTTGGACATAGCGAAATCAGGACAACCCAACACTACACACGATTCGCAAGTCAAAGACGCGCCTTACAAGAACAACGCAAGCACTCGCCGGCAGACAGATTGCCCAGTAGTAACCCACAACATACCCATACATACAAACTATTGCTTGATTCCCAGGGAAACCCACTGTGGAACTTGGGGGGTGCTTAAATGACCACCCCTCTAAACATCACATCACTAAGAGTAAAGGAAATCATAGAAGCCTATCTGCAATACATGGAGAGGGAAAAGGGCATAAGCCCAACGTCAAGGGAGTGGTATTGGACAAGGTATAACGTATTTCTGGAATGGCTAAACGGCTACAGGGACGGGGGAAGCGAGATAGAATCAAAGGATATACAAGGCTTTATCTCAGACCTAGAAGAAAAACCCCCCACGATAGGCGTAACTGTGAGAGCCTACTATCGGGCATTAAAGGTGTTGTTTGATTGGGCAACGGGGGAAGGTATCATAATGGAGAATCCAATGGTGGGGGTGCCAGAGCCAAGGGAACCACAGGAACCAAAAGAAACACTGGCCACTGTTGAAAACCCAGACCCGTTAGCAATACTACCCACAGAGTCCGTTGACCAGTTCCTTAACACTCTGGACATGGGAGACTTTGAGGAAATCCCTCAAGACGTAGCAAGCAGGAAGTTATCGCGAGAGGAACTAATGGAACGGGTTAAAACTCAAGGGATAGACTCCGTAACCCGTACAGATATGAGCGGATATGATCATAAAGAACCCGCAGACCCAAACCTAGTTGAGTTTGCCCTAGATAACATTGGGGGTTTTGAAGACTCGTACAAAAGACGAATAACCAAACATCATATTATTGGGCTAATCAACGAACTCAAAGACAACCGCAAACCCCCGTATATTATGGGTGATGTAGATAATGACATTTGTATGTTTAGTTCTGGATACGATGCGGGAAGGATAGCAACCGTCAAGGAATCACAAGGAATCACTCAAGCGGAAATGGAAGCCGATACGTATTCTGCAAATGTGTTGGAGCGTGGGGGTGCCACAGAGAAATATCCCGGCCAACTTCGGCAAATGTTCTATTGGGACCGTCTATTCCATAATGTAAAAAGGGGTGATATACCTTCCCTTGATGAACTGGACAAGAGCGGATTAAGCACTTGTGTCGAAGTAGCGGTAAAGACGTCTACACCCTACGGATTAGCGGAAAAAATGTTTCACCTGGGCATAGCTTACCAGCGGGACAGGGGAAACAATGATAACACGCCGACAGGAAAAGGAGCAATATGAGAGGTAGTATTCAGAAGCAAAGCAAGGATTCATGGCGTCTCTTCATCGACACTGGAAGGGATGAAAACGGAAAACGAAGACGGAAGACCGTAACTGTGCAGGGTGGCAAGTCAGATGCTCAACGTAAACTGAGAGAACTGCTATCGGCAGTGGATAACGGAATACCAATAACGCTCGCAAAGCAGACACTTGCAGAGTATCTTCAGGATTGGCTTCAGCGGAAGGAGTCCAAGGTTTCCCCAAAGACCATTCTGGATTATGAGGGCATAATAAGGCGCTATTTGACACCAAGACTTGGCCATATTCCAATTGGGAAGCTTACTCCTCACCACGTCGAAGAACTTCATAGCTACATGGCTGGAGAGGGTTTGTCTGCTCGTAGTGTGCAATACGCCCATAGGGTCCTCAGTCAAGCCTTAAAACATGCAGTGAGAATGGAGATGCTTGGACGTAACGTCTGTGATGTGGTCGACGTACCCAGCATAAGGCGCAAAGAGATGCGAGTAATGGATACGGATGAAGTCCAAACATTCCTTAACGTAACACAGGAATCACCGCTTTGGCCCGTGTTCTTTCTAGCCATTTACACAGGATTACGCAAGGGCGAGCTATTAGGGCTTAGATGGCGTGATGTGGACCTCTCAAAAGCCACGATATCCGTGAATCAGACGGCGATTCGCATCAAAGGTAATGGTGTGGTCATATCTGAGCCTAAAACGGCTTATTCACGTCGCATGATAAGCCTGCCAGCAAGTGCCACACGGCTCCTAATCGACTTAAAGCTCAAGCGAAAATCTGAATGTGAATCACATAACCTGGAATGGGATGAATCATCCTTGGTCCTCTGCAATTCGGTGGGGGAACCACTGTCACCAGATACTGTGACCCATACCTTCAGCCGCGCTCTGGAATCGGCGGGATTACCCCATATGCGATTCCATGACCTGAGACATACCCATGCCACGTTAATGCTTAAAGAGGGAGTACATCCCAAAGTAGTGTCTGAGCGATTGGGGCATGCCAGTATCAATATCACCTTGGATATATACAGCCACGTCTTACCCGGAATGCAGGAAATGGCAGCGGAAGCATTTGAACAGGCCCTTGGAAATAAGGTGTTGGAACCAGTTGGGCACGAAAATGTCACACTTTTGTAGACGAAGGGGGACAAATAGGGTATAATTTGAAGCTGTGGGCCGCTAGCTCAATTGGCAGAGCAACTGACTCTTAATCAGTAGGT
>JABMQN010000170.1 GCA_013203045.1 Chloroflexota bacterium
AATCACATTCTGCACGGACAGTGGTTCGTGCCAGGGGTGAGGGATTGCATTCGTTGCTGAATCAGTTGATTATATGAAATCGTGGACTACTCTGATCACAAACTCATATCGCCAAATGTATTTAATAAGAACGGTTTAAATCCAGTTTTATTTTAGCGGTTTGAGTATTCATGATACCAATGACAACAAATAGTACAGCGGCAGGTAAAAACAATGGAAACGTGTCTTCCTGCATCCAAATAACGCTTAGATAAGACAGTAGGATAGCGGTCACATAACATAGTAGCGCGCCTAAAATAGGCCATTTCCGAAAGATGCCAGCAATTGTTGCAAACAGTATAATTGACAAAAATGCGAGAAATATGGCTGCTAGAGCAGCGAATAATGACCAACCGCATTCATAAGAACCGTCACAAGAGTCAAAGAAGACAGCGTAGATTGCTAGCCCAATAAAGGACAAGAAGTGACAGGTTCCAGAAACTAAAATAGTTACCAGGGTTGTTTTTCGCCATTTTTTCAATCTGAAGATTGAATCCTTGTCCCTAATTTCGTTGATTGTTGACTGTATCATTTTTCATCTCCATGTGAACTTGCATAATGCCCAATTGTCAAACGTAAGGATGGAAGTTCAGTTTATGTTGAAGCCAGTACCAGTACCGTTCAAAGAAACGGTGGGCAAAAAGGTTGCCTTGCCATCATAAGAGACATCACTGAGCGAAAACTGGCGGAAGAGAACATAGCCCGAGCCAGGGCTCTGGAAGAGCTGGACAGCTTGAGGACAGCGCTTCTTGCCAGTATATCCCACGAACTGCGCACACCATTGACCTCTATCAAGGGAATGGCAAGTAGTCTGGTGCAACCTGATATAGAGTGGGATCAGGAGACGCAGAAGGATTTTATTCGGGCAATTGATCAGGCATCAGACAGGCTTGCTCATATTGTAGATGATCTTTTAGATATGTCTCAATTGGAAGCAGGCATGATGAAGTTGGATAAGCAGGAAACCATGATCTCGTTCATCGTGAAACAGCTTAAGGACCAGTTGAGTGATCTAACGCAGAATCACCAATTTAAGGTCCATATAACCCCCAATCTACCTGTCTTTAAAGTTGATGAGGTGCGCTTTGGCCAGGTCATTATCAATTTAGTCTCCAATGCTGCTTCATATTCTGAGCCGGGCACACAGATTAGTTTAGAAATTCACAACATTGACAACGAGATTGTAGTCAGTGTGACGGACCAGGGAGTCGGCATCTCGGCAGAGCACGCTGACAAGGTTTTCGATAGGTTCTATCGTCTGGAAAGCGGTGTTGCCCGTCGAAGAGGTGGCACAGGATTAGGTTTAGCAATATGCAAAGGGATCGTGGAACAACACAGCGGTCGGATATGGGGAGAAAGTGAACCAGGAAAAGGTTCAAATTTCAGTTTTAGCCTGCCGATAGAACAGGATACCCAGGAAAACCACCTTCCCAGTTAACTTTATGATCTTCAGTTTGCCTGCTTTTTTATCATTGATCGATACCACTTCGTCTTTAATCTCCTCCATCAACCATCACATTGCCCCTGCAGTATAACCTCCTGCTTCAGAAGCAAGAAAGAGCACTCTCCAGTTTTCACTACCTCGAATGTATTTCACCCTCTGATACAATATCGCTAAAAATATGAGTAAATATGACCATGATGAAAAATATGCCACTTAATCATTATTACTATTGTTCTAAATAGACTGTCATGGTTGCCTTTACGGGAATTGATGATATAATTCAAACAAACGTGAGAAAGCATACTTTCGCTGCCTCAAACACCTATAAAAGGAGGTCTTCATGACACATCACCTGGAGGAAATCGAAGCGATCAAAAGACTCAAGTATAAATATCTTCGTTGCGTTGATAGCAAGATGTGGGATGAGCTGGCGGAATGCTTCATTCCCGATGCGACAACAAGTTTCTCAAGTGGGGAGTACAGCTACCAGGGCGTAGATGCAATAATAAACTTCCTCAGGGAAGGCCTTAACCCCAATATGCTCAGTATGCATCACGGGCATCATCCTGAGATCGAATTGACCAGTGATACCACTGCCACAGGCACATGGGCGCTGGAAGACTACGTAATCATGACCGACTTGAATATGTCCCTGCATGGAGCTGCCTTTTATCACGATGAATATGTCAAGGTGAACGGGGAGTGGAAGATCAAGTCGACCGGTTACGATCGGGTATTCGAGGAGATATGGAACAGGGGAGATATCCCAAGTCTGAAGGTCACAAAGAGCATGCATGCACTTCCGAATCCTGAGTAGGGTGTGATGTATACGATGGCATAAGGGCAGGTCGTGGCTGACTTTCAATCGTTGCAGGATATCGAGTCGATCAAGGCGTTGAAGCATAAGTATTTCCGCTGTCTGGACAGCAAATTGTGGGATGATCTGGCTGAATGCTTCGCCGAAGATGCTGTAACATCTTTTACCGATGGGGCGTTCCAATTGCAGGGCAGAAAGTCCATCATACAGTTTCTGAGGGCAGGACTAGGCCGGGAAACTTTCTTTGGGATTCATCATGGGCATCATCCCGAAATCGAGATACAAAATACCAACAGCGCGACTGGCATATGGTCAGCCCGTTTTTACATGATTGATACGCAGGGAAGTACAGGGATGCATTCCGGAGCTATCTATTACGATGAGTATGTCAAAGTAGATGGGGAGTGGAAGATAAGTTCCACGGGCTACCAGAGTATCTTCGAGGAAACATGGGATAGAGGTGATATTCCCAGCCTCGAACTTACGAAAAACATGTTCGCTATCACATCCGAGGTGGAGTGAGGGATCTGCATCTTGAGCACATCCGTGAGGAGGAAAGGAGACCATGGCCAGAAGTGAATTCATAGTTCAGTTAGCCGAAAAGAACGGGAAACCGGAATCAGAAGAATTGCACAGGATTCTGGAATGTGCCATGTCTGATGAAGAAGCTCAGTTCATTCTGGAGTTGCCTGCACTCCCTGCGGATGTAGCTGCAAAACTCAGTATGACCGAGCAAGCCGTCGAAGGTAAAATAAAGGATCTGGCACAGAAAGGGGTTATTGTCAGATCGAGAAAAGGGTATCGGTATCCTCGTGATCTGGGAACCCTGCATGATAACATCCTTGCCAGCGCGCCTCAGTATATCCCGGAAGGGATGGAAAAACTATGGATGGCTCTTTATGAGGGGAAGCAATGGTGGCGAGAAATTGGGGAAGGTCTTGCCAGCTATGGGCTCAAAGTCCTCCGGGTTATCCCGGCTGAGAAATCGATCTCACCGGATATCAAACTACTGGCTTATGAAAGCATGACGGAAATTATCGAAGCGAACCGTGACCTTATCAGCGTGCGTAACTGCTGCTGCCGTGTCGGAGCGAAAAAGTGCCATCATCCGGTAGATGTTTGCATGCAGTTCAAACGCAGAGCGGAATATGACCTGTTCCGAAATGGGGGCAGGAAAGTCTCTACAGACGAGGCTGTCTCTGTGGCTCTGCAAGCTGTGGGATCGGGATTGGTGCCTACTGTAACCAACGTTTCCATAATGGATAACCTCGAGTTCATTTGTTTCTGTTGCGGTGATTGCTGCCTGGTTTTGGACCCGCTCCTTCGATTGCAGAAAGTGCCAGACGTTCTTGCGTATAGTCGATTTGAGGCTAAAATCAATGCAGAGACCTGTAATGGTTGCAGACATTGTGTGACTCGCTGTCACTTCGGTGCCATATATATGAAGCCAGTTGGCGGGGAGATGAAAGCCGTTCTTGATGCTGATAAATGTGTTGGTTGTGGCGTTTGCGAACTTTCATGCATACCGGGATCGATTACCATGGAACTGGTGAGACCGCCGGAACATATTCCGGAGAGCGTTACCGGGCCTTCGGCAATAATTCACTAGTTTTTTGAGTGATTCCGTTTATTTTTGTAGAAAAAGGCGGTTTTTTATAAAGATTCAGTAAATATACGGTTATTTTGCTTGACAGCGCTTTTTATCGAGTGATAGAATCCCGCCGAAGGGCAAATTTCCACGATTTTTATCCAATCCCCGAATCATGATTCTATCCACAAAGACCTGCAGCCAATATTCCTTAAATGCGGTACGGTATAGCCGTAATATATATACACGTTAAAAACCTGTGAAAGGCTGATTCGAATATGCGAATCCCAGTAAATCAGGAATGAAAAGGAGGTATGATGGGCATCTGTTATCAAGGAAAAACTCTCGCCGAAGTTGTTGACCAACGAGACACATCTTTCAAGGAATCCGGGTATGCGTATGGTCTGAAAGAGCTCTCGTTACTCGATGAAGATCCTGCCAAGTTTATGCGTTTTCAGATGAGGTTAGTAGCCTCATGTATAAACGCGAGAGAGACGGCCAAGTTGATATCGGCTAATCCTATGTCCATTATTCAGGGTGAGTTGCTATTCATGCTGGCTAATGCAGAGGGCGATGTTATTTCGACCTCGTATGGGCTGGCCGGGCATATCCAGTGCATGCCGTATATCATAAAAAGCATTGCGGAACTCAATTTTGAAGATGATCCCGGTATTAACCCTGGAGACATCTTCTCCGTGAACGATGCGCTCTATGGTCCTGCTCATAATGCAGACTGCTATACATTTCTGCCGATTTACCATGAGAATGAATTGGTCGGCTGGACGGTGGGATTAAATCATATTGTTGATGTGGGAGGTATCCAGCCGGGTGGCCTTGGCACTATTTCGCCCAGTGTGTTCACCGATGGATTTACCTATCCGCCGACCAAAACAGGTCATAATTTCAAGCAGGAAAAATGGTGGGACCTGCATTGGAAGCGGCGGACCAGGACAGAGATGTTCAATGTACTCGATGACAAAATGAGAGCGGCGGGGATTGTGAGCCTGCACCATATGATTCAAGAGGTAATCGAGGAGTTTGGTGTTGATTACTATCGGCAGGCTATGAAAGAGATTATCGAGCGGGAGCGCCGGCTCATGATAAATCGTCTTAAGACCATGGCAGTGCCGGGTCACTACAATTGGCTTCAGTTCAAATCTGTCGATTATAAAGACAATCTGGGGAGGCTATGGCCAGCTTCCAATAGAAACTGGATTCTACACAAACCCGCAGAACTTACTGTTCGCACTGACGGTACATTGTTCACAGATATGGAAGGCCTGACCAGTGAAGGCGAATTTCACTGCAACGCATATCCATCCGCAGTGAGAATGTTAACCTCGCTGGGCATCTGGCCCATGTTTGCTTACACTGAGACCCTGAATACAGCTCTGCAGTACATGACAGACTGGAATTTGCCACCGGGAAGCATGTTCAATCCTCAAAATCCCTGGGCCGCTACAGTGATGGGTCTGGCGGAGGTGGGTGCTGTTGCTTACCATTATCTTCGCTGTCTGAGCTACGCCTATTTTTCCAGGGGCTTCCTCGAAGAGACGTACCCGCAGGATGGTGCTGGCTGTGGCTACGGCGTACAGGGCATGTTGGGTGATGGTTTCCAATGGGCCGGTGGTGATATGGCGCTCATTACGTGTTGGGGTCAGGGAGGTAAAGCTTTTGCTGATGGTTTTGAAGCTGCCTGGTGTGGTCCCAATCCGGAACCCGACCAGGGTGAAGTCGAGCTATCTGAATTCCTGCAACCGACACAGTTGAATATTGGCAGAAATATGATCACCGATTTTTGTGGGCATGGCAAGTACAGGAGTGGGTTGGAGATCGGTATGATGCAGATGATAAATCAACCGGGGCAGGCATTAATAATAGCCACGTTTTCCGGAACCAGCGGAATGGGTGGGGCTGCACTCGGAATGTGCGGTGGTTATCCGAGGTCTAATGACGTCATCATCTATGCTCATGATACTAATATTCGGGAGGTCATTGATCAGGGTGGACACTATCCTCGGGACTTCGTCGAAATGAGGCAGATGATCGACGATGGTACCTTGAAGGTTGGGAATATGGAACTCTTTAACTGTCCTACCCCTAGTATCCCGTGTGGTGATGGTGACTTGTTTGCCAGCACTTCAGGTTCTATGGGTGGATGGGGTGATGCTCTGGAAAGGGACTATGGATTGATAGAGAAGGATGTGAAATACGGGTGGATTTCGCCGGAATGTGCCAAGACTGTTTACGGAACGGTCACAGACGATTCCGGCAAAGTGGATTCTCAGGCAAGTGATGCTTTGAGAGAACAGATGCGCAATCGGCGCAAAGAGCGATCCGTAGATGCCAAGGAATGGTGGAAGCAGGAACGACAGGTTGTGATAGATAAAAAATGGCATGAGGACATGCATGCCATGTTCGTAGATAATTGTAAATACGAGAAATTCCGCAATGAGTTCATGGGGATGTGGCAGTTGCCTGAGGAGTACACTTTCTAGGAGAAAGGGGGAATCATGGAACGAGATGATCGCTTTAGCAAAGATAATCTTAAACGGTTGGTAGAGGGAACACTTCACTGGGAAGAGGTGAAAAAAGCAATTCGCCTTTCTCCAAAGGACTCCGATAGGTTCTGGAAATACCTTGAAGTCCTGCAAGAGAGAGTGCCGTGGAATGATAAGATACTGCTCCGCATTTCAGATCACCTTTATATCGTGGCAAAAGAGGGTGGTGGCAGGGTAACCAAGTGCGATTGTGGGCATGAATTTGGTGACTACCGCATCAACTGGAAACTCGGGTGCCAGGTGTATGTCCGCAAGACGAACGAAGAAATTGGCGAAGTTGTCACCATCCCGGAAGCGCGGCACAATACGGAGTTGGTGCAGATGAGGGAGTTTTATTGTCCGGGGTGCTATGCATTACTGGGAGTAGAAGTAGTGCCTGCGGGTTATCCACCGGTGTTCGAAATGCTGCCAGACCTGGATTCTTTCTATGGCGAGTGGCTGGGGCAGCCGTTACCGGACGAAAGTCCAGACTGGTTTCAGGATAAGACCTTAGAAAAACCTGCTGAATGGGTCAGGGGATAAATAAAGGTCAGGGATCAGGATGTAGAGACGTTGCCGGTGGCACGTCTTGAGGGGTCAGGGGTCGGGGAATGCAAAAATCAAAATGGAAAGTGTTTTAGACGCCCCGGTGGGGCGTCTCTACCGACAACCGACCGCTAATGGCTGATTACTGACAGCTATTCAAAGGAGGAACAAAATGGCAGAGAAACAGTATCTGATAGCTCTGGATGCCGGTGGCACCATGACAGACACCTTCGCAGTGGATAAGGAAGGAAAATTCATACTGGGTAAATCCCTTACCAATCACCAGAACGAGTCTTTGAGCTATCTGGAATCGGTTGCCGATGCTGCTGATTCATGGGGAATGACCTCAAATGATCTTCATCAGCAAGCGTTATCGTCCACATATACAGGCACCTCGATGCTCAACGCTCTCCTTACCCGGAGAGGGAGCAAGGTAGGATTGCTTATCACTCGTGGATTTGCTCATTTACCCATAATGGAGAGGGGCCTCACCTGGATTGGCCAAAGCTACGAGGATATCCTGCATCAGCAATTGCACGAGCATACGCCGTGGCTGGTTGAACCACAGAACATTAAAGAAATTCAGGAGAGGATGGGTGTAGGCAGCTATTACATGCAGCACCACACGTATCCGGGAACTCCGTTTATACCTTTACTGGAAAAGGATGTAGTCACAGGCACAAACGAACTGCTGGACAATGGCGTAGAGGTAATCGGGATCCTCACCATTGGGTCTTATACCAATCCCATGCACGAGGCGAGAGCAGCCCAGATCGCCAGGGAAATCGTCGAAAAGCGTGGTGTGGACGTCCATGTGGTCGCTTCTCACGAGATTTGCCCGGTGGCCAGTGAAAATGAAAGGCTGAAGACACTTCTCTTCCAGTGCTACATCTCGGAGATCGGACGAAAGCAGTTAATGAAAGTGGAGGAAGCGGCCAAGGGAGAAGGATTTGAGTATGATCTGATGACCCTGCTTTCCTATGGAGCTGCGGCCAATGTTCGATATCCTAAACTGTGTGAAGCGATTGTATCGGGTCCGACAGGTGGTTTGCTGGGTGGCAAGTTCATGTCTGAATTCCTCGATTCATCCGGCATTATTTGTGCCGATTTGGGTGGTACTACCTTCGATGCAGGATTAATTGCCGGGGGATTGCTCCCGGTTAACAAATCCCCCGATTTTGCCGGACACAGGTTGAGATTGCCCATGGTATGTATTGATTCTATCGGTGCCGGAACCGGTACGGAAATACACGTCGATGGGGCAACAAAGCGGATTACCCTTGGCCCGATAAGCGCAGGAAGTGCAGTAGGGACTTGCTACACACATCCGGATATTACCGTGGGAGATATCGACCTTATTCTGGGGTATCTCAATGAGGACTATTTCCTTGGTGGCAAAGCCAAGCTCAACAAAAAGAGAGCGTTGCAGATGCTCGAAGAGCGCATGGCTAAACCACTGGGTCAGGATGTCTATGAAGTTTCCAGTAAAGTTCTGGATTTATTACATTCTGATATGTGTGGGCATATACATGGAATGCTTCTGTCAAAAGGGTTGAATCCGGCTGAGTTCACCATGTTGGTCTATGGCGGCAGTGGCCCACTTCATGCCTGGGGATTGGACCGTGGTCTATCTATGGGGCAACTCATCACGGTTCCCTGGGCTGCAGCATTCTCTGCTTTTGGAGTGGCAGCGGCTGAATACTTCCATCGCTATGATAAAGCAGTGACCTTCTTCCTCACACCGGACATGACCGATGATATCAAAGCCATGCAGGGCGGA
>JABMQN010000171.1 GCA_013203045.1 Chloroflexota bacterium
CGACCGGCGGTTTACGAAACCGCTGCTCTACCCCTGAGCTACGTTGGCTTTCAGCTTCAAATTATACCCCACTTAGCCACTCGAAGTCCATAATTGCCGCCCAAATGCCGCCCAAATAATATTGGTGGGGTTGGAGATTTGAGATACGTCTGTTATCTCGTTGCCCTTGATCACAAGGTGTTCAAGGTTGGTACAGTATTGAATACTATAAAGGTTGCTAATGTCAGGTGTTTTATGGAAATCATCAAGAAAGGTTAGCTGCCGTCATTTGTTCGTACGATTGAGGAAACTGTGAACGGACCCCTTAGATTTCCGTGACAATTGCTGCATGAGCGAAAAAGATATGGGTGATATTTGGTATCGATCCTCTATGTCATCCAGCATCGTAAGCCAGAGTTTTGAAGTCATCTCAGAATCGGCCAAAGCTCTGTGAAACACTCCGTCAGTAGGGATGTTCTTGTATTTAACCAAATTTCCGAGCCTGTGATTGGGGGCATTCTGATAAATCCGTCTCGCAACAAGCATTGAGCAGGCAAAGGAACCCGTATATTCCCGATGAATAGAATCTAACTCGGCATCCAAGAAACGCCGATCGAAAGAGGCATTGTGAGCTACAAGATTATGGTCTCCGATGAAGTCAGCAAATTGTTCCATCACCTCAGCACAAGGAGGTGCTTTCCGTAGCATTTGATTTGTAATCCCGGTGTAGTTTTCAATGAACTGGTTAATACGAAACCCTGGATTCATCAGTTGCTGAAATCGGTCTGTGACTTTACCCTGCTCAATAAGCACTGCACCGATCTCAATGGCGCGACTTCCTTGGTTCGGCGACAAACCTGTAGTTTCAAAATCGAGTACAACAACAGTGTCAGCTCTTTTCTTTTGAGTATTTCTCATTATTTTTTAGCTGATCTTCCCTCTAAAAGTGGTCCAGATAAAAGGTGAGTTTTCTGGCAATGTGAGGATCAGATCAAGGGTGATGACTTCGTTCTTGACAATCTTTTCAAGTCCGAATGTGACTGTGGCGATGAGTGTGTCTTCGTTCATATTCTCCGGTGTGATTTCGCGTTTGGTCACGCCGCATCTGCTGGACAGGCGATGCGCCTGCGTTAACCATATCTGGTTTTGGAGTTAGGGGCAACAAGCCACATATCACTTGCCGTCTTTGAGTTCCTCAAGTTCTTCCCATCGGTCGTACGCCGATGACAACAGCCCTTTGACTGATTCCAGCCTCTGCTGGGTGGCTACGATCTCGGCTTTGTCTCCTTTGTAGAAGTCTGGATCGCTCATGGTCTGGAACAGTTCCTCCTGCTCACTTTCCAGCAGATTAATTGTCTGCGGGAGGGATTCCAGTTCCCGTTGATGTCTGTATCCGAATCCGGCTTTCGTCTTTGGAACGGGTGCCGGTGGGGGCCCTTTCTTTGCAGCCCCGGCTTTATCCGGGCGTGCCTCCTGCGGGCGCTGTTGCAGCCAGTCATCGTACCCGCCGACGTACTCTTTGACCCGGCCATCGCCTTCAAAAACGATGGTGCTGGTCACCACGTTGTTGATGAATGCGCGATCGTGGCTAACCAGAAGCAGGGTTCCCTTGTATTTCATCAGCAGATCTTCCAGCAGTTCCAGGGTTTCGGTGTCCAGGTCATTGGTTGGCTCATCGAGGACCAGGAGGTTCGAAGGCCGGGTGAAGAGCCGGGCTAGCAGGAGTCGATTCCGTTCCCCGCCGGAGAGCAGTGACACCGGGGAGTTTGCCCGATCAGCGGAAAAGAGGAAGTCCTTCAGATAGCCGATGATGTGGCGGTTTTTCCCGTTGATGGTAATGATGTCATTGCCATCAACGGTGTTTTCCCGAACACTCTTGCTGTCATCGAGCTGCTCTCGTAACTGGTCAAAATAGCTGAGCTTGATTCCGGTTCCGAGCCGGACACTACCGGATGTTGGCTGGAGATTGCCCAGCAGAATTTGTAACAGAGTGGTCTTACCGCTGCCGTTGGGGCCCAGAATCCCGACCCGGTCGCCCTTCATGATAGTGGTGGAGAAATTGCTGATGATGGGTGTATCGCCGTATATGAAGCTGATGTCTCTGGCTTTCAATACCAGTTTGCCGGATCGGTCCGCTTCATGGGCTTCCATCCTAACCGTTCCGATACGGTCCCGTCGTTCACGGCGCTGCTGGCGCATCTTCTCCAGTTCCCGAACCCGTCCCTCATTGCGAGTCCGTCTGGCCTTTATCCCCTGCCGGACCCAGATCTCTTCTCTGGCCAGTTTTTTGTCGAACAGCGCCTGTTCGGCTTCCTCCGCCTCGTAGGCGGCTTCCCGGCGAATCAAAAATGTCTGGTAATCGCATGACTGATCGAAGAGCTTCCCACGGTCTATTTCCACGATACGGCTAGCCAGCTTTTGGAGGAACATGCGGTCATGGGTCACGAATACCACGGTGCCCGAAAACCGCAACAGGTACTCTTCCAGCCGTTTGATGGACTCAATGTCCATATGATTGGTCGGCTCATCGAGCAACAGGATGTCCGGCTCTCCGGCCAGAGCCTTTCCCAGCAGCGCCTGGCGCTTGAGGCCGGCGGAAAGCGTATTGAAAACCAGATCGGCATCGAGCCCTAGCTGGGAAATGATTTTGTCCACCTGCTGCTGCACCTCCCATCCTCCCACCGCATCGAGCGAATTGTGAATCTGGTTCAACTCCTGGAGCAGGGCAGGGGTATTGTCCGTTGAGAGCCTGCTGTTGATCGCGTGATGCCGGGCTATCAAGTCGTAGTGCTCTTTCAAACCGCTGGCAACCACTTCGTATACGGTCCCCGCAGTCTCCTGCGGCACTTCCTGTGCTAGAAAGGCAGCCCGACTTCCTTTCTGAATAGATACGGCGCCCTTGTCAGGTTGCTGACTGCCTTCGATCAATCGCAACAGTGTCGACTTGCCCGATCCGTTTCGTCCCACCAGCGCGATCTTCTCGCCCCGTTCAACCGAAAGATTGATCCCGTCAAACAGCGGGGGGCCGTCGAATGATAGTTCTACATTTTGAACACTCATGATGGCCATGGGTCAGGGGGTGTCTCCTTCGATGGGTCTGCCATCAGCAGGCTGTGCCTTGCGCCGGACCCGGAGGACCGCGATCTTGGTGGCGTGGTTGAAGGGTGCCGGATCTACGGGTAGACTCCGGAGGCGCGTTTGGGAGTATCCGGTGAAATCCTCAGGGACCGTGATCAACTCTTCAATCTGCAGGTATCCATCGGCACACAGTGATTCCAGTATGCTGATGTAATCCTTCCCGCTTAAGAACAGCGCATTGTTGACGGCGACCAGATAGCCGCCATCGTTGATCAGCGGGCGGACCTTGTTGATTAGCCGTACGCTGTTGTTGACCATATCGACTGTCCCTTTCATGCCTGCAGCAAAGAAGGGAGGATCGAGCAGTACACAGTCGAACCATTCCCCGGACCGTTTCAGTCGGCTGGCATGCGCCCAGAAATCGCCAGTCTGAAAATCTCTCCTCCGGACGGGGAAACCGTTGAGGCTATATGACGTCTTGGCCAGGTTGAGGAAGGCACGGTTTCGGTCGAGATGGACCACTCGCGCCGCCCCGCCAGCCTGTGCCGCCACGCCCAAGCTGCCGGTACAGGCAAAGGTATTCAGCACGGTCTTTTCTTTGAGATGTCCCGCTATCCATTGGCGTAGCTGGCGTGTATCCAGGTAGAAGCTGGCATCGCGGTTCATGAGCAAGTCAATGGTGTACCAGATCCCGTGCTCCAGCACACGCCGATCCGGTGTCGATCCATGTACTACGGTTCCTCGTTTTTCACTCTCGGTCGATCCGTTGCGCGTCTTGAGAACGATGGTGTGGACCCAGGGGAGGCGGGTTCGAAGGAGCTGAAGTGCGGCGTGAACGGCCGCCTCGCCTTCTGAGGGAGAATACGCGTAGTTGTGCAGAACGATGGTGCTTGCGTAGAGATCGATAACCAGCAAGGAGTGCCCCTCCGTGAAGCCGTTAAACAGACGGAAGGCTGTCTGATGCTGGGCATCAAACAGGGCATCACGAGCCGAGAGGGCTCTTTCTAGCAGATCCGCGATCGGTTTGTCTGGCATGTCATCCTGTACTGGTGTGTTCTTGTGAGAGAAGGCTCATCCTCCACACTTGGGGCGGGATAGAGCCAGGGCTCAGTCAGCTATCTCTTTTACTCGCCCCACCTGTCCGCTTTCGAGTCGGACCTTGATGCCTTGTGGGTGCGCGGACGATCTGATCAGGATATCCTTGACGATACCTTTGGTGAGTTTTCCGTCCCGCTTCAATGCGATTGAGACTTGCAGGCCTGGCTTGATTTTAGGAAACCGCTGCTCTATCCTCTGAGCTACAGGGGCTCAGCTACGAATTATACCCCAACACACCCCTTGAAGTCCATAATTGCCGCCCAAATTGTCTTGACCTATCAGTTTCGCGATTGATATGTTCTATATCTCGGTCAATACGAGATCCCTTTTGGTATTCCCATAATTGCATTAATTGTATTTGCCAAATAATCCATGATATAAGTTTCATATATTTTGTCACGAAAACGCGTCACGATTACCGTGACATGACAGTCTCAACGGAATATGTTAGTATTCGTAAAACGTCGGTCGCCAGTTCGAATTTGGCCATTGGCTCTATTTATTAACTGCAAAAACAACCACAAAAACCGATACCAAACGAAGCATTACTCTGAACAGTTTAAACACCTGTGCTAGCATGGGGTACAAACTATACTTGTAACATAGGAAAATGCATGTAACTCAAACTTGGTTAGCACCATTAGTGAATTAATAGTAAGTATTGCCATTTCCAGTACTTTCCTGCTTTTCTGGAAAACTTCCAATAGACTAAGCATGGAGCAATAAATGAGCCTTGAGGTGTGCAAATAGAGGAAAGGATCTCAATTTGAAGCTGGATTTGTGCTACTAAGTCGTGCGAGCAGCGGTTCCTTGATTAAGTGCTCTACTTACCTCTCTTGTCGCCAAGATACTTTGAAATTCCGAACGAACAAAACCATCTCAAAAATGATATTGGTTCATTCACCTTTGGCTGTGTATTCTAGCTCAGGCTAAGCTTGCCGTTGCCATCGATGTAGCCTCTTCGGCCACAGAATTCCTCACAGGTCATCGCGTCGAGTACAACAGTATCTCCTATTATTCCCCAGGTGCGACGACCATCGTCAAGGAGGCAGGCAGCATAACCGATACTCACATTGCCAGCTTCATACGACACGGTATAGGCCTCAATAGTAACAGGTCCTGTCCAGTCGACCACGGCTTCGCGTAGCGGAAAGACATCGACCTGCACCTGTAGGTTTTCGTAACGAAATCCCTCGGTTGGAGGCTCAGTAGAATAAATGCTGAAGGCGTGATTGGCGAGCCAGCCACCGTTGGCGCTGACGAGACCCGTAGAGCCACGATCTTCACGGACGACTTCGGCCATGCGTGCAATCGCGTGAAGCTCGTAGTTATTCAGCGGTCCACCCCCAAACGTGAGCCCCCCTGTGACTGTGAGCGTACGGTCCTCGGGAATGCCGAGCTCCGTAATGGCAACTTGCACCGCGGAGGGAAAGCAGCTATACAGATCTATATGGTCGATCTCCGCGATTGTTTTTCCCACTAAATCGAGCGCGCGACCTCCTGCAATACGTATAGCGGGCGAACGGTGGAAGTCGATGCGAGTGGATGCGAAGTTGCTATCGTTAGCTTCGGTCGAGGAGTGCAGGAAGACGAGTTTCTCCTCTGGAACGCCTGCATTCCGAGCGGTTTCCAGCGAGCAAAGGATAAGACCTGCCGCCATGTCCACACGAGGGTTGGCATTCATCAACCGCGTATAGGGATACGAGATCATTGGGTTGTCAGGCGAATCGCGGCCAATTTCTTGCGCAGAATAGGGTTTGCGAATCCATGCATTGGGATTGCCGCATGCGACAGCGTTGAAACCCGCCCAGAGCTCTGAAATCCGCTTGACGTTATCTTCCAGAGTTTCACCTCTTGCGAAGCGAATCGCGCTCTCGATGATAGCATACATGTTGCTCGCGCTAGTTATACCGCGTTCGAACTCAGCCTCATGGACTAACGCCTTGTCCGCAGCAAGCATCCGATTAGGGGTGCCTGGCACTTCTGTTGCACGAAGCTCGACGCCCTGACGCTGAGCCTGCACTTGACTGCGACCGTTCTCCGATCCGGTGATCAGAACGATCCCACGGTGCGCTGCCTGAATCTTGCGTGCTGCATCGATCACGCAGCTATGGGCATAGTTTCCACCATATGGGGTACCGACGGTTTCGGTGGGTGTTGCACCGAGTCTGCGTGCGATCTCACTTCCAGGATCTCCATAACCCCACACCCCACGTACCACGCAGATCGAATCTGCGCGCTTCAGCAGCTTCGGGGCACCGGAATCTTCCCCCGCCTGTTCCAGTGCCGCAATCATCATCTCCAGCGGCTCGGCTGCCTTCTGCGGATCATCCAGGCGCTGCAGTATCTGAGCAACTCCGACTAGTACCGGAATCTCTTGCACTGAGCTCATGTTCTCTCTTTAAATTAAGTCCTCAACGATCTTTGGTATACGATGCACCACACCCCCTCACCATCACTCTTCCGTGCGTCTAACAACCGTGGCTTTGTTGCATAAATGCAGCTGAGAGGTTAGCCTATCAGTGGGGGAAATACAGAAATGGGAGGATTTCCCCGCAATGAAAAAACATCCCTGGCAAACACGCTACAAAGTTACTAATTGGTCAGATTATAGC
>JABMQN010000008.1 GCA_013203045.1 Chloroflexota bacterium
CTGGCAATAGAAATGCCAGTGATGAGGAGGTGGATCGTGAGAATAGCAATCAGGAATGGTACCATTCTATCGCTGGTTTTGTTGTTGGTTCTGGTATTACTGAGTGCATGTGGTGGGAATGGTGATGATAATGATGATGATGCGACAAAACCAACCGTACCTACAGCTACACAGACAACTGACCAGGTTACTAAAACCAAGATCACAATCGGCAACCACACAGACAAGACCGGGGTTGCCGCCAATGCCTTGGCGTATATCGATGCGGCACTGGTGGACGTTATCGAGTATTACAACGAGAATAACCTTATCCCGGGTGTCGAGGTGGGTTTGGCTGAATATGATGGCCAGGCAGATCCTGCCAAAGATATCCCTGGGTATGAGTGGCTAAAAGACAAAGGAGCAGACGTTATCACAGCATGGTTTCCGGCTGTGGCTGTGACGTTGCGGCCTTACGTAGATGCAGATGGGATTCCTTTGTTTGGCACCATTGTGAGAAGTGATATACTGTATCCCCCTGGGCATTTATTCATTACGAGCGCTCTTCTCGAGTCCCAGGCCTGGACCATGATCAAATGGGTTGCTGAAAATGACTGGGACTACCAGACCAAAGGCCCTGCGAAAATTGGGGGTGTTTGCTGGGATACCGACGATTGTGATATCTATTTCAACACATTTGAGAAATATGCCGAATTGTATCCGGATCAGGTTGAGTGGGTAAGCGGTCATATTGCTCCTGCTGCCACATTTATGTGGTCCTCCGAAGTTGAGGCGCTCAAGCATTGCGATTATGTATGGGTGCCCAATGCGCTGGGTAATTTTGTCCGGGAGTATCGTCAGGCAGGTCATACAGGAAAATTTTTAGGGACCAGTGCCCAATTAGCTTTCTGGGGATTGATTGAAGATATGGGGCTCTGGGATGAGGTAGATGGTTCGCTGTTCCTCTCAGACACTGAATGGTGGGATGAGACAGGAGAAGTTCCCGACTTCATAAATCAGCTATTACGCGATAATCACCCAGACTCTGCTGATGAAATTATGCGGACAAAATCATATTTTGCTGCGATTAATGTCGTGTTCATAATGGAGATCATCAAATCCGCTGCGGAAAATGTTGGTCCCGAGAACCTTGATTCGCAGGCTATCTACGATGCAGCCCAATCAGCTACCCTGGCATTTGATGGCCTGCAGCGCCACAGTTTCACCGAGACCAAACGGGCGTCACTTGATCGAGCCGCAATTTATGTGGCGGATGGAGCTGAGGAGAACATAGTTAGGATAAGTGACTGGATCTCCATTGAAGCAGCCCCGTAGACTTCGATAGTGGTGGTCTACATATACACGATTTAGCCAAAACAAGGGGGAATGATTATGCTAACCAAATACGATGAATTCCTGTGTCATCAAACTGTTTCTACATTCGATCATCCCAACACCAGTGCCAGGGAGTGGACCGAGCGTATCTGGTTCATGGCTCATGATACCAAAGGAGAACTAATACTCGTAGCCGGTTTTGGCTATTACCCCAATCGTAATATAATGGATGCATTTGTGTGTCTGGCGGTTGAAGGGAAGACCCAGCATGTAGTTAGGGCTTCTCGGGAGTTGAGACCGCGGATCGATGAAATTGAGGTGGGCCCGTTCTCTTGGGAAGTGATCGAACCTATGCGAAAACTCAGAGCCAAACTCGGTGATAACGATTATGGCGTGAGCTATGAAATAAACTTCGATGCCACCATGCCGCCACATGAGGAAGACCCTCCGCAATTCTACCGAATTCGAGGCCGGGTGGTCGAGGATATTTGTCGTTATTTCCAGGTGGGCAAACCAACCGGTTGGATCAAGGTCGATGGTCAGACTCACAATATCGATCCTAATTCCTGGCGGACCTATAGAGATCGTTCCTGGGGCATTCGAAGAGGTGCCGTAGAATACATGGAGACCTGCGTGCAACCGGGCGAGATTCCGGTTGGTCTTTTATACAGCGGAGCATCATGGCAATTCGATAACTGGGGTACATGTTACCATACCCGCGAAGACTGGGATGGTACACCCACCAACTTCAGTGGGGCAGAGTTCTATCCGTTGGGCAGCGGTAAAAACGAGCTGCATCTGGCCAGTATGGAGCACAATTTCACTTTCCGCTCCGATGTGCCGGGATTACGTCAGGTGAATGGTGGTAATGTCATTCTCAACGCCGCCAATGGTTCCAAAAAGGATGTTTCGATCCGGCCGCTTGGTGTTATCTATATCGGAACAGGCGGATACAGCCCGGCCAATTTTAGGGGATTTACTCACGGGCTTTGGATGGGACCTTCCTGGATCGATGGGTTTAAGCTGGATATCTCTGATCCCAAGACAATTCAAGAGAGCACTTTTCTGGATGAGCTGGTTTGCGAATTGCGTTGCGGTGATGAGATTGGATATGGCATGACGGAGATCGTAGTTGTTGGTAAGTATCCCAAGTATGGATATGAGGGATTCTAGTACCCGTTTACCAGCAATGGTATAGCTGTGAACTGTTCGCAGTAACGTTGAGCTACCAGGAGGTGAAAATGGCAAGCCCCGCTAAGATATTAGCTATCTTACTGGTCAGTTTGCTGCTGGCATTGTCGCTATTGTCTGCCTGTGGTGGAGGGAATGGGGATAAAGCTACGGCACCATTGACAGAGGGACTTGGAACGGAAGATGTAGTCATCACCATAGGTAACCATTCAGACCTCACGGGACCAACATCGAATGCGATGGATAGTATAAATGCAGCACTCGATGATCTGGTTGAGTACTTCAATGATGAAAACCTTATCCCTGGAGTTGAGTTGAAAGTTGTCACTTATGATGGACAAATGGACCCTGCCAGGGATATTCCTGGCTATGAGTGGCTAAGGGGGAAAGGTGCAGATTTGATCTTTGCTGTTCTTCCCCCTACAGTAGTAATTTTGCGTCCTATAGTTGAAAAAGATGAGGTCGTTTTGTTTGCAGCAGCTGCTGATAAGAAGCAGCTCGACCCTCCTGGATATACGTTTAGTTTGGGTACCATTCCTCAACATGAAGCCTTAACTATGCTCAAATGGATATCGGAAAACGATTGGGATTACCAGACAAATGGGCCGGCCAAAATTGGTGGGGCTTCGTGGCAGGACGCTTATTCTGGTTCATTCTTTGATGCGGCAGAGGAATATATCGAGGTCCATCCGGATCAGTTCGAATGGGCTGGAGGACACTTGGCTCCGGTTGGTACATTTACATGGGGGCCTGAAGTTGAAGCACTTAAATACTGTGACTATGTATTTTCGCCAAACCCGATGGTTACATTTGTCAAAGAGTTACGGAATGCAGAATCGAAAGCCAAATTGATTGGCACCGATATTCATGCCGCTTTCCTGGGAATGATATCAGATGCAGACCTTTGGGACGAAATTGATGGAATGCTATTTATCCGGTCCTCTCTGTGGTGGAATGATGAAGGCATGATGATCGATTTGACAAAGGAGATTCTGTATAAGAACCATGCTGACTCGGCCGAAAAAATTAAAGCATCTGGCAATGGCTACACAGCCATTGTGACATTCTATGCGATGTTGAGTATCATTGCAGACGCGGTTGAAACAGTAGGCTCCGACAATTTTGATTCTCAGGCACTTTATGATGCTGCACAATCGTTTTCACTGACCATTGATGGTGTTGAACGTTACAGTTTCGATGAGACAAAGCGGACTGCTACCAACTATTATGTGATGTCCGAAGCAAGAGGTGCTGAAGGGGACATTTTCAGGATTGGTACTGAATGGATCCCTATGGTTGTTGCACCATAAATATAGTGAACAACCCTATAACCTGTTTGGTTATCTTGTCTAAAAATCTGGGAGGTTTGAATAATGGCCGAGAGAGATATCTATCAGGAATTACTGGACATGATAAACAGGGAGGACGTGGTAGGATTGCCGGATACCCCGTCAATGCTGAAAGTTCTCCAATTGCAACTAACCCCCGAAGAGGCAGAACTGGCTCTTAAGATTGGTCTTGCGGGTGGAACGCTGGAGGAATTATCAGCCAAGTTGGGCATAGAGAAAGAGACACTATTTAAGAAATTGTGGACCATGGCTGACAAAGGCACCGTGTGGATAGACCCGGGTGGTGTGAATAACCCCAATTGCAGGGTGCTTGGGGCTGCTGCTCCGGGATTAAGCGAAACTGGCATCTGGGGGAATATCAGGTTTCCGTATGATGTCGAATTGGCCAAGAACATGCATCAGGTGATGTGGGAGTGGGCCAGGGATAAACTCTGCACACTTGGATTCCCCTTCGCACCTGTCTGGGCTCATCCGTGGGCGCTACCGGATGATGCGAAACCCGAAGAAAACCTGGCGGAATTTCTTAAGAGCCAAGAGCACTTCAGTGTATCGTTCTGTCCCTGCCGGCTCTCTCACTGGATTGCTGATCCCGGCAATCATTGCGAGCATATTCCAGAAACCTGTCTTCATACCGGAGATACCAGCCGATGGTGTGTAGAACATGGTCAGGGACGCGAGATCACCTATGAAGATGCTCTTGAACTTTTGAGGAAGACAAATGCCGATGGACTGGTTCATACCATCAACATCAACGGTTTTATCTGCAATTGCTGTGATGACTGCTGCCCCCTGTTTATGGGGTTCCACAAATTGAACGTCAAGACGATGGTCCCATCTCCCTTCATACCAAAGATCGATGAAGACACGTGTATTGCATGCGGAGACTGCGCAGACCTATGTCCGGTGAAGGCTGTAAAAGTTGAGAAAATTGCCACAGTCGATGGTGATATCTGCATTGGATGCGGTGTATGTGTTACGCACTGTCCATCTGAATCTATGGCTCTGGTCAGAAGGCCTGATTCTGAAGTAACCCAGATTCCGGATGATGTAAAACAGCATATGGGATAGCCATGCCCATAGTGCGAACACAGTAACTCAAGGAGGTTCAGTCAGTGGCAGAAAAGGATATCTATCAAGAAGTATTGGATATGGTAAACCGTGAGGACATAGTCGGCTTACCGGATACCCCGTCGATGCTTAAGGTTCTGCAATTGCAATTCACACCTGAAGAAGCCGAGTTGTCTTTGAAGATAGGTCTAACTGGGGGAACTCTGGATGAGCTATCAGAGAAGACAGGGATAGCCAAAGATGAACTCAAGAAAAAGCTCTGGACCATGGCCGACAAAGGCACCATGTGGATCGACCCGAGGGGTGATAATCCGACCTATAGAGTATTGGGAGCTGCTGCTCCAGGGCTCATTGAAACAGGCATGTTCGGCAACATCCGCTTCCCCTATGATGTGGAACTGGGGAAAGCCCTTCACCCGGCAGTAGTCGAATGGGCCAGAGACCGGCTCTGCACCCTGGGTTTCCCTTTTGCGCCCATCTGGGCTCACCCCTTCATTCTCCCGGATGATGCCAAACCTGAAGAGAACATCGCCGAATTTCTTAGGGGTCAGGATTATTTCAGCGTATCGTCATGTCCCTGTCGCCTCTCCCACTGGATAAGTGATCCGGGTAACCATTGTGAGCATATGTTGGAGACCTGCTTGCATTCTGGGGAAGCAGCACGGTGGTTTGTTCAACATAATCAAGGACGCGAGATTACCTACGAAGATGCTCTTGAACTGCTTAAAAAGGCGAACGCTGACGGGCTGGTACATTCCATCAATATCAACGGATTCATATGTAATTGTTGCACCGATTGCTGTCCCTTGTTCGTAGGCTTCTATGAGTTCAATACCAAAACTATGGTCCCCTCTCCATTCATACCGAAGATTGAAGAGGACGAATGCGTTGCTTGTGGGGATTGTGCTGATATCTGCCCCATGAAAGCTATTACGGTTGATCAAATTGCAGTCGTTGATCCAGATACATGCATTGGCTGTGGTGTGTGCATCACGCATTGCCCATCAGAAGCGATGGCATTTATGAGGAGACCGGAACAAGTCGAACTACCCGAAGACGTAGCCAAACACGTCGGGTAGGTGAGGATTAATATTGTGCCCTGAAATTTCAAGTCTTACGCAAAATGGTAATATCGCGGCGGATGGTGTAGCACTTATCATCCCTCCCTCGACGGGAGGGATTAGAGGGAGGGTGAAAGTCAGGAGTAGCAGACCGCTTCAATAACTGGAAACTAAGCCAAAGTTATCACCCTCACCCAACCTCTCCCGTCAGGGCAGAGGGGTTTTGTTGCTTGTCCGGGATAGGTGAAGGTTAATATTAGGAGGATTGATCAATGGCAGAGAAAGATGTTTATGAAGAACTGGCAAATATGTATCTTACGGAAGATTTTGTCGGTATACCAACGACACCTGCTTTTATGAAGCTTCTTCACTTGCAGTTTACGCCGGAGGAAGCGGCTTTATCACTGAAGGTGCGGTTCGATGGCGGAACACTGGATGAATTATCCGGGAAAACCGGCATGGATAAGGACAAGCTTAAGGAGATGTTCTACACCATGGCGGACAAAGGCACTATATGGTTCGATCCCGGTGATGACGATCCCGTCTATAAAGCAGTGCTGGCCGCTGCACCCGGACTGGTTGAAACCGGCATCTGGGGCGGTATCCGGCATCACTATGATGTTGAACTGGGCAAGGCACTTTACGAGGTTGTTGCCGAGTGGGGAAAGCAAACGTTGTGTAACCTGGGCTTTCCTTTTGCTCCGGTATGGGCGGCGCCATCCGCATTACCCGATGATGCGCTTCCGGAGGAGAACTTGGCTGAAGTACTTAGAGCGGAGGACCATTTCAGTGTAGCCCACTGCCCCTGCCGTACCAGCGCTCAACTTCACCATCCCGGCGAACACTGTGATCATTTAATTCAAACATGCCTTCACTCTGGCCCTGTCAGTCGCTGGACCTCCAAGTTTGGGCTGGCCAAAGAAATAACCTACGATGAGGCTATGGACCTGCTGAAAAAGGTCAATGAAGACGGACTTGTTCATACCCTCAACATAAACCACTGTGTTTGTAACTGCTGTAATGACTGTTGTCCTATCTTCACAGGGCAGCTCCAGCACGGTGCGCAGACAATCATCCCGTCACCGTTTGAGGCAACTGTAGATGAAGGAACGTGTACTTCTTGCGGCGATTGTGCGGATGCGTGTCCAATGGGTGCAATCGCTGTAGAGGGATTCGCCGAAGTGAATCAAAGTCTGTGTATCGGGTGCGGAGTGTGTGTTACTCGATGCGATACAGGAGCTATGACATTGGTTCGACGGCCCAGCCCCGAAGAATCTCAGATCCCGGACGATGTCAAAGAGCACATGGCATAGCAGACAAGTCGGCTGAAAACTGGAGGGATCATCAATGATTGAAGTGAAAGTCGAGGGTGAGATGGCGTTCAGCGCTGAAAAGGTCTGGGGAGTAATCGCTGACTTTGGAAACGTCGACTGGGTTCCCGGCGTTGAAAAGGTGGAGCTGGAAGGAGAAGGGGTCGGAATGATAAGGCACCTCACTGTTCCAGTATTTCCACAACTGCACGAGCGTATGGATGCCATCGATAGCGAAAAGATGATTCTCGATTATTCCATTCCCTCCGTAGAATTTTTACATCTGAAGGACTATAAAGCCCGTGCTCAAGTTAGTGAACTCGAGGGAGAGCGATGTGGATTGGTATGGTCTTGTGTCTCTGAGGTGGATGGTGTGGAAGATGCGCAGGCAATCTCTGAAACTGAAGCGTTTTATAGGGATATCATGACTTGGATCGGTGATTACCTTAGCAAGTAGCACTTTAAGGCACTAAGTTGGGTTTTAACTATCACTAGCAAAGGAAATAGGGTGTGCAAATGGATGAAACAGATCCTGCGTTGTCTGCGTCCGGAGAAATGAACAATAGCGAGCGTCTATTCGAGATCGAAGGGCGCACTCTCGGTTTCCCGTCGCTGTATCCGGACGCCTCTTCTGCTTTGGGTCTCTTTCTCGTACCATCGCGTACTGCTAATGAGTTGATTAAGGATAGTGGCTTCGAGGTGGCTCAGGCTTTACCAGGCCGGGCGATTTTCTCGTTGTCTTGTGTCGATTACCGCGATTCGGATTGTGGTCCCTACCGAGAGATCTCTATGGCTTTCTTCGTGAAAAAGTATGGACGTTCAATAGGGATACCTTATTTAGGGACGTGGCTGGATATCGCTCGTGACCGAGCAGCCACCTTTATCTGGAAGCTCCCGGTCACAACTCGAACGGCATATGATGCGGGGGTCTTAATGTGGGGCCTCCCGAAGACCATCGATGAGATCGATTTCAATATTGCTGACGAGAATGCGACGTTCGATCTGAATGTTGAGGGTCGTAAGGTTCTTAGTTATACAGTTCGTGCCGTCGGCAAGGATAATCAGCCTCGTGGTAGATCGGCCCTCTATTCAATATACGAAGGATCTCCACATGTTACCTATCTTTCCCATGAATACCGGGATATGGGGAGACAGTTCAGAGGCGGTGACCTTCAACTCGGTGATCATCCTATTGCAGATAAGCTTCGCGGTTTGGGTTTACCACGTAAACCTCTCATTGCTGTGTGGATAGGAAAACTTGCTCTTGAAGTTGATGCTCCGGAGAAACTGTAAAGTCAAACAAAATAAAAGGATAGCAGGGCTAGGCTCCTATCTGCCCTTATCCAAAAGAGGTTAAGTACATGTCTGAAAATGATGTTTATGAAGAACTGGCTAAAATGATCGGCGAGGAAGATGTCGTGGGCATGCCGCCTACACCGGCGTTTATCGATGTTTTGCGATTGCAATTTGCCCCGGACGAAGCGGATTTGGCACTGAAAATTCATCTCTCCGGTGGTACTCTTGACGAGCTTTCCGAGCGACTGGGCATCGAAAAAACCAAGCTGTACGAGAAATTCATGGTCATGGCTGACAAAGGCACTATCATTTACGATCCGGCGGACGAGGACCCTGTTTACAGATGCGTGGGCATGACGGCCGGAGGCCTCACCGAAACTGGTGTCTGGGGAGGAATCCGGTTCCCTTATACAGTGGAATTGGGCAAAGCTATCTATCGCGCCATGAGGGACCATTCCGAATTGGCCCTGGGTAAGCTGGG
This sequence comes from Chloroflexota bacterium, assembly GCA_013203045.1. Taxonomy (GTDB): domain Bacteria; phylum Chloroflexota; class Dehalococcoidia; order SZUA-161; family SpSt-899; genus JABMQN01. The sequence goes on from JABMQN010000008.1 coordinate 9,071, forward strand.
ATTCCCTTACACACCAGTGTGGGCTGCCAAAATGGCCCTGCCGGAGGATGCCACTCCGGAAGAGGACCTTACCGAGGCAATCAAGGAAGCGGGTCACTGGAGCATCTCTCCATGTCCCTGCCGTATGGCCCGAGTACTCACGACTCCCGAAGATCCCTGCCAGCATATGTTGCATACATGCGTTCACACCGGTGCTCTGAGCAGGTGGGCAGTCAAACATGGAATGGCTCGTGAACTGACCCATGAACAAATGGTGGAACTACTGAGAGAGTGCAATGAAGATGGTCTGGTTCATACGATCAACATCTACGGGCAGATTTGTAATTGTTGCGAGGATTGCTGCGGTATTTTCGAAACATTCAAGATGGGGGCACCCACTTTCATTCCTTCCCCATTTATGGCGCAGGCTAATGAAGACACATGCACGGCCTGCGGTACCTGTGCAGAACGTTGCCCGGTGGATGCAATTGAGGTAGATGCCTTTGCCATCGTTAGCCAGGACAAATGTATTGGATGTGGGGTATGTGTTCCCACCTGTCCTGCCGATGCGATTAATCTGATTCGACGCCCCACACCTGAGCAAGCCTGAGCCCCATCATTTTGGAAGTGAGATGTCAACATTCGGATATGCCGGGAAGATTTTATGGGTAGATTTATCTTCCGGTGAAATAACTGAATCCCCCACTCACGATTATGCCGATAGGTTTCTTGGCGGCAGAGGTTTTGCTGCCAAAATCTATTGGGATGAAGTCCCCCCAGAAACCGAAACGTTTGATGAACGCAACACGCTGATATTTGTCTGTGGTCCTCTGTGCGGTCTTCCCGGCATCAGTAGTTCCAGATGGACAGTATGTGGCAAGTCACCAAAAAGCCCGGGGACATTCAACTATGGTAGCTTTGGTGGAACATGGGGAGCCGAGATGAAATTCGCCGGTTATGATGCCATTGTAGTTCAAGGGAAATCGGATAAACCGGTCTATTTGTCTATCAATGATGGAACCGCGGAATTGAAAGACGCCTCTAGTCTCTGGGGAAAAGGTGCTATTGAAACTCGGGAGATGTTGAAAGGTGAAATGGACAAATCGGTGAGAGTTGTGGCCATCGGCCCGGCTGGAGAAAACCTAGTAAACTTTTCTCTCCTAACAGCTGATAACGAAGCTACTGGATCCGCTGGCCTTGGCGCCGTGATGGGTTCAAAGAAACTGAAAGCGATTGCGGTAAGGGGCACAAAGCGAAAAGTGAACGTAGCCCACCCAGAGAAATTCAAAGAGCTTCAGCACTATTTCCGAGATTCGGGCCGGAACTTCCCGGAATTCCTCAATCGATGGGTAAGAGATCCGTTTAATGAGTTCAAAATTGTCCCAGGCCCGGAGATGAAGAAGGACCCTTGCTATGGTTGCCTTGGCCGGTGCCCCAGAAAAGTCTATCAGGCCGCTGATGGGAGAACCGGTAAGTTCTTCTGCCACTCCGCCTATTTTTATCAACCCTGGGCAGACCGGTATTACGGGGACTGGAATGAGAATCCCAACGATGTTCCCTTCAATGCTACACAGCTTTGTGATGATTATGGGCTTGAGGTGAAGGCTGTCGACCTTACCATAAGCTGGCTCCTAGCCTGTTATGAGGCCGGGATAATCACCGATGAGAGTATCGGCATACCGATATCAAAGCTTGGCAGTATGGAGTTTATTGAGACCCTGGTACAAAAGATTTCTTTCCGTGAGGGGTTCGGGGACCTTTTGGCGCAGGGAATCGACAAAGCAGCGGAGGCGTTGGGTCCAGCGGCCAAAGAACAAGTTGAACGCCAGGGCTATCTTTCCACTCACGGGGCCGATGTATTCGGGCCCCGAGTTTATATTGTCAGCGGACTGCTCTACGGAATGGAACCACGGCAACCCATCCAGCAACTGCATGAAGTAGCCTTCGTAGTTGCCAAATGGACCCTTGCAGCTATCCACGGTCCCGAGATGAGTCATGTATCCACAGAGGTGCTGCAGGCTATCGCTCGCAGATTCTGGGGAAGCGAATCGGCTGTCGATTTCTCCACTTACGAAGGTAAGGCATTGATGGCAAAGAAAATCCAGGATCGCCAGTACGTAAAAGAAAGTCTCATTCTGTGCGATTTCCTGTGGCCGGTAGTCGATCTCGAATCCAGTGAAGACCATGTTGGTGACCCTACACTCGAGAGCAGGATTCTCTCTGCTGTAACCGGAAATGAAGTTAGTGAGGAAGACCTTTACAAGATAGGCGAAAGGGTCTTTAATCTACAAAGAGCCATTCTGGTGAGAGAAGGGCACAGGGGAAGGGAATTTGATACACCACCAGAGCGCTGCTTTACCGTACCGGTAGAGTTTGATGTGGCTAGTCCCGATTGTCTGATGCCGGGCAAGAATGGCGAATTGATATCCCGAAAGGGAGCAGTGGTGGATAGGGAACAGTTTGAAAGAATGAAGGACGAATACTACAAAATCAGGCAGTGGGATGTTGCGACGGGCCTGCAGACAAGAAATCAACTGGAGGAATTGGACTTGGGTGACATAGCCAATGATCTTGAAAAACGAGGGCTTTTAGGTATAGGAGTACGATGATGACTGAAGGAAATACAGGAGAGTTGGAATCAATCCGGAAAGGTCTAACAGGCTGGCTTGAAACCCAGTGGAAGGATGCCGCCGAGCTGGAAGTATCCGGACTGAAAAAACCTGAAGTAGGCGCATCAAGCGAGACTCTATTCTTCGATGTCACATGGAAGGAGAAAGGTACACAGCAAACGAAAGCTCTGGTCGCACGTATAGGGACAACGTCTGGCCCTCAAGTTTTCCAGGTTTACGATCTGGCAAAGCAATACAAAATCATGGATACCCTGGGGAAGACCGACGTATTAGTGCCACAATTGTACGGCCATGAGGATGATCCAGGTATCATCGGAGCACCATTCTACCTTATGGGACGGATCGAGGGCAGGGTACCAATGGAAAGCCCCCCATATCACATGGAAGGTTGGTTGGGAGAGTGCACTCCGGAGGAACGATCCCAGCTATGGAAGAGCGGTATCGAAGCTTTTTCCAAAATTCACAAACTCGATTGGAAAGCGCAAGGTTTTGAATTTCTCGATCGGCCAGAGCGAGGGGAAAATCCACTTGATCAGGAACTCCATTTCTATCAGGAGTATTACGATTGGACCAGAGAAGGGCGAACTCATGCCCTGTGTGAAGAAGCCATGGCATGGCTCCAGGCCAATAAACCCCAGAATCAGGAACCGGTGAGTGTTCTTTGGGGAGACACCAAAATCGGGAATATGATTTTCCAGGGAACCAATTGTGCCGGACTTTTTGACTGGGAACTGGCTCACCTTGGTAACCCCATCGATGATGTAGCCTGGTATATGATGCTCGATAGATGCCTCAGTGAGGGTATCGGTGTTCCACGACTTTCGGGCTTGCTCAGTCGGGACGAGACGGTGGCGTATTGGGAGACAGTGAGTGGGATGAAAGCTGTAAATTTCGAGTACTATGAATTCTTAGCTTACTATCGGTTCTCGGTCATCATGTATCGAATTATATCGGTCCGCAAAGAAACCGGCGAATGGCCCGCTGACGATACCTATGATGTCTGGAATCTCGCAACTAACATCCTTGAGAAAGAGATGGCTCTGCGACGGTAAGATGGACATTCCAGACTATTGTCATTCTGAACGAAGTGAAGAATCTTACCTTGAAGACTTGGAGATTCTTCAGTCGCGAAGCTCTTTCAGAATGACATACTGAACAAGGAGGCAATTTGTATGCTCACAAAATACGATGAATTTCTTTGTCACCAGACCGTATCTACTTTCGATCACGTTGAGACCAGTGCCCGACAATGGACCGAGAGGGTTATTCTTCACACTCACGATACCAAAGGCAAATTTCATCTGAGTAATGGATTCGGCATCTACCGCAATCGGAATATCATCGATGCCTACGCATGCCTCAATTTGGACGATCAGACCCAATACAATGTTAGAGCTTCCCGTGAACTTCTGAGTCAACCGGATGAACTCACGGTTGGGCCTTTCTCTTATGAAATCATAGAACCTCTTAAAAGAGTTCGTTACTCTCTGGCCGAGAATGAACATGATCTCAGCTACGACCTGGAGTTCGATGGAATCATGCCCTGTCACGAAGAGGATTTACAGTTCTTCCGAATCCGCGGGCGAGCCGAAGAGCATGTGGTGCGCTACGATCAGGTCGGCAGGGCAAGTGGATGGATCAAGGCTGGCGGGCAAAAATATGAAGTGGATAAGTCCAATTTCTATGTGGAAAGAGACCATTCTTGGGGATTGAGACGAGATGGTGTTCCAGAAGTTGGTGTCCAACCGGGTGATATTCCTGAGGGATATCTATACAGTTGGGCCGTGATGCAATTCCCCACGTGGGGCGCTGCATATCACATAAGAGAGCTCTGGGATGGCACCCCACTTCTTTCCAGTGGTGGGGTGTTCTATTCGTATGGAAGCCAGAAAGAGGAGTTGAAAGTCAACAAGATCGAACACGATTTTCAATTCCTGCCCAAAAGGAGGAAGGCCGCTTCAGGTCGAGTAAAGCTTCATACTTCCGATGGTTCCACTGTTGATATTTCAATGAGACCTCTTTCATATGCTTGCCTAAAAGCAGGCGGCTATTTCGGGCATAACGGTTTTGTCCACGGCCAATGGATGGGAGAAAACTGGAGTGACGGATACAAGCTGGATTTGACCGATCCTGCGGTTCTTGACGATGTCTCTTTCCTCGATAACACATCTTGCGAGTTGAAGTGCGGTGATGAAATCGGTTATGGAGTATTGGAGCTGGTCGTGGTTGGCAAATACCCTCGATATGGATATGAAGGGTATTAGTTCATCATAACAACTGCAAACAATATGGTAATCATAAAATCGAATCTGCAAAAGGAGACATGGAAATCATGAGACATCTGAGTATATTGGGTTTTATCTGTTTAGTAGTAGTCCTTGTTACCAGTATAATCGCGTGCGATTCCGATAGCGATTGTGATTGTACGGAACCAGTCTCAACTGAAGAAACGATTTCAATTACAGAGACTCCAAAAGTTGAACAACTACCTGATACCAGCGAAATTATGCCAACTGAAACCATTGAGGAGATATTTGTGAGTGACCTTATGTTAGAGGGAGCGGCACCGTGGACATCCACTAATTTTACAAATGACTCAGAGGACTTTCAATTTGCCATTGTCTCTGATCGTGCTGGGATACATAGGCCAGGAGTATTTGCAGGAGCGATGGATCAGCTAAATCTGCTTCAACCCGAGTTTGTGATAAACATCGGTGACTTGATTGAGGGCTATACTGAGGATGAAGTTGAATTAAATAAGATGTGGGAAGAAGTTGACGGAATGATCGACAGCCTGGAAATGCCGTTCTTCCGCGTGGTGGGCAATCATGATATGGGGAATGACTTCATGCGGCAAGACTGGTTGAACCGATACGGGAAAGACTATTATCACTTCGTTTACAAGAATGCGTTATTCCTCTGTATTTCAACAGAAGATCCTCCGAGCCCTCTCCCCATAGAGACATTGGAACAGCTCAAATGGTTTGTGGATTTCATGGAAAACGATCCTGAAGCAGCGGTTCAAATGGCCTTGGATTACTATGGCAACAAAAGCGAATATGAAGAAGATGCCGAAGACTATAGTGCTACAGAAGTAGCCAATATCAGTAATGAACAAGTCGAGTACTTTCTGAATGTCATCGAAGAGAATCAAGATGTACGATGGACCTATGTGTTCCTGCATAAACCAGCCTGGAGAGAGGAATACCAAAGCTCGAACTATACCACGATCGTTCAAGCATTGGGTGACAGACCATATACCGTGTTTGCAGGGCATGAACACAAATATCAGTACGAGGAAATAGGTGGCCGGGACCACATTATACTTGGAGCTACCGGTGGTTTGATGAAAGGTGCCGGACCAGCATATATTGATCACATTTCCTGGGTAACGATGTCTGATGATGGTCCGGAGATCAGTAACCTTAAACTGGATGGGATTTTCGGGAAAATGGTAGAACTTGATGATGACTCTGATTCTTAATTTTGTTTACGTAAGAAAGTTGCTGGGTTCTACTGAAAAGCGTATAATACTGGCACCCAACTTCGCTGCTCAGACTGCCGAGCAAAACGAAGTTCATGAAAACTGACGATTTGGCTTGAACCAAAGCTCATAAACGATTGCGAGTTAGCTCGTTTGTGAGCTTTTTTATGTGTGAGTTGGAGGATATCCTAATGATTGATACCCCATCATATGAAGAGCTGGGACGACGTCTGAATGAGATGGAAAAACAAAATACTTCTCTCATCGAGACAATTGAAAAATTGCGGGAGAGTGAGGAGCGGCTTAAAACTATTTTCGAGAATGCTGATGATCACATTGCCTACATCGGGCTGGATGACAGGATCATTGACGTTAATCACAAATTTGAGGATATCTTCGGGCACAACAGAGATGACGTTCTAGGTAAGAAGTTTTACGAATTCAGTGTGCTGAGTCCAGAGGATTGGCAAAGGAGCCTGGAGTATACCCGGGGAGCGATCGGGGAAGACCCGGGGCACAGTCCGGTACTGGAGTTTGAAGCTGTTGCCAAAGATGGTCGCAAAGTCTATTTGGAAGTGAATCCCAGAGCGGTAGTCAAAGACGGTGAAATCGTCGGGTTTCTCTCGATTACCCGAGATATTACGGAACGTAGACGTGCGGAGGACGCACTACGCGAGAGTGAAGAGAAATTTAAAACCATTTTTGAGAATGCCAATGATCATATTGTGTATATTGATGTTGATGGTACAGTGATCGATATTAATCAAGCGTTCGAAGATATTCTTGGCTATAAACGTGAGGAAGTAATTGGGAAAAAATTCTACGAATTTGAGGCGTTGAATTTGGGAGATTGGCAAAAAGCCATTGATGCAGCTAACGATTTGCTGGAAGGTAAATCTGTAGAAGATCAGGTGTTTGAGTTTGAAGCTATCGCAAGTGATGGCAGAACGATATACATAGAAGTAAATCCCAAGGCGGTGGTGAAAGATGGCCGGATCGTGGGTGTCCTTGCTATTACACGGGATGTTACTGCGCGTAAACAAGAGCGTGACGACTTGGAGGAATTGGTGAAAGAACGGACTTCTAACCTTGAAGAAGCCAACACGGCGTTGCGCGTCATGCTTAAAAAAGCTGAAGAAGTGAAAACCGAGATGGAAGACAGAATTCTATTCAATGTGAAGGAATTCGTATTCCCGTATTTGGAGAGACTTAAAAGAAGTCCTCTAAGCGAAATACAGATGACGCATTTGGAAAATCTGGAAGAAAACCTCAATGATATCACTTCCCCATTCCTCCATGGTATATCCACACGATATATGAGGCTTACACCCACTGAAATACAAGTGGCGAATCATATCAAGCAAGGCAAAACAACCAAAGAAACTGCTCAACTGCTGAATATGTCTCCGAGGACAATCGAAACACACCGATATAACATAAGGACCAAACTCGGTGTTAAAAATGAGAAGGTGAACCTCAGGACCTATCTTTCATCATTCGTATAATACTTAGAATTAACTAGTCATTATATAGTCATTAGTAAAGTATATAGGGTATCAGGTTAGCACTATGGTTGGTAGGTAGAAAAATGGTATTCTGACAATACTTTCCCTTAAAACCGGTAGAAATGGTGATCTGACTTTTCGGAAATGGCGTTATTAGTGCCTAATATGAAGTCTTAGCTGGAGGAGAAAAGAATGCACAATGAAACAAGCAAGGCTCTTTACGAAGCATTGTCTTTGGAAGATAAGAACGATTTTTTCCCTGCTTATCTCTATCTGAAATATATTGACCATTTCATGAGTAAAGTACTTCAATCATTGGGCATGCCTACAACAGAACTTCCGTTCGAGTTAGGTGCCGATCTAGACGCGATGATGGAAGCTTACGTCCAGGAAGTCTCCGAAGCAGCTCCGAGCGCAGATACCAGCATCTACCATGCCAAAGTGATAAAACTGAAGGATGCTCTCCAATTGGTGACACAGAAAGCGGATGTTGAATTGGATATCTCGGAGAAAGTGATTCCCTTCAAAGTGGCCAAAGACATTCTTCTTCATAATCCGGACTCCATCGCAGTAGGAAGGTGTCCCTGCCGAGCAGCAGCAGAGAAGTCCTGTCTACCACCTCCGATGGAAGTATGCCTCTTTGTCGGTGATCCCATTGCTTCTTTCATTGGTGACCAGAACCAGCATTTCCGTCCGTGTACACAGGAAGAAGCAGTGCGTGTTCTTGAGGAGTCTCACAAGAATGGATTCGTACAAACTGCGTGGTTTAAAAAAGAACTTGGTAATAGTTTCCACATGATATGCAACTGTTGCAGTTGTTGCTGCATGGGGATCAAGATGTGGAATTTGTTGGAAGGCACCGTTCCTATTATGGCCCCTTCCGGGTATGTGGCTGAAGTAGGCGATGATTGTTCCGGGTGTGCCACCTGTGTGGATGAGCATGCTTGCCATTTTAATGCCATTACCATGAGTGAGGAAGGGGATAAGGCGGTTATCAATTTCGATAAGTGCATGGGATGCGGTGTTTGCGAGGATGTCTGTCCGGATAAGGCAATAAGGCTTCGCCGCGAACCGGCAAAGGGAGAACCTTTGGACCTCGCCGAATTGATGGGGCAGTAGTCCAATTGATGTTAAGGGGGGGGGTAGACAAATGCGTAACGAATTGACTCAGGCGTTGTGGGAGATATTTCCCCAGGGAGAGAAAGGGGATTTCTACAATATCTACATGTATTTAAAGCACCTGGACCATTTCATATACAAAGCGCTCGAAGTTTCGGGTATGCCCGCCAAGAGGCCTGAAAGCGAAATAAGTGAAGATGTTGAGGAGATGCTGGAGGCCGTTGTTTTAGACATTGCGGAGAATGCGGGCAGTCGCGATACAAGTACATATCATGGCAAAGTGATAAAGCTTAGGGAGGCTTTGCAGTTTGTTAGCCAGAAAGAGAACATCTCATTGGAGGCTCCAGAGACTGTGATCCCCTATAAACAGGCAAGGAGCATCATTTTAGAAAACCCCACGTCTCTTGCGGTGGGGGAATGCCCATGCCGAGCGGTTGCGGAAAACCCCTGTTTACCTGAGGGGGAAAGGGACGTATGTCTGTTCGTCGGTGATCCGCAATCTGCTTTCCTCGCAGAGTATAATCAGAAGTTTCGGAGTATCACTCAAGATGAGGCTGTTCGCATCCTCGAGGATGTTCACGAGAAAGGATTTGTACATTGCGCCTACTTCAAAAAACATTTCGCCCGTCGATTCGTGGCTATCTGCAATTGTTGCAGTTGTTGTTGCCAGGGAATGAAGGCTTGGAACATGTTTGGGGGAGCCATTCCGATCCTTGCATCTTCTGGGTATGTCGCGGAGATAAGCGACGAATGCATGGGGTGTGGTGATTGTGTGAGCACATGCAATTTCTTTGCCATCAGCATGGATGAAAACGAACAGAAGGCCGTTGTTGATTTGGAAAAATGTATGGGATGCGGTGTTTGCGAAGATAAATGCTCAACTGGGGCTATCAGTCTCAGAAGGGAGCCCTCAAAAGGGGAGCCTTTGGATCTGGCTGAGTTGCTGAACAAAGTGTAATAAATCCAAGTAGGAGGATTAGTATATATGATCGTAGTAGTAGCCAAAATCAAAGCCAAAGCAGGAGAAGAAGGAAAGGTCGAAAAGGCACTGCGAGATGTTCTTCCCAAAGTGAGAGAAGAGGAAGGAACCCTTTCTTACACACTGAGTAAATCTCAAAGCGACCCAACCACACTCCTGGTTCTGGAAAAATACAAAGACATGGACGCGTTCGTATTCCATAGTTCAACCCAATATCTGGCAGAGATGTTCGCTGAAATAGTGCCTGTTCTTGATGGGGATCTGTCAGTAGAACTGTTTGATGAAATAGCCTAAACCTTGCTCGTGCGTAACGATACAAAATTATGATGTCATTCTGAGGGAGTTAATCGACTGAAGAATCTCCATTCCCATACAATAAGATTCTTCACTTCGTTCAGAATGGCACAGCATAACTGAAGGAGAATACAATGATTGTCGGAGGATGTGACATCGGTTCCACCACTGGTAAAGCAGTGATTATGAAAGACGGGGAAATAATTGCAAGTACTATCATCCCCTCTACCACCAAACCGGAGGAAACGGCCCGCATGGCCATGGATGAAGCCTTAAAACAGGCGGATCTATCTTCAATTGATGATCTGGACTACATCGTGGGCACGGGTTACGGCCGGCTCAAAGTTCAATTTGCCAAAGAAAACATCTCGGAAATATCCTGTCATGCCCGGGGAGCTCACTGGATGAGTCCCACGGTAAGAACAGTAGTTGATATCGGTGGACAGGACTGCAAAGTAATGTCTATCAGCGATGAAGGCAAAGTCGTGGAATTCGTGATGAATGACAGATGCGCTGCCGGCACCGGCAGGTTTTTTGAAGGAATGGCCAGAGTGCTGCATTGCGGACTTGATGGTATATCATCCCTGGAAAATCAGGGGGCAGAACCGTCCACCATCACCAGCCAGTGCAGCGTGTTTGCCGAATCTGAAGTTGTTACCCTGATCAACGAAGGGAGCGACTTGAAAAACATCATCGCCGGAATCAACAATTCGGTATCAGGCCGCCTGAATTCGATGGTCCGAAAAGTTGGGTTGGTTGAAGATGTAGCTCTAACAGGCGGATGCGCCAAGAATGCGGGTCTGGCCAAAGCGCTGGAAAAACATTTAAAAGTAAGCGTGAAACAATTGCCCCATGACCCGCAAATAGCAGGTGCCGTGGGAGCGGCTCTAATCGCAGTAGAAAAGGCAGCAGGCTAGAATCTTCAATCAAAAGGGGAAAGCGAATTGGAAACAAACATCAAATCAAAAACGCTTGATGAATTCAAAACAATCACCGGAACCATGATCAATCCGGCAGTACAAGAATGGAAAGACAACGGGGGCAAGGTTATCGGGTATTTCTGCTGCAACATACCTGATGAAGTTATGACTGCCGCCGGAATACTTCCGTTACGCTTAAGAGGAACGGGCAGCACCGGAACAGAGCTCTCGGATGCATTTTACTCCAGCATCAACTGCTCATTCCCTCGCCACGTTTTCAACATGGCTCTCAACCATGAATTCGACATTCTCGATGGGCTCATCGTTCCCAACAGTTGTGATCACATTCGTCGAATATACGATAACTGGCTCCGCCAACTGGATATCGGATTTCTTGAGATGTTCAACCTTCCCCGAAAGGTCGAAGAACCTCAGGTTCAGTGGTACAAAGATGAAGTGCATCTTCTGGTGGAAAAGCTCGAAAAGCAATTTGGAGTTGAGATAACTGAAGAGAAGCTCAAAAATGCCATAAAACTCCACAACGAAAACAGGCGGCTGTTAAAACAAATCTACGAACTGCGCAAAGTGGATAACCCTCCAATTACCGGCGGTCAGATGATCGCAGTGATAGTGGCTGGCACCGCCATCCCCAGAGACAAGTACAACGAAATGCTTAAAGAACTGCTGGAAGATCTCAAGGGAGCCGAGGGCATCAAGGATCATCGGGCACGACTGATGGTATTAGGCGGCATTCTTGACGACCCTGAATATATGGATATCCTTGAGGACCAGGGCGGACTGGTAGTTACCGATTCAATCTGTTTCGGAACTAGGCTTTTCTGGACCGAAGTCAGCGAAGAGGGCGACCCGTACGAAGCCATCGCCAGATACCAGATACAGCAACGGCCAACCTGCCCCCGCAGCTATGGGGATCAGCCCAAGAGAGCCCAATATCTTCTGGACATGATCAAAGAATTCAAGGTAGATGGGGTTATCGGCGAAAGACTTCTGTTCTGTGACTCGTGGGTGGTCGAGCACTACATGAACGATCAGGACCTTAAAGAAGCCGGAGTTCCATTCCTGAAGCTGGACCGGGAGTACATCCTGAGCGGCAAGGGGCAACTACGAACCCGGGTTCAGGCATTCCTGGAAATGCTGGGAGGTAAATAATGGATAACACTGATCTTAGCACACTTGGTCGGAAAGAAGTTCTGGAAAAATCACTGACCCGCTATAGGAAGGAGCGCGACTGGTTCCAGATGTTTCTGGACGCACTCAGTATGATGCCGGAACTGAGCGAGGAAGACATCCTCCAGCAAAAAATGCTCACCATCCTGCTAGAATCGAAACAAACAGTTCTGGATTGCGCTGAAAACAACAAACCGTTTATCGCTGGATACTTTTGCAATGCGCCTGAGGTTTTCCATGCCATGGACCTCCCCTGGTACATGCTTATGGAAACGCCCTTCTTAGCAGCCTCCGCACCCTATTTGGCAGATGATATCAAGGGAACAGAGGAAATCGGGCTTGGCTCCGACCTGTGCACTGCCATCAGACTCCCGATTTACTACATCGAAACAGGGCAAATGCCCATCCCTTCGGCCGTTCTGGGATTGATCTATCCCTGCGATGGCGCACCCATGCTGCATCAGGTAATGATGCACAACAAGGCATGGAAGGACGTTCCTGTATACGCCGCGGATCCGCCGTATACTTCGGATGAACGTGCAATAGACTATTTCGCCGATGAACTCAAACGGATGGCTGAGTTTCTTCAGAAGCACACCGGACATTCACTGGATATGAAGAGGCTGGCGCAGGTCTGCGAAGACGGCAACAAGACATACAGCAAATGGCAGGAGTACAATGAGCTAAGGCGCGCGGTACCCTGTCCTCATGGTTGGAGCATAGGTGGGCCACAGGCCTTTGCAGTAAGCCAGTGTTTTGTGGCCGGCGATCCCAAGTGCACCGACTGGTTCGAGCAACTGGTCAAGTGCGCCGAAATTCGGGTGAACGCCGGTGAAGGTATTCCCGGGGTAAAGGAAAGAATCCGCTACTTCTGGTTTGATATCATGCCTTACGGATGGATATTTGAATTGATGCCCTGGCTGGAAGAAGAATGGGGCGCGATACTGACAATGGATATGTTCGGGAACTATCCATATACGCTAATTGATACTTCCAGTGAGGAGAAGATATGGAAGGGACTGGCCAAGAGAAATCTTATTGACGCGCCCATGATCCGGCAGGCACGCGGCACAGCGGAGAACTTCTCTAACGATATCCGCCGGATTGTGAAAGACTACAAGATCGATTGTGTTATCTGGCCGGGGCACATGGGTCACAAGGATGGGTCGGCCGCCGGCGGAATCATGCGCCAGACCTGCCGGGAACTGGATGTTCCTTTCCTGCAAATCGGGTTGGATCTCTTCGACAGGGCATATACCAACCCTGATGAAGTAAAAGACAAGATATCGAAGTTCTTCACCTCGATGGGGCTGGGATAATAGAAATCAGGAGAGTTCTCCCTCTGGTAAAGCCTGTCCTGAGCGCAGCCGAAGGATGGATAAATGGAAACCGCGGGCGGTGGTAGGCGACTCTTATCATCGCCCGCTTAACTATCCAATCTTGAATCGACTCATTATAGAAGGAGGATGACATCTTGGAAACCAAGTTGAAATCTAAGGCGCTTGATGAATTCATTCAAGTGGCCAGTACCATCGCCAATCCCGAGATTCAAAAATGGAAGGATAACGGTGGCAAAATCATGGGTTACTTCTGTTCTGCTATGCCCTCTGAACTGATTACCGCCGCCGGCATGCTCCCCTTCCGGCTAAGGGCTACCGGAAGCACCGGAACAGAGCTTTCGGATTCGTATTTCAGCAGCATCAACTGCACCTTTCCCCGACACGCGTTCAACATGGCGCTCAAAGGTGATTTCGATTTCATCGATGGGCTGGTAATTTTCAATAGTTGCGACCATATCCGTCGGGTTTATGATCACTGGATTCGCCAGCTAGACACTCCTTTTGTTAAGATTCTGAGCCTTCCCAAGAAGTCGGGGGCTCAACAAGTGGAATGGTTCAGGAGCGAATTGGCTATTCTGAGAGAGAATATGGAAACCCAGTTCGGGGTGAAAATCACCGATGACAAACTAAAAGAAGCTATCAAAATCCATAACGAAAGCCGACGACTCTTGAGAGAACTCTATGAACTGCGTAAAAGTGATAATCCTCCCATTACCGGCGCTCAGACGATGGCCGTTACGGTGGCCAGTACAGCCATGCCTCCGGAGCGGTATAACCAGTTATTAAAAGAGCTTCTGGATGATGTCAAACGTGCGGAAGGAAACACCGATTATCGGGCGAGATTGATGATCCTCGGGGGCGAACTCGATAATCCGGAATTCCTTAAGGTTATTGAAGACCTGGGCGCATTGGTGGTAACCGATTCGGTTTGCTTCGGTTCAAGACTACTGTGGAAGGATGTGGATGAAAGTATCGATGACCCCCTCACAGCCCTTGCTCAATATCAGGTTAACGAACGGCCTTCCTGTGCCCGCATGTTCACTGAATATGAAAAGAGAGCCGAATATGTTCATAGCATGCTTAGTGATTTCAAGGCTGACGGGGCCATTTTTGCACGGCTCACTTTCTGTGAGGTATGGGGATTTGAACAATACTCAATGATCAATGATTTTAAGGAGTGGGATATACCCCTTCTTTGTATCGACCACGAGTATACGTTGAGTGGAGTCGGACAGCTACGGACACGGGTCCAGGCATTCTTGGAAACGATGGGGAAATAGAAATGGATGAGAAGAAAGAAAGAAGTCTATCCAGAATAAGAGAAGAACTGGCCATGTATGAGCCTGTAGTCGAACTTCTAAAACTAGAGCCGGGGGAAATGGGTCATCTCCAGTTACCGATAGTAGAAAACATCGTTGAACAGCATAAAGGGACTATAGAATGTGTCGAGGAAGGGAAAACGTTTTTGGCCAGTCAGTTTACAAACCCGGTTGAGATTCTGACGGCCATGGATGTTCATTGGTATTTTCATATTCAGCAGCTTTTTGCTGCTAGCGGTAGTGGCGGCGGATTGCACACAGACGAAGATCTTGAAGGAGCTGATAAGCTCAATATACCCAGAGACTGCTGCACGCTCATCCGTCTGGGGCATTATCTCCAGGTTGCCGGATTGTATCCGATACCGACGGCTTACCTTTCAATTACAGAGCCTTGTGACAGTATAGCTGGTTGGCATGCAGCTTTTATGCACCATCCGGATTGGCGTAATATCCCTGTCTTTGCACCGGACCCGCCCTATCACACCGACGAAAGGGCTATCGACTATTATGCCAGGCAGATGAGGGAAATGGTTGATTTCATCACTGAACACACCGGTCAAACGCTTGACATGGACCGACTCAGAGAGACAGTCGAGGAAACGAATAAGGGTTATGCGTTGTGGATGGAATACAATGAAATCAGAAGGTCTTCACCAACTCCCCACAGCTACACATTACCTCTATCATGTTTCTTTCAGATCAATACTTTAGGAGCAGGTGACCCCAAGAAAACGCTCTGGTATAAAGACATTGTTGCCGATGCTGAGAGGCGAGTGAAAGAGAACAAACCCGAGTTCCCGAATCAGAAAATAAGGGTGTTCTGGTATGATATCCAACCCTTCTACTTTGGAGAAATCGTGAGTTGGCTGGAACAGGAGTGGGGTGGAGTTATTGCAATGGATATGGTGAGCTATTGCCCCTATGAACTGATAGATACCTCCACTGAGGACAGTATGTTCCAGGGGCTTGCCAAGAGAGCTTTCCAACATGGACCCATGGTACACCAGGGACGGGGATTGGCAGAAAATGTTATCTATGATATAACTCGAATCGTAAAAGACTATAAAATTGACTGCGTGATTTTCCCGGGCCATATGGGGCACAAGGATATGGCTGCCAGCAGCAGTATTATGAGGGAAACATGCCGGGAACTCGGTGTCCCGTTCCTCTACATTGGGTTGGATGTAGCCGACCACCGATATACCACTGCGGATGAGATAAAGGATAGGATATCCCAGTTCTTTACCGCTATGGGTCTGGGATAACTGTTAACTGGGGGGCTTCATGTCCAAGTACGATGAACATATAGAAAACGTCGATAAGTATCTGCGAGGGCGGCAGGTGCGGGAGTTCAACTGCCCCCCTTCGGTCGATGACCTGAAAAAGGATTTGCCGGTTCAAGTAGGTCCCAGATCCAATCCCGGAATAATCCTTCGATCAGATATGTTTGCTGAACTGGGCAACCCGGCCGAGGGCTCCAGCGGATTTATCGTATGGACCGAGGATACTTCGCTGGTTCGCGATGGCAGAATTACCCTCATTGGACCCGATATCCCGGATTTGGAAGGAGCCAGCGTGCCTTTCGGGCAGGTATTGATGATAGCCGGAGAAAAGCTCGATACCGAAGTCCAGGAGAGAATTGAAGAGTATCAACACATTTCCGATTACCTTGAAGGGTACATGGTTAGAAGCTCATCTCAAAGTATCTGGGGGAGAGTGAGTAAGGATTCTGTGGCCAAAGGTTTCAACATGGAGATATTGGGTAAAGCCTTGATGATCAACATGAAATCCAATGTGCCTGAAATTGAAGCCATGGAAGTAGTCTTTGTAACCTCCAATAAGGATGATGTCAAACAACTGGGCGAGATCGCTGTTGAGGTTGATGATGTTAGGAAGGATATTATTAAGGCTGTCTGGAAAGAACGAGGGTATGATTTAGACTGTGATCTCGATTGCAACTCATGCGAATCCAAGGTAACTTGCGATGATATCAGGGATATAATCCGTGCTCAGAAGGAAAAGGGGACGGCTGAGATAGGCGGAAGCGAGGGATAGATATGGCTGAGCCATCACTTCAAAACAAAAACCTTTTTGCGGTGTGTGGCAAAGGTGGTGTAGGCAAAACTGCCATCACTGCCATGATGAGTCGCGTACTGGTTGAAAACGGTAAAGCCGGAAAACTGCTGGTAATAGATGCCGACCCTGCCATGGGCCTTTTAACTGCTCTGGGCATCCGGGTCAATCGTACTATGGGGCAGGTCCGCGAGGATATTATTAGAACCTCACGTAGCGGCAAACAGCAAGATAAAGACCACATTATAGATTCACTCGACTATATGGCGTTTGAGGCACTCGAAGAACTGGATGATTATGCTCTGCTGGCTATGGGACGCACCGAAACGCTGGGCTGCTATTGCCCGGTCAACACCCTTTTGCGAGGAACCATTGAAACCCTATCGAAAAGTTTCGATACTATTCTTATTGATGGTGAAGCAGGATTAGAGCAAATTAACCGGCAAGTGGTTCGTCGATTAAACACACTTATCATCGTCTCGGATGCGACTGCACGTGGTATTGAGACGGCAGAGATGATCAAAGATATGGTGGAAAACGATAAAGTGATCCAGTGTGAAAGACTCGGATTGATCTTTAACCGTGTTTCCAGCAACGAGGACCTGCTCAGAAAAGCGGTGCAGAAGATCGGTCTTGAGCTTTTTGGAATAATTCCTCAGGATGAAAACATCGCGTATCATGATTTGGTGGCAAAGCCAATTACTGAATTGCCAGCCGATTCGCCAGGCCTTGTTGCTGTCCGTGACATTGTAGAGAATGCGATCGGAATTAAATCGCATATATCTTGACAGCTTTTTAGGAGCATGGTATATTTTCGCATGTGAAGCTTGCTCTGATAAGTGGGGATAAGTGAATCAGTGTGTCATTTCTTCATGTGAGCGCGAACAATTTAAAAAAAAGGGGGAGTAGTGGGAACTTTTCAAGGTAAGATACTTGAGGTAAACCTGACCAGTGGGACTATTGGTGAATCCATGGTTGACAAGGATATATTAAGAAAATACATCGGCGGGAGCGGCCTGGCAGCAAAACTGTTTTTCGATTGTGTATCTCTGGATGTTGAGCCTTTATCACCGGATAATGTGATGTATGTAATGGCAGGGCCTCTTGGTGGCACGGCCATGCCGGGCGGGTCCCGGTTTTCCGTTTGTGCCAAGTCGCCTCTGACCACCATGTGGGGCGAGAGTTCCTGCGGAGGCACGTTCGCGGCCTGGCTTCGTTCTGCCGGCTATGATGGCATTGCTATTAAAGGGGCTTCAGCCAAACCTGTATGTTTGGTAATTCAGGATGGAAAGGCAGAAATCAAAGATGCCGCTGATCTCTGGGGCAAAGGCACTTATGATACTATCGATACTCTCAGGGAACAAAACGGCGGAAAAACCAAAGCCAGTGTCCTGAGTATTGGCCAGGCCGGGGAAAACCAGGTACGATATGCGGCTATTGCCAATGAGAAAAGGGACTTTCTTGGCCGCACCGGTATGGGCGCGGTGATGGGATCTAAAAAACTCAAAGCTATTGTAGCTATTGGAACCGGCAAAGTAGACGCGGCGGTGCCGGATGTTTTTGCGGAGAAAAGAAAACAGTTTACTGAGAATGCCAAAGGCCATTTCATAGTTGATATCGTTAAGGCTGGCGGTACCAATGGAGCGCTGGATATTGGTGCCATGATGGGTGATCTGCCGGGCAAGAATTGGGTGATGGGCGATATGAGCGCATATGGGCCCAAGATTGGCGGCGGGGTGCTCAACAGCGAGCAATTCCTGACTGGCACCGATCAATGCCACGGCTGTCTGGTGAACTGCAAGCGAGTTGTCAAAAAGGAGAATGGTTCATACCCGCTCAAAGGAACGGCTGGACCGGAATACGAAGGTGTTGCCAGTTTCGGTTCCTTGCTGATGATCGATGACATGGCGGCAGTCATAAAGATGAATGAGATGTGTAACGACTACGGCATGGATGTTATCTCCTGCGGTTCTACCATTGCCATGGTCATGGATTGTGTTGAGCAGGGCATTATCGGTTCAGGGGATACCGATGGTGTGGAGTTTAAGTGGGGTAACATCGATGCGGTTATAAAAACAATCGAGAATATCGCTAACCGCCAAGGATTCGGAGATACCCTGGCAGAGGGCAGCAAGCGTGCCGCTGAGAAGATCGGCAAGAATGCTTCCGATTATGCAGTTGAGGTGAAAGGTATGGAAGTGCCCATGCATGACCCCCGGGCTTTTCATAGTATGGGACTATCCTACGCTACAAACATTCGCGGTGCTTGCCATACAAACGATTTGAAC
The DNA here is from genome assembly GCA_013203045.1 of Chloroflexota bacterium. Lineage (GTDB taxonomy): Bacteria > Chloroflexota > Dehalococcoidia > SZUA-161 > SpSt-899 > JABMQN01. Next base: position 28,189 of record JABMQN010000008.1, read on the forward strand.
TATAGCGCTGAACAGGGTATTCTTGTCTGGCCGGAAATAGGCATCAATGGCGGATATGATCAGAAGTCGAGTGTGGGCAAGGCTGAGTTGACAGTGATTTCTCAAAATTTGGGGCAGGTTATCAACTCGGTGCCGATATGCTACCTTCTTATGTCTGTAATCACCTCAGCAGAACTGGTGGAACTTACGAACGCGGCCAGCGGTTTCGACTATACACTGGAAGAACTGATGACCTGTGGCGAAAGGATATGGATGCTCAAACGGGGCATGAACAATCTCATGGGTATCACTGCTGCGGATGACACCTTGCCGAAGCAAATACTGACTCCTCCTCCAGATGGGGCTGCTGCCGGTTCGGTGCCTGATTTGAAGCTTATGTTGAAGGAATTCTACGAAATCAGAAAGCTGGAATCCAACGGCCGCCCCGGCAAGGAAAAGCTGGAATCTCTGGGATTGGGCGATCTGGCTGCCAAGCTCTAATATTTAATATAACAGTTGCTTTTTGGGCGGTACCTTTCTATGATGTATGGAAAGGTACCGCTTTTTGTTTTATAATCTGTGCCTTTCCGTTCATGCTGAGCCAGTCGAAGTATGAACCCGTTCCCCTTCGACAAGCTCAGGGCGAACGCTTTTGTATATCATATTTTGGAATTTGTCAAAATGCTCACCGAACAAGAACTGCAACGATACAAAAGGCAACTGATGATTCCTGATTGGGGCGAAGAAGGTCAGGAGAGGCTCAAAGGATCCAGAGTGGTGGTAGCTGGGGCAGGTGGACTTGGTTCAGTGGTGCTGACTTACCTGGCGGTTGCCGGTGTGGGTTCGATTCGAATCATTGATAACGATGAAGTGGATCTCAGTAATCTGAATCGGCAGATACTGCACACGGATGGCAATATCGGGAAGGCGAAGGTTGATTCGGCAAGGGAAAAACTGCAGGCCCTGAACCCGAATGTTGCAATTGAGACCGTTTCTGATGGTATCGACGAAGGGAATGTCTATGAGCTGGTTGAAGACAGACTTATAATTGATGCGCTGGACAATTTGGAGGCCAGGCTCTTGTTGAACAAAGCGGCCCTCAAGGCAAATCTCCCGCTGTTTCATGGTGCAGTTTATGGGTTTGAAGGCCGGGCGACAACACTGATACCCGGGAAAACACCCTGTTTGCGGTGTCTTTATAAAGGCAGTTTATCGGGTGAAATCCCGGTAGTTGGTGCCACGCCCGGAGTAATCGGGTGTATTCAGGCCACTGAAGTGATCAAGTATATCCTGGGTCTTGGCGAGTTGCTCACCAACAGACTGCTTGCCTATGATGGACTCAATATGAGTTTCAGTGAAGTCAAGCTGAAAAGAGATCTCAATTGTGAGGAATGCCAGTGAGTGTTACAGTTACCATGTCAGATCTTTTGCGTAGAGCTACCGGACAGAGCGAACCTGTACAGGTATCGGCTGCTAGTTCGCTGGAATGCGTGCAAGAAGTGGCAAACCGGTTCCCGATATTGAAGAAATGGCTATATGACGAAGAAACCAAACTGAAACCACAAGTCTGGTTGAGTTTGAATGGGGAAAGAATTTACGAAGATGAATTCACCAGAATGCTTAAAGATGGTGATGAGCTTTCGATAATGTTAGCCGTTTTAGGTGGATGATCGTGGGAGATTGGAGATAAAATGCTGGCTGACAAATTCCGATTGGATGGCAAGGTAGCGATCGTAACAGGTGCTAGTAGAGGCATGGGAGAGTGCATCGGACTTACTTATGCTGAGGCTGGCGCCAATGTGGTGTTTGCCGCACGGACTGAAAAGGACATTCAGGCCAATGTTGAAAAGGCCAAAGCGTTCGGAGTACAGGCAATTGCTGTTCCCTGTGACGTCAACGATGAAGGGCAGTTGCAGGTTTTGGCAGATAAGACAATCGAAAACTTTGGGAAAATTGATATCGTTGTAAATGTTGCCGGAGGTGCTTTGCCAAATCAGATCGCCAATACTTCACGCGAAAAATTACATGAAGCATTCGATTTCAATGTTGCCTGGATATATAGCTTCATTCGAATCTGCTTGCCTCATCTTCAAGCGAGTAAGGGGTGCGTGATAAGCATCAGTTCAGCAGCGGGGCACATTGTTCAACCGAATTTCTCTGTTTATGGAACGGTAAAAGCGGCACTTGATCAAATGACCAGAATGCTGGCCTCTGATCTGGCTCCCGATGTGAGAGTCAATGCCATCGCTCCGGGATCAATCATGACCGATGCTTTGAAGATGTTCCTGGATGAAGCTGCATTGCAGAAGATGAGTGACCTCACACCGATGAAAAGATTAGGCGAGTCAGAAGACATTGCCATGGGTGCCCTGTATCTTGCTTCTCCGGCAGCCAGTTGGGTTACGGGTAAAGTGCTGGAAGTCGATGGTGGCATGGTTACTACCAATATGCCTTTTTAGTGAGCGAACTGCTCTATAAGTCGTGCTGCTTCAGAAGCTCCTCCGTATTCCCGCATTTTATCGCCAATACACCGGGCGTTTTCCGCATAGGAAGGTTCTGATAGTACTTTCCTCACTTTGTCCCTTACCTCCTCTACTGAGACGTGTTTCTCCATTTCTTCGTCCTCTCTCGGGATGATCAACTCGGCTGCTCCCAGTTCGGTTATCCGGCGAGCATTACTCTCACGTTCAGAGAAAGTGGGAATAATGACTGCAGGAGTGTTGGTGTAAGGGCCTGTACAACTGGCACCATGTCCGCCATGATGGACAATTGCGTTAGCACGCTCTGCCATAAGAAGGCCGGGAACATATGTTTCGTAGATGAAGTTATCGGGAAGTGAAATTGAATCGCTCGGTAAATCACGATATCCCGTGGACAGGACAACTTGCACATCTTCATCTGCCAGTGCCTCGATGCAAGCTTTCATAACGATGGCCGAATCGCCTATGGTGATAAAAGGCTCGAAGTAGCGTGGGGTTGCTGTGTATACCCATATAACCGGCTTTTCCGGATCGAGAGAGGCAATGTTGTCCGGAAGTTTTGCATCGGGTTTCTGGTGAAGGATTGGCCCAATATACACCACGTCTGTCCCTTTAGGTAAAGGATCAGTATCGGGAATTCCGGCAATCAGCGTTAAATCTCCCACGTGCATTTCATCGGTCTTGTTAATAAGGGCAAGTCCGTACTCAGCCAGCACTCGATTAACAACCGGTACACAAGTCGGGACATTATCGGGCATATCTTTCCACCAAATCAGGTCCTGCCCTTGCGGGTGCATATCAGCCTGTAGGATCGATACAAGAGGCTTGCCCATAGCTCGGGCAACGATGCATGCGGTAAGACCCCAGGTATCGACGATGATGTCTGGGGAGTATTCCCTGATCACATCTTTCATTCCCTCACACTCGTTGCGCAAGAAATCCTCGTCCTGACATCCATAGAAGCAATAGAAGTGATCCATATTCCAAGGTTGTTGAAAGGGAGGAAGAACAGTTGGGAAGCCTCTTTCTCTGAAAGCTAAGTTCGGCAATTCAAAATCGGAGAGTAGTTTTGCTGGCGCTGTCTCCTGATTACAGAAGGCAACATCATGCCCCTTCTTTAGCAATTCAAGCGCAATCGGTATGCTACGATTGGGCAAGCCCAGATCGTTGGTAAACATCATGGTGAAAAGGAATCTGCTCATGAGTTGTTATCCTTTCGTATTTGGTGATGCTATTACTACAAGGGGTTCAAGGCTCTCTTGCTTCGTTGGCCAGAGCTGGTTCTTTTCCAACAAAGGTTCAATTCCGCCGTATTCAACATAGTCTTTATAACGTCGATGGTGTTCTTTTCCTGCAGCGAATTCCATAAACCTGGTAAAATACGCTATCGGAGAGTGGGAAACAGGTACGTGATAATCAATGAAGACCAGCATTCCATCCGCTTTTACCACCCTCTTCATTTCTGAAATGATGGTGTCTCGTTCGAGTCTATTCTTTTCATGAAGTGCCAGGCAGATCGATGCATAATCGAACAGGTTTTCTGCGAAAGGTAAATCCAGAGCGCTTGCAGCCTGAAAGGAGACGTTCCTCAATCCTTTCTTTCTCGCCCTCTTCTCCGCCAGTTGTATCATGCGAGGATCCGTATCTATCCCTATGGCATTGATATTCTTCATCGCGTAGTGAAGTGACTGTGATCCTGTGCCACAGCAAACATCCAGAACCCTGTCACCCGGTTTCATTTCAGCGAACTCCGGGATACGAGCTCTAAGAGACTGCATTATTGGGTCGACCATTCTACAGGCAAGATAACAACCAAATGCCAGTCTCATTGATATCTCCGGAAAGTGCTCATGGCAAAATTGTGAGTTTTCCCCGTATATAATCTCTGCATCTGCTTTAGAATATCATCATTTCTTCTCAATTATCCATTCACAGTGGGAATCCCCTGCTGTCATCATCTTAGTTGTTGTTATTTTATACTCGGGGTTAATCGCTTTTCCCATCCCCTCAGCCACAAGAGTAAATGCCTGGCAGAAGCCCGGTGATAGGCTCTGGAATGGGCACTGATAACTTTCTTTTACAACCCTGTCCGGGCTTGCTTCGGTGACTTTACCTTCGACCTTGAGCACCTCCTGTTCATAGAGGCAAAAAAGAGATGCGATGGTAGTGGCATCGTTGCCGGTAATTCCCATCATCTCTGCGAAGATGGGTGCCGGTTCTCCTACTTTCTCGAGATGAGGCCGCAAGATTTCTATGGCCTCCTCTGCGCCAAACCTATCTGCTAGCGCCTGGAATGATGCGTCACACATTTGCCCCCACGTGGCTAACGCAAGCTGGATCGCCTCCTGTAGTTCAACCTTCGGTATGTTTAGTTCTGCCATTCTTTACCTCCGTTCTCCGTAGCACGACCCTTTAGGGTCGCCTTAAGCGAGGCTGAGTCCGCCGAAAATTATCCTTCGTCAAACTTCGGCTGGCATAGCCCAAAGGCGAAGGCGAGGCCGTGCCAGTCAAAGCATAACGCGGAGGCTAGGCTAAAGCCTTGCGCTACATTCTAAACGACTTCATTTCACAAAATCGAAAGAATGTTTATTGAAGTGTTCAAATACTAAGCGTTTTATCTGTTTTCAACAATGGTGCCGTCACCAGTCACAGATATTCTACTTTCCCGATCTTTATTGGGGGTACCATGCTGAAGCATAGTGGTGGCATAATGGGCAGACTAATAAAGTATCCCGATCGACTGGTCAATAATAATGATGATCCACAAAAAGAGCAGAGCTATAATGAAGCTCTGCTCTTTGTTAATTTATTTGGCGCAGGGTGAGGGAGTTTTCCCCTGCGCCTGTCAACGGTAATCAAGTTTTGTAATCGTGGTCTTCGATATTCGAACAAAAAGGATTGGGCCCTGCCTACTCCATCTCGTCGAAGCTCTGGATCCGGCTCATGATTCCTTCTTTGAGCCGTTCATTCTCTCGCTTTAGCTCATCTATCTCTGCTCGACGCAGCATTTGTTCTCTCCAAAGTTCATGCTGTGATTTGAGATCAACCAGTTCTGATCGGCGCATTAGCTGATCTTTGAGTTTTTCGTTTTCTTCGTTAAGCTCCGCTATTTTGGCCAGGCGCGTCTCTTCTATCATGCTCTTTTCCGGGGCCGGGGCAGGAACTGGTGCAGGCGTAGGAATGGGTTGAGGAACTGCTTCAACTTGTGGAGCGGTTGAAGTAAACAGACGACGCAGGTTGCGCCCCGTCACTATCTGTTTTGCAGCTAGGTTTCCAGTGCAGTACATCGCAAAGAGTCCGAGGAACATGGCTATTTCCTCACCACTGAGTTTGTTGAACCAGGCCAGAGGTACTCCTACTGCCAGTGTGATGATAAATGCCCACAGTTTCCTCGATTTAAAGCCACCATCGCTCGCCAGGTCCTTAATTATCCAGGGTTGCATACTTGCCATATAGACCTCCAGTACGCAAAGAACCAATGTCTGGTTCTTCGCCAGTATCCCTACCGTAACATACAAAGGTAAAAAATCAGGTCAACAAAAGTAGAAGGGTGGTTAAAAGGGGGTAAATATTGGGTAAAACTCTTTAGCGTAGAAGTGAAGATATCACAGAATCCGAGCATACATCAAATATCTGATATGCGAAGCGTAGGAATTAAACAGACGTATAGGAACAGGTTAGCAGAAAATGCGGATTGACAGCGCCTGGGAGTAATCGTTATCATTTAAAACTATAGGGATCTTCAGTTGCCGAATACAGGCGGCAGGTACATTTCTGCAGTTGTCCTCTGGCTTTTTACCTGAATCCCATTTGTTTGTTCCATTATGTTATGGCTGTGTTATCGAGATGGTAGATAGAAGAACTACACCGGACATCCTGGCTGCCTTAGGAGCCTTGCCGAAGGAAAAAACTGAACCTAATTTGGGAGCTGATTTGGATTCTTCCTTAAATCAGAGTCCGAACAAGCCAGTGCAGAAATCCCCGGAACGATTAGAGGAGACGTTTAGTCGTGCCGTTCAATCTGTAGTATCACTTGGCAGAGTGCTGGGTCGACGAAAGTTGATTCATTGGTTAGACGAGATTCGTGACACAATCGTTGCACAAAAGGAAGAAGAAACGGCAGGGGTGTTGTCAATATCAGATGTCTCAGGGTGGCTTAGAAAACGCCTGGGAGCTGCTAGTACGATCCGGCACTACCTGGCCACTGGGCGCATAGTTGAACACCCTTACAAAGTGGATATCTGGACGCGTTTTAATGGCAAACCGACTCGGATAGACATGTGGATCGAATGCAAAGATCAGAAGTCCCCGATAAAGCGTAAAGACGTATTGGCACTGGTAAGAAAAGCGGTGGATGTATTTTATGCAGCACACGCTGATAAGAAAGATTTTTGGTTTGACAGACTGATGCTTATATCAAGTGCCCCATTCGATCCTAAGGCAATAGAGGCGGCCAACCGATATGGAGTCACTTGCGTTATTTACGATGGTGCAACGTATCGAATCGAGGCATACAAGGATTGGCAGAGAAAACCCAGGTGGTTAGATGAGGCCGAGATAGCTCTCGACAGGTTGCAGGGCTAACTAGCACTTGATTGCAAAATAGGCATAACATCGCCCGTTTATACTTCGAGAGCCTCAGTGCGAACGGGCTGACGATCTGGCCCTCTTTCTTCCGTTCGCCCTTGATCCTGTCGAAGGGTATGGAAGCCTCAAAGGTTATTATGCGAAATTATGAAACTTAGTACCAGACCCTTGAGCGCTCGCTTGCATTGGATTTTTACCATATGGGATATCATTTCATTGGTTTCGACTTTAGAAAAGCGAGCATCATTTCAGATGGGCTAACATCTGCTTTTTGAGTTCCAGTGGCTCCATTTATTCCCGCCAATATGTCATGCTCTCGTGCCTTTCGAAACTCCACCGCGGCTTCGAATGCAGCCTCTCGTGAATCATAGTGATGATAATAAAATTTCTTACAACGAGTTACGTTCTTTTGAGGCCGCCAACTTACACTGAAGCAAGGTAGTTTTTTGCCTGTCTTCGACCTGTCATGAGTGTCAGATACTCCCACAACCCCGGATGTATTATTTCGTAGAGGTTTCATCCGCAAGCGAGTGGATGCATATGATGGAGGATGCTGGCGCTCATACTCTTCCCTGTATTTTTGTGCAGCTTCAAGGGCCGTCTCCCTACCTCCATGCACTCCATCGCTGAACATTTTGGAATGAGTTCCACCGTCTCGAAATACACGCACAAACCAGCCGTGAGTATGGTTAGAATCGATTCTTGAAATACCTTTCATTTTTGATCATTTGCCTATGATTTATGTTGTATCCTAGAAGCTAGTTTATCATGGTTTTAAGGTATATGCATTCGTTTTTGGTATTTTAGACAAACGGAGAAATTGGTTAGCTAGATACAGGTGGTGTATAATTAGCCCCAAGGCAGGATACAATTTCTTACGGTTTCTCCAAATTCTCGTTTCACATTGATAGTATTTGGCGATTGACATCAAAGGAGGCACGGAAATGCCAATGCAAGGATTTGAATGCAATGCGTGTGGGGTCAGTTTCGAGGATATGATAGCAGAAAGTCCCGAACAAGAGGTCGAGATCAAATGTCCTCAGTGCGGCGGTAAGGATGTAGTACGGTCGGAAACTGCTAGCGAGTTTTTAGAGCTTCTTAACGAAATGGGCCGAACGGGTGGCTGATGCTAGTTGTTTTGGGTCCGTGAGTCCCACATTTGATAAAACACTGATGAGTTCATAGGTAATACTATCGTTTCTCACCTCGAAGGCTGAGGTCTGGATACCTTTTTATCGAAGGGAGGGTAGTATCGAATGAAAATTTTATTCGTATATCCAACAAAACTGAATGCCTCGGGGGAACCAATCAAATACAGGAAGGCGTTTCTTCCTCCTCTAGCCCTGGCCATTTTGGATAGCCTTACCCCAGATAAGCATGACGTCAGGATAATTGATGATATTGTAGAAAACATCGATTTCTCTGTTCATTATGATTTGGTGGCCATCACCGCTATGACAATGCAGGTTGAAAGAGCCTATCAGATTGCAGATGTTTTTCGGGAAAGAGGCGTTAAAGTCATCATGGGTGGTATGCATCCAACGGTGCTGCCTCAAGAAGCAAAACAGCATGCCGACTCGGTAGTCATTGGAGAAGCAGACAATATATGGGAGCAGATTCTGGATGACTGCGAGAACAATACTCTCAAGGATTTCTATCAGGATGCATCATTTCCGGATCTTCAGAAACCTGTTATCCCCAAATGGGACAATGCGAACCTTAGAGTCTATCCAAAACGTATTGGTGCAAAGTTACCAATGATGCCGATATTCACAACACGAGGCTGTCCATTAGGCTGCACGTTTTGCAGTGTTACCAAATTTTTTGGGAAGTCAACACGGGTGAAACCTGTATCGCATGTCATTCAGGAAATAGAGAGCACAGGAGCAACGGAATATCTTTTCGTTGACGATAATATCACCTGCAATCCTGACTACAGTCGTGAACTGTTCGGTGCACTCGCCGGAAGAAACCTGAACTGGATGTCACAGATCAGCACCACAGTAATGAGAAATCCGGATTTGATTGATCTGGCAGCAAAGGCAGGATGTACTGGTGTGCTGGTTGGCGTCGAATCGCTGAGCCAGTCAAGCCTCAAATCGGTGAATAAAGGATTTAACAAAGTTGAACAGTACGAGGAAATGATTGGGCGAATGCACAAAAATGGAATCAACCCTTGCCTGAGTTTCATTTTTGGTTTCGACGAGGATACACCGGATCAGTTCAGGCATACCATAGAATTTTGCAGGAAGAATAAAATTGGGTATGCGACTTTCTGGATTCTCACACCTTTGCCGGGTACAGATCTTTTTACCGAAATGGAGAGTGAAGGAAGGATCGAATACGATAACTGGTCAATGTTTGATTTGACCAATGTAGTGTTTGAACCCAAAAACTTCTCTAAGGAACAACTGTACGAAACTTACTGGAAGTCTTATAAGGAGTTGTATACGACCAAGAATATCATCGGAACAGTGTGGCATGATATCAGGATAGCTAAGAATCCGATCCGCGAATTTCTCAATAGTGTGTTTGTTCAAACTTATTTCAGAAGGAAAGTCTACTCACATGATCACCCACTTATTGGGGGTGTTGGGATAATCAGATAAATCGATGCCGAATTGATACCCCGCGGCAGAGCAGCGGGGTATCAATTCGGAATTTTGTATTTATCGCGGCAAGCCGCGGGGAATTTACCCGGCGATCGATTAAATGTGACTATGAAGCTCACGTAAGCAATGAATGAACTTTTGGGGAAATCCAAACAGGTCTAAAAGAATATATTCTTAGACACAGATACTTACTTCGTAATGCTCTACAGATTCAAATCCAGTACCATCGCAAGCCGGACATTCATATAGCTGGCTTCCACTTCCGGTACACTTATGGCAACGCACTTGCCCAATATGATTGTATTTACCTGTACAACACTCACAGGGAATTATCACGTGTCCTATTCCATAGCATTCAGAGCAGAGTTCTACTGCCATATTGTCTAACCTCCTGGTAATCTAACTCTAGAATACCCTGGCGAATTTTCCTCTCACAATACAGATAACATGCAAATACTGCCAGTGGAATCCCCCAAAAGACACAACTCGATCTTTAATCCCTCTGGGCATGTAATACTGCTGTAACATTTCGTTGGTATAATTCAGGCAACGTGGATTCTATTAAGAGAAAGGAGTCTGACGTTTATGAAGGTTTACCTTGCTGGACCGGATGTATTCTTTCCTAATGCCATGGAAATCGGTGAGGCTAAAAAACAGATTTGTGCTCAGTATGGCTTTGAAGGAGTTTTTCCATTGGAGGCCGACTTTTCTGTATTGTTTGATCTAGAGGATCCTGCTGAACAAGGTCACAAGTCCTTTGACTTGATGGTGGAATTGATGGATAGCTGCGACCTTGTAATTGTGAACCTGACACCATTCCGAGGCCCAAGCATGGATGTTGGTACGGCTGTTGAGGTGGGTTATATGTATGGATGCTCAAAGCCGGTCTTCGGCTATACCAATGTCAGAGCTGATTATAAGGAGCGTGTCAATCCCGATGGTTTCATAGTCGAGTCTTTTGGGTTGGTAGACAATTTAATGGTTGAGGGCCCCATTTATCGGACAGGCGTTGTCGTAGTCCGTGCGGATGTTTCGCCGGATGATATTTACACATCACTCGAAGGTTTCACTGAATGCGTACGGCAAGCAACGGATTTGCTCTTGCATCAATAATTGTGGTTGCAAAGAAAACACAGAGATCATGTATTGGCTGTTTTTGAGGGACGGTGCAAAGGTGGGGGGGGGGGGGAAAATGTTAAAATTAAAACAAAAA
>JABMQN010000172.1 GCA_013203045.1 Chloroflexota bacterium
CCAAAACGGAGCCAACGGCCAGATTCGAACTGGCGACTGCTGCTCTGAGGAGGAATTTAAATGAATGTAGCGTATGATGATCTCATTGCTTTTCATGGTCACAGTTGTCCCGGTTTGGCAATCGGATATAGAATGACGATGGCTGCAATGGATTTCTTATCGAGTTCACATGCGGCTGTCGAAGAACTGGTTGCAATCGTTGAAAATAATGCGTGTGGTGTAGATGCCCTTCAATATATCTCTGGTTGTACGTTCGGGAAAGGCAATTTCATATTCAAGGATTACGGTAAGCAGGTGTATACGCTATATAATCGCAACACCAGAAAAGGGGTACGTGTTGTATTCAATCCCCAAAATATCCCGGAAGACATTTTCAAAGACAGAGAACGGTTTGCTCATTGGCTTCTCACTTCGGATGAAGGTGATGTTGTCTCATTAAAGGAAGTGCACATTGAGGAGCCTGAACCTGCCAGAATTATGGACACGGTTGTGTGCGAGTCCTGCGGAGAATTGGTAATGAGTACACGAACACGGGAACTGGATGGCAAGACTGTATGCATCCCTTGTTCTGAGAAACACCACGTTAGTTGAGCAACACTCTTTAACGTTTGATCACCGTTAACACGATCTGATCATCACCCATATCGACGCTTATTAGATCCGCTGGTAGATTCCAGGTAGCATTTTCTGCTTCTTCATTGATGCGACTTTTAAAAGAGCTAACAGGCAAAGGCAGCGCACCAAGATCGACACCGATGCTGGTCACTACCACCTTGGGTCTTTTATCATCTGAAATGTCAACTCTGACTTTAACATCGAGTTTGCCGGTGAAAATCGAGTAGTCAAACTTTCCTGAACCCTCCCCGATACCGGTACTGTTAAGCTCAATTTTAATGTTGTAGAAATCGACCGGGCTATCAGGCCCGTTAGCCCACTTGGCTATCTTTCCAGCCACTTCATCTTCGGTGAAAATCAATACCACTTCTTCTCCGGACATAGCCGAGTACACATTTTCTTTAAAGGCATCATACTTCTCGTCGAAGCTATTCGCCAGCTCGTCTATACGTCCATCGAAAGCGCCTTGAGTTACGGTTACGCTACCCGGTTCGTCTCCTTCCAAAGGTTCGATTTGTGCCGGCAAAACGATGTCACTTAGAACACCATTCACAACTACCGCTTGCAGATCGATTCGCCATTTATCTTCCTCGTTTGTCTCTTGTACCCGTTGCTCTTTAAATATACTTGTAAAACTGGAGCCATTTCTTAACAGACCCTCTACAGACAAGTTGATCTGGCCACTGTCGTTACCGTACAGGACAACATTATATGTGCCATCCTTTGGATTAGGTATCTCGATAAATTGGGGATTATACCCGTAGCCACTTGTAATTGCCCCCGGTATCTGGTTAACCACGATGCCTGGTGGCACCATTCCAGCGCTTCTTCCGGCTGAATCGACTGAATTCATCCATGCTGATGGGCTAACTGAGAGTCTCAACACGCTATCTGGGAGTGGGATGGTGCTGGCTTCGGTTGGTGGTTGGCCAGGTTGAGCGCTACTTTCCATGCCCTCACCAATAATCACGGGCACTCCTTGAGCAAACAAACTTCCCTCACCCTCATATACTTTCATCGTGGTCTTTCCGTCGCTCCCCACCACTAATCCAATGGTGGTGCCTCTCACGGCTCCGACTCCAGCGGAGGTTTCTATCTCGTATTTAGAAGCACTATCTGCAAGTTTCTCTACCCTATTCCATGTTTCACCGGCTTTCTGCTTCAGCCGTACAATTGTTGAGTCCGTTTCCTCATTCACGGTAAGTTCGCTGATTGATATTTCAGTGTCTGGTTCGATATTCATGGTCGTACCTTCAAAAAAGGTAATCAGGGCATATGAATCAGCTCCGGTTTTAACGGAATCTTCTGCTGCAAGATCCATTCCGTCTTTCGCTTCATCCCAGCTATCAGAGTCCCCCTCCATAACGAATACATCGCCTGAGAGGATCGAAAGTGTGGTGGATTCATCATAAGATGTTTGTGATGAGAAAATTGAAGGAACCAGTATCAATCCTGCTATGATGAGAATGACTACCAGAAAAACAGCCAGTATGCCTAAGATTATCCGTTTTACCATGATGATGCTCCTCCTCCGAAAATGGTTCTTTGTACGAGTTGAAAAGTATCTGTATTCTTATCGACGGTCAGAATGCTGGTCTATTATGACGTGATAGCAATGATTATTCAACCGATACGTTATGATTTCCGGTATAAAGACTGGCTACTTTCCGACCCTTCGACAAGCTCAGGACGAACGGTAGTGGTCAGAATCCGTAAAACCCGTTCGTGGTGAGCGTGCCGCCGCTAAAGCTTTTGCGCGCAAGTGGCCTGTCTAACCGGGAACACCTGGCAATCGCCTTACAGTCGAATTCAAAGCTGCCGACTTTAAGGCACAACAATGCATTTTCACTTCAAAGATTGATTTCTTGGCCCTCTCGAGCAATGCTGATCGGCACCTCAAGTCTCCTTGAAACTTCTGATAATTCTTCGGTTATCTCTGCCTCCAATTGTGGACTCATATGAATCGTGATTACTTTTGGGAGATATCCTTTGATCCGGTTGAACGAAATAAGCTCTTCCATGAGCATTTCAGGGCATAAGTGATTTGCATCTTCGGCCATGTTTTTGAGACGGTTTGGAAAAGTGACATCAATTATTAAAACTTGTGGTGATATCTTTTCCCACACGTTTCTAAGACCGGTGCCGGTATCTCCAGAATAGAACAATCGACTATCCTTGGCGGAAATGATTTCAAACCCCACCGCTTGAAGCGGATGATTTACTGGCACCGCGGTAATTTCGTAACCATCTATCTGTTGGGTTACGTATGGTTCGATAGGCACTAATTGAATTGTAGCCTTGCCCAGATATGAATCGTCGCTGGTGAATTCGGGATAGACCACGCCATCCATCAATCTCGATATGAATTCCAGGGTCCTGGCAGTGGAGTAAATCTTGGTAAGCTGTTTGATATTATTGAAGGCTAGAGTGGGAATCGTTGTGATGTGGTCGTAATGACCGTGTGAGATGAATATCCATTTAATCTGCGTCTGCTCGGCGAACGTGAGTTCAGAGGACAGGCTGCCGGCATCAATGGCTAGTTGCTCATCAATGACAAAAGATACAAGCCTGGTGCTTGTAGACTCAGAGTTGTGTGTCCCCAAAAACCTGATTTTCATCCGAATTCACTCCTTTCGAGACTGCGCCACAATCAATAAAACAGATTACATCTATCATGCAATTGTCAGGGATCACCTCTCGCCCTGAGTTTATCGAAGGGTTCCTGCCGAACGGTTCGTTCATACTTCGACTGGCTCAGTACGAACGGGTCTCATTTGATGACATTATGACACAGTATGTTTACAGGAACTCGATACAAGCATTATTCGATGACTTCTCCCTCGTGTTCCATAATGCGTCTACGGTACTGAGTGCAAACATCGGGGATATCTTCCTCAATCAGGAGCTGCTCCAGCAAAGCGGCGATCTTATCCGATGCCTCAACGTGGGGGAGGATCACGAAATCAGCACCAGCCGCCCATAGCTGTTTTGCCTGTTTTACGCTTTCGGCGGTTACAACCACCCGGGCAGTCGGGTTGACCTTTTTGGTGAATGTCAGAAGCGCCATATTGCTGGTGCCTTTCAGAATTGTATCTGGAATAGTAGAGACTACTACCCTCACCTTCTCCAATCCGGTTTCAATTAGCGTGCCCGTGTTGCCCAGGTCGCCAAATACACATTTAACACCACGCCTGGTCAGTCTCCGATACACGTCGGGATTGAAATCCACCACCGTAATTTTTGCAGTGATGGATGGATTGTCTTTTTCCAAAGAGTGAAGAAGAGCGCTGGCAATCCTGTAGAAACCCAGGAATAAAATTGGACGGGTGTCTTCGATTTCACCAGTCTCGCCTTCCCCCGCCCCAACATCTTTCAATCCCAGCTTTTGGAGTACATGGGCAGTGGCTCGGTAGATGCCGTGGCTATACGTCATCATATACGTGGAGATGATGGCAGTGATCATTAGAGTGAAAAGGATAACGGTCATGACATTCTCATTGACATGACCGAAGCTTACTCCAATGGCGACGATCACAAGGGAGAACTCACTTATCTGAGATAAATTAAGGGGTACCAGGAAACTTACCCGAATGCCCTTTCCCATAAAGTAAAGGGGAGGAAACATAGTAATGAAGCGTGTGACGATGAGGAAGAGCGAGGCTAGTACGGACATGATGATGTTATTGGCGCTTGGCTCATCAACTTTCATGCCCAGGGATACGAAGAACAGGATAAGGAAGAAAGAACGGATACTGGTGACCCTGTCATTTATCTCCTGCTTATATGGGAAAGCGGAAAGACTGATACCGGCGATAAGGGCGCCCATTGCCCGGCTCAATTCGGCCACATCTTCAGAAAGCCATGAAATTAAAAAACACCATCCAAGTGCGGTGACCAACACAAGTTCCGGATTTCGGGCAATGCTTTTGAAGAGACTGGGTAGTATGAAACGGCTGACAAGCAGACAACCAACGATTAAAGCAGCTCCTTTAAGTATCGATAATGCCAGCTTATGGACCTCAGGATCGGCCAGGTCGGGCTGGATAGTCAAGAATATGATTGCCCAGATATCCTGTATGACGAGGATTCCAAGGGTAAGCTGCCCCGGTAGAGTATCAAGCTCGAACTTATCATAGAGCATCTTGACCACGATCATAGTGCTGCTGAGGGAAAAGGTGATTGCCAAATATAAGGTGGCATACTTGCCACCATCGTCAAATCCCGGTAGATTGAAAAATGCTAATCCCAGTGCAACGCATATAGCAAACTGGAGAATCGCTGTAACCAGGAGTGGTTTACCAAAACGTTTGATCTTTCCAAGGTCCATCTCCAGACCGACCATGAACAATAGCGCGATTAGACCCAGCTCCGAACTGAAGTCTATTACTTCGGGTTCAGTCACCCATTTGAGCCCGAGCTGGGGTCCAATGAGAATGCCCGCTATTATGTATCCGAAGATGACCGGTTGGCGCAGTCGATGGAGGACATATCCAAAGAATGCCGCTGTCACGATCGCGATTAGAATACCGTTAATTATCTCAGCTTCCATATTTGCACATCTTTCAAGTTAAGGTATCTCTCCCTTATGTGGTCATAGTTAATGGAAGGCAATTACCCGGTAGACCTTCACTGGTTCCGCTTTTCCCTTAAACGTCTGAGCTTCCAGCTCTTGAACTTCCAAATGTTCCTGTGCATGACGATAGGTTTCCGGCCCGATCCAGATTTCATCACCAGTGGTAATGCTGCAAATTCGAGAGGCCAGATTGACGCTATCTCCGATAACAGTGTATTCGACACGCCCTGCGGAACCCACATTGCCCGCTATAGCATTGCCGGTATTAATACCTATCCCGAATTGCACTCTTGGGAGTGAAGGATCGCTTTGAGGTAGCGCCATCAGGGCTTGCTGTGCTTCTACGGCGGCTTTCACAGCGAGTCTGGCATGGTCCTCTTGAAGTTCAGGGGTATTCCATACAGCCATGATATTATCACCGGCGAATTTGTTGACCATACCACCATTCTGTAAAACTTTGTCTATTATAATGGAGAGATGCTCGTTGAGCATACTGACAATAGAGTCAGGAGGCATTTGTTCGCTCATCTGGGTGAAGTGGCGGATATCGGCAAATAGAACCGTAACTTTGCGTGTCTCGCCTCCAAGATTAAGCTGGCCGTTATCAGCCAGGTTGAGAATTTCCCTGGCCACCTGAGGCGAAACGTATCGGCCAAAAAGATCACTGACAAATCGTTTGTCCGATTGGCCAATAACAACAAGGCATACAACATTGGCGATGAAAAGCACCAGCATTAGCGATAACGGATAAAGCATATTGAGAATGTAGCCCATATCGAAGCTGATGAATATGCTCGCCAGGTAAACTATAAACAGGGCGGAAAGCAACAATGTACCCCATCGTAATTTAAGGTATGGTAAAGCGAAGGCTATGATGCCTACCAGTAATAACAAAATCAATAAAGTGATTATCTTGCTCGCTTCGGTTAAATATTGTTCTCTGAGTATCGTATCAGCCGCTGTCGCATGAATAAATACTCCCGGTATTTTCCCGGATGTCGTGGGAACTGCCCACGCATCAAGCTCGCCGGTGGCCGTCATCCCAATTAGCACGAGCTTGTTCTTTACCAGCGAATGGTCAAAACTGCCACTGATAATATCCCCATAAGAGATGTAATCAAACCCTGCAAAGTCGATGCCATAGTTGATGCGCAGGCGGCAGGCAGAGTCGACCGGAATATCCCGGTCCAATAAATGAAGTTTATGGTCTTTCACGGAACATTCCTCTGGTACTTCCTCGGAGAACAGGGTATGAAGCAAAGCCAAGCTAAAGGAGGGATAGACATTCCCGGAACTGTCCCTGACCATGAGCGATACGCGTCGTATTTTCCCATCATGATCAGGGTGTAGGTTGACATGACCTATGTTGTCACTAGCCTGTAGTAGCGGATCTATCGGTAAGAGCAAATCACCGTAGATAGTCAAAGGTTTTATTATGGGCTGTGGATCCGCACCGGCGGCCGCTAAGACAACGTTACCGGACGTTTCTATTGCAGACGATAGAACCTGGTCATCTGAAGATGTATCTAAGAAAAGGACATCAAACCCGATCACCATGGCACCAGCCTCGCTCAAATTATCGATAGCCTGGGCATGAAGATCGCGGGACCACTCGGACCACTTACCGTAAACTTCAAGGGTATCATTATCGATGCCGATTACGACGATATTTGGAGAGGGCGACTCTGACGTGAAGAGTTGATCTGAAAGCCAAAGACTTGTGCTATTAAATGGTTGAACCAGAGTGGCTATGATACTGAAGAAACAACCTATGGCCAGGAGTACCACGGTGTGGTAAATGCGTTTAGTCTTGCGGCGGCTTTTTGTTTTGCCAGTATTACTCTCAGTTGCCATATAACCTACTTCCGGTTATTGTACCATCTTAAGAGTGAAAGTTGGTGAAATTGATGGTCACTTGAAAGAAGTAGTTCTAAGATTTTTACATATAAAAAAACCAGCCTTCGGGTACCTTTACCGGACGTTGTTATACAACCACAACGGCATCGATCTCAACCAACATTCCATCGAATGCCAATCGTTCCACCCCAACCATAGTCGATGCTGTCGGAGGGATTCTCTTCCCAGCGGCGTCGGCCATCCCTTTGGTGACAGCTGCCAACGTATCTGCATTGAGACTAACCACATAAATCGTACATTTTACCACGCTCTCCAGGGTTGCTCCAATGCCCTCTAACGCCATGATCAGGTTCGTAAAAGACTGCTTACCCTGGGCATAATGGTCGCCTTCACCCACCAGGTTCCAATTTGTGTCATAGGCCCCCTGACCGGCAATATAGGCAGTTTTCCCACCCTCTACTGTGATTACATGGGTATATCCTTTGGGCTTCAGGAGTCCGGCGGGGTTGATATGTTCGATTTTCATGGAGCCTCTCGATACAGATAACCGGGCTCCCAAAAAAGGAACCCGGTTGCTGTACACCTTTATTCTTGTGTGTTGCTGGTTCTATCCCTTCCCGATTCTGAACACCTTGGTACTGCACTTAGGGCAGATACCCTGAGTCGCCGGCTTCTTGTTCTTCATGGTGACTTTCTTGGGATTCTTGATTTCAACCTTTTTCCGGCATTTCATGCAATACGCAGTCATATCTATACCTCCCTTTTAATAAAGGCTGTCCTACTTCCAAGACGAGTAGTAACGATTGAAAGTTCCTCATTGAAGGCCAAAGAAAGCTGGTAGGGTAGTGAAATACAGAGTAAAAAAGAGTCACCCCACTTATATGTGTGGGGTGACTCAAAAAAGGAGGAGACCTTGCGTACTGATATTTATGTACTCCAAGTATCTCACTTTCTATTATGATTGGGGGATCTCTGTTTGTCTTCGGTGGCTGCCCTCAATTATCGAGCTAATTCATGTAAAATCTGGCGACACCTGTACCATTAGTTGAATTGCATTCTGCACTGACAGGGATTCGTGCCGGGGGCGAGTTTCTGAGGTCAAAGTGGTCTGTCTTTGTTACCTTGGGTCTTACAGTTCACGGTTCTTTGTGATAAGATTGCTGTCATAATGAAACTGAAAGGAGGGGAAGTGAAAAAGTTCATAGTCGTTTTATCAGTAATGCTGACTCTGGTATTTGTGGTTGGAGCAGTGGGCTGTGGCGGGGATGATGAGAACGATGAAGAAAAAATACGGGCACTTATCGATGAACAAATGGCTGCTCTGAACGATGTGGATTTGGAGACTGTATACAATCAGCGGACGCCGGGCTATCGGTCTAGGGTGACAGTGGAGGAATTTGAGGATTTCATTATGTTAGCATTCGGCAGTTTTCTGCCATCAGTGGAGAGTGGTGAGGCTGAGGTGGCGATCATTGACCTGCAAATCGAAGTGAAGGATGATTGGGCATACATGACTGGCGCACTAGCACTCAACGGAAATAGCCTACTAGAGTATACAGATGATTCCCCTGATATTTGGCATAAGATCGATGGCACATGGTACAACGTGGAGACAAACCCGATATTTCCCGGTTACGATCCCAGTGAGCTACCAGAGTAAACGAAAGATTAGTAAATAAATCGATACAGGGTAGCTTCGGCAGCAATTGCCCGAAATTTCTTTATCTGTCGGATTTGGGCTAGGGATACCTCTTTTGAAGAAGGTGTGTCTCATGCAATGTGGCATTCTGAACTGACAGGGATTCGTGCCCGAGGCAAGGATTCAGATAATAGCGTTACCAAACTCGACAGATACGGACCTGACACCACCATTAAGAAATACGTTATGATATTACGAGGAGGGATGTTAAATGAAAAAGATAGTCTTTGTTAGTCTCTTGGTGGTGGCACTATTTATTGCCACCACATCTACAGCCTTTGCTGGTGGTGACAAGGTTCGGGGAGATAAGGGGGAAGGTGGAGTGAATCAAGTGCAAATCCAGGATCCACCCCCATTTCAACCATGATTTATTGACAACTGTTGGTTATTGAAATAGTAGATTTCGAGGTCTTCAATAAAAAGGACAGCCGCAATGGCTGTCCTTTTTATTGTTCCCGGCGTCTCGCTGGGTGCAAGTTATAATATAGGGATGTGCGTGCAGGAGGTTGTTGTTAGGTAAAGCGTAGTAACCTTTGCCCAAACGACCAATCTGTGCTGGTAAGTGTTAGGTTCTTTACTGCGTATTGCTTAGGAGCTGCGCTACTCTGTCCAGAATTTTATGAGCTACTTCTGATTTGGACATTAACGGTAGTTGATCTGCCTGTCCGCTTCGGTCGATAATCACAACCCTGTTGGTATCTACACTGAAACCAGCGTCCGGTGCGGTGATATCATTAGCCACGATCAGATGTAATCCTTTTGCATTGAGCTTACCGGTGGCATTCTTCAAAAGGTCTTCGCTTTCTGCAGCAAACCCGACCTTAATGAGGTTGCCTTTCACTTCCTCCAGGATATCAGAAGTCTTGGTAAGCTCGAGTTTGAGATCTTTCTGTTTGCGCTTGATTTTTCCTGAAGCAATGTCACGCGGTCGATAATCAGCCACTGCTGCGGCCATTATCAGGACATTAGCCGATAGCGATAATTCCACTATGGCTTCCCGCATCTGATGAGCCGTCCGTGCATGTACAAGTTCAATTCCCAGCGGAGGTGGTACCGAAGTAGCGGCACTGACCAGAGTGACAAGTGCCCCTCGGTTTCGAGCAGCTTCAGCTATGGCGTAACCCATTTTGCCGGATGAGTAGTTACCGATGTAGCGAACGGGATCGATGGGTTCCTGTGTTCCCCCTGCGCTAACCACAATGCGTTTGCCCGCCAGGTCTCCTGATTGCCCTAGAAACTGGTAGATTGCCGCCTGGATTTCTGATACCTCAGCCAGCCTGCCCGGCCCTTCAAGGCCTGAAGCCAGACGACCGCTTGCCGGGCCGACAATTTTGTACCCGCGGGTGCGAATACGCTTTATATTGTCTTGTGTGACCAGATTCTGGTACATACCCACATCCATGGCCGGGGCCACAATGATGGGAGCTCGGGTGGAAAGAACGGTACATTCCAGGAGATCATCGGCAAAGCCGCGAGCTATCCTGGCGATAGTGTTAGCAGTTGCAGGCGCAATAGCCACTACGTTAGCTCTTTCAGCCAGTGATACGTGCTTGATATTGAACTCTGTTACTGGAGTCCACATATCGGTGTGGACCGGCCTATGAGTGATGCTTTGGAAGGTAAGGGGAGTGACGAATCTGGTTGCAGATTCTGTCATTACAACGTCAACATCAATTCCGTCTTGCACCATCTTGCTGGCCAGATCAACGGCCTTGTAGACTGAGATACTGCCCGTTACGCCTAGAAGAACGTTTTTGTTTTTAAACATAACCCTTTCCAAAATTGAGTTCATAAATAACCCTGAGCCCTGTCAGGGTGATGTTGTGATCAACGATTTCGATTACTTTAGTCTCAGCGGCCAGAAGTTCTCCGTATCCTCCAGTAGCAATCACTTTGGCTTTGGTGCCCAGTTCCTGTTGAATTCGGGCCACGATCCCTTCAATGAGTCCTACATATCCAAAAACGAGACCGGATTGCATAGCGGTAATGGTGTCTCGGCCGATGACGTGTTTGGGACGGACCAGTTCTACACGTGGGAGCTTGGCCGTTCGCTGGAAAAGAGCTTCGGTGGCGATCTTTATTCCTGGGGATATTGCTCCACCAAGATAGTCACCTTTCTCAGAAACCACATCAAAGGTGGTGGCAGTGCCCAGATCGATGACGATAAGTGGCCCGCCATAGAGATGGTGTCCTCCAACGGCGTTGACAATCCTGTCCGGGCCGACCTCACGCGGATTATCCATCAGCACACTAACCCCGGTTTTAACCCCTGCTTCTACTACCAGCGGGGAGATTTTAAAGTACTTGGTGCATAGTTCTTTGAAAGTTGGGACCAGTGGAGGTGATACACTGCAAATAGCTGCTTTGTCAATATCCGATGGCTTATCTCCCATCTCACGAAGTAGGCTCAGAAGAATGACAGCGTATTCATCGGCGGATTTATATATGTCTGTGGCGAGGTTCCAATTGACGTAGAGGTCATCTCCTTTGAAGAGCCCTACATCTATGTTGGTGTTACCTATGTCAACTGCCAGTAGCATCAAATCGCTCTCAATGTAGCTTTAGTGAACCCATTATATATCAATCCATCAGGTATGACAAATTGCTACCGGTGCTTTGTCGTTAGTCGTCTAAAAGTGTATCCCGTCTTGCTGGATTTCTTCAAGTAGCTTCAGTGCTTTTTTAGTATCACTGGCTACACGTGCGCGCTCGCAATTCGCAAATCGATATTTGAAAAGCCAGTATGTGAATTCATCCAGTTCGGTGAGTACAATACTATCACATTGAGTATATCCGTTTTCTTTGCGGAAACGTTCAAGTAGCGATGTTTCGCTGGAATCGTATATTCGATGGAAGACGTCATCATCCAGATCGCGACGGTGGATATTTCCGCTCAGTTCTTTTTCCATCTCCATCTGTATGGCCAGATGCAAAGTCCGCTCTACAGTAATGCCATAGAAATAATTTAAAAGAGCACGATACTTGGCACTTCCGATGAGAGATTTCAATTCCTCTTTCGATAATTCCATAGGCAATTTACCGAAGAAAAGATCCGTCTTTTCTGATTCAGGGATAATATCGTCAGCTTCCGCGCATAACCGTTGTGCCAGTAACAACAAGTCGAACGCTTCCCCGGCAATGAGATATTTGTGATGGCGACCGTTGAAAGTTTCTTCTTTCAGTTGCCAGAGTCCGATTGCTTCGAGTAGAGCGAGGTACCAGTGCTTGCCCTCGGTAATCGATTGTCTTAAGTGTTCTATTGCTTCAGTCACGCTAGTCCTTTGTTCTTGAAATAGGTGGAATAACCCTCAACAATTCCGGTACGCCATACATGTATCATGTCGTATTCCCATTCAGGTGGGAACTGGTTAGCGGCGTACTCGGTAATCTTTTCACGCATAGCCTTCTTTTTAAATCCGTTTTTCATATAATCAAGGATTAAGTCTGCATAAGACTGTGTGTTCTCCATTGCCCTGGAAATACGTTTTCCCGGATTCAGTATCGCTCCTCCGTGAGAGTAGAAGAGTGCCCGGGGTTCCAACGCTTTGAGTTTTTTCATTGTGTTGAGGCAGTCTTCCATATTGAAGCTTGGGGCTGCGGGAGCTGGCAAAGGGTCGTCAGTTGCCATTCCCAGCGCTTCTCCACAGAAGAGGCCACCGGTTTTACGATCGTAAATGGCGATATGGTGTGGAGCGTGGCCGGGTGCATAAATAATCTGGAGTTCCCTGTCTCCAACCGGGATTACTCCTCCGTCCTCTGGTACAACTACACGAGATTTCGAAACGGGTAGAACCGGTCCGTAGAGACTCTCAAAGTTATCGCCATAGGTTTTTCGAGTACTTCGGATTAGCCTTGTGGGATCAATAATGTGTTTGAAGCTTTTGGGATGAGCTATCACGGTTGTTTTCGGAAAGAGATCAGCCAAGCTTCCCGTTCCTCCGCTGTGATCCATGTGTATATGGGTCGGGATTATCCATGATAGTTCACGCATTCCCAGTTGTTTCATTCCATCCTGAATATCAGGGACTGCTGCAGCCGGTCCGGGTTCGATCAGGACGCCATTATCTACATCAATGAGATACACGGAGAAAACAAGCCCGACGCCGGGAATGGGAGTCTCCAGTCGATAGGTCTTTTCAGCTATTTCTTCGATTTTCATTGTGCTTTAGCGTCATTACAAATAGACGTACAGAGACATTATATCTCTTTATGGTTGCTCGTGTCATATTCACGGGGTGCATTATCAGGGCAATCGCATTATTTAATGAATAAGGGAGAAAAAACATGACAGCCGATTCTTCACCCATATATTATGAGGTCATATCCGAAATGGCTATGGATGAAAATCCAAATGCCAGCCTCCCAGCTGTTCTTTCATCCACAGTTGAAAGTGTAAAAACAGCAATGCGCGTTAAAGGATGCTCATTAGCGCTTCTTAACGCGGGATAGAAAATATTTGCGTCACATAGCCTCAATTCTTGCTGTCCCAATATATCTTGAAGAGGAATATATGGGAGTACTGAGGATATATACAGCTAATCGCCGCCGGTTCACAGTCGATGATATTTATTTTGTTCGTACAGCCGCAAACATGGGCGCCACTACTATTGAAAACACAGTGCCAGATTTTGACGATCCTTCTGTAGTAGACTATGATATTTTCCGACAGCAACTAGTGGAACTTCAATGGGCATGTTGGCCCGGGGCCCATTGTCCTTGAAATTGCCGCCTCCAAATCCAGTATGGTAACTACACAAGACGTGAAGTGTTTTGTTATGAAGTCATTCATGCTAGAATAATCTCTCTGCTTAGGATGTTAAGTATATGCTGGTAGTTACCTGTATTAAACAGGTCCCGGATACCACTCAGGTAAAAGTGGACCCCGAAACGGGTACTCTCATCAGAGAGGGAGTGCCCTTTATTATCAATCCTTTTGATATCCACGCTTTAGAGGAAAGTCTCCGACTCAAAGACCGGTTTGGTTTTCGTGTGGCCGTGCTTTCAATGGGACCTCCCAATACTGAAGTCACCTTGAGAAAAGCATTAGCCCTGGGAGTAGACCAGGCCATTCTGTTGAGTGACCGTGCATTTGGTGGGGCCGATACCCTTGCCACCAGCAAAGTACTCGCCGAAGCAGTTCGAAGACTTTCTGAACAAGAAGACGTGGGGATAGTCATCACAGGCAAACAGACCATCGATGGGGACACGGCTCAAGTGGGCCCAGGCATCGCTACTCGCCTTGGGTATCAGCAATTGACACTGGTAGATAATATTGAGAATGTTGATCTGCATGCTAACAAGATTACTGCGAGAAGGAAACTGGAAGGCAGGCATGAAAGGGTTGAATCGAAACTTCCGGTTCTGATCTCAGTAGTCCGGTCAATCAATCGACCGCGTTACCCCACCGTACCAATGCGCCTAATGGCGGAAGATGCGGAAGTAATCTTGTGGGATAACCAGGTCATGGGACTCGATCCTGAGACTATCGGGCTGAACGGTTCCGCCACACAGGTTCGCAAAATATTCTCTCCTGAAAGAGATAAGGGAGAGATACTGGGCGATGGCGCTGCGGACTTGGGGAAAGCCGTTCAATTACTGGTGAGCAAACTGGTAGAAAAGGATCTACTCCATATTTAGGTTCCAATAACAGGTTTTTAACAGGCAGGATTAAACATGGCAGAGGAGAAAAAAATTAAAAAACCCCGGGGCATAGCAAAGCTTATCGAGGGAAAGTGCATCGCATGCGGGGCACGTTGTCAAAGCGCTTGTAACAAAGCTAACGCCATCGAAATGAATGAAAATGGCGAACCGATCATCGATGCCTCGAAATGTATCGGTTGCCGGAAATGCGTCAAGATTTGTCCGGCTGAAGCCATTGAGATGTATTTCACGCCGGAAGAACAGAAGATACTCGATGAACTGGCCGCACAGAAAACGGAAGCCGCTGAACCTGAAACCGAAGATTTAACCGCAGAGGAAATCGAGGCTCTTGTCAAACTCAAAGCTTACAAAGGCGTCTGGGTATTCGTTGAGCAAACCGAAGGGCAACCGGCTGAAGTCTCCTGGGAACTGCTGGGAACTGGCGCAGAGCTGGCCGCTTCGCTGAGCGTGGAACTTTGCTCAGTGGTAATCGGCCAAGACGTTGAGCTCCTGTGCGCCGAGTCTTTCAGTTATGGCGCCAGCAAAGTATATCTGATGGATGATCCGATTTTCAAATATTACCGCACCGAACCCTATTACAAGGCAATCCACTATTTGATCGAAAAGTACAAACCGGAGATAGTCCTGTTCGGGGCTACCGGATTAGGCAGGGACTTAGCCGGAGCGGTAGCCACCAAACTTGAGACAGGACTTACTGCCGACTGTACCGGCCTGGCAATCGATGAGAATGGATGTCTACTGCAAACACGCCCGGCTTTTGGCGGCAACATCATGGCTACAATTCTAACTGAACGAACCCGGCCGCAAATGTCAACCGTCCGTCCTTACGTAATGCCGATGCCTGAAAAAAACGATACCGGCACCGGCGAAATCATTCGGGAATCCATGAATGCAAATGAGGAAGATTTCACCACCAAAGTACTGGAGATAATCAGGGATTCCAAAAGCGCCGAGACCGTTGATGTGGCAACGGCGCAAGTACTGGTTTCCGGAGGACGAGGTATGTGCGGGGCGGAGAATTTCCAGATACTTCAGGAATTGGCGGATGAAATAGGTGGTGTCGTGGCTTGTTCAAGGGCAGTGGTGGAAGCCGGATGGATGCCTCAGGAACGACAAGTAGGTCAGACCGGCAAGACCGTGCGACCGAATATCTATATCGCCTGTGGGATCAGCGGGGCGATCCAGCATCTGGTTGGTATGCAGGAATCGGACGTGATTATCGCTATCAACCAGGACCCGAAAGCACCCATCTTTGAAGTTGCCACCTACGGTATTGTCGGAAATGCGATGAAGGTAATCCCGCTCATCACCGAGCGCATCAGGGAACTGAGAGCCAAAAAGGCGGTCGGGGGTTGATCCGGCTTCGTCATCTCATGAGGAGTAGAGTCTATGTCGCCTAATGTTACCGCCTTTGCGATCGTTTTTGCAGCCGCCATTCTGTTTTTTATCTGGAGCGTTTACCGGCGTTTCCGCTTGATCGCCCTGGGCCAGCCGGATAACCGCTTCGATGCTATCGGCCGGCGCATCTGGAACATGTTGTTTTTCGCTTTCGGTCAACGGCGAGTAGTCAAACGTACTTTCGGAATAAACCATTTTATCCTGTTCTGGTGTTTTATCATCCTGATGATCGCTAATGTTGAATTTCTTCTGCACGGCCTCTTCTCACAACAGATCGCTCTTTCAAAATTGCCCGATGGCACTTATCATACTCTCACTACAGTTTTTGACATTGTCTCCATATTAGCTTTAGTAACTGTAGTTATAGCCATGGGCCGAAGGCTCCTGTTCCCCCCATCGTATATAGATGCAAAAAGCCGGGATGCCTTTTTCATCCTTTCAATGGTTGCGATGCTGATGATAGCTTTCTTCGGGTTGCATGGTGCCGAGATAGCTAACGGAGTTGAGAAAGCAGAGGATTACATGCCCATCTCAAATGCGGTAGCTTCGGGTATCTTTGATGGAGTATCTACGAATAGCCTTGATACTTGGGCCGAAACCTTCTGGTGGATTCACGCTATTGTTCTTTTGGGTTTCCTCAACTATCTTCCCTACAGCAAACACATGCATGTTTTGACCGCCATCCCGAACTGCTTCTTCAAGAGCCTGGATAAGGTCAACACACAACCGCGAGAAGGGTTCAAGCAAGGCAATAGCTTTGGCGCCGGACAAGTAAGTGAACTTAGCTGGAAAGGGCTGTTTGACTCTTATTCCTGCACAGAATGCGGACGCTGTACAGATATCTGTCCGGCAACTTCCACCGGCAAGAAGTTAAATCCGCGGCTTGTCATTCACGATATCAAAGTAAATCTGCTCAAAAACGAATCTGTGCTCACCAATAGCGGAAAGCAGGTTTCGTTACCGCTGATCGGAGATAATCACGAAGGAAGCGTTTCGGAGGAAGTCTTGTGGGCCTGCACGACATGCGGAGCCTGCATGGAGGTGTGTCCCGTATTTATTGAGCACGTTCCCCGGATCGTGGATATGCGCCGGCACCTGGTTGAGATGAAGGCCAAATTCCCGGAAGAATTGCTGACCTTTTTCGAAAATATGGAGCAGCGTTCCAATCCCTGGGGCATTGCCCCGACAGAACGAATCAAGTGGACCGCCGATATTGAAGTAAAACCATTTGAGGCCGGTCAGACCGAATACCTCTTTTATGTTGGCTGTGCCGGGGCCCTCGATTCCAGGGCTCGACGGGTAACCATGTCCACAGCGAAGATACTTGATACTGCCGGTGTATCATGGGGAATTTTGGGCAAGGAAGAACTGTGCTGCGGAGACAGTCTGCGTCGTCTCGGCAACGAATATGTATTTGATCGGATGGTTCAGGAAAACATCAAAATGTTCGAGGCGAAAGGTGTCAAAAGGATCGTTACGCAGTGTCCACACTGTTTCAGCACTTTCAAAAATGACTATCGCCAGTACGGTATTGATTTAGAAGTGATTCATCATACCGAGCTAATTGATAGGCTGATCAAGTCTGGAAAACTCAATCTAAAGAGCGAAAGAAACGGTTTTGGCAATATTGTGTTCCATGATTCTTGCTATCTGGGCCGCTATAATGAGGTCTACGAAGCTCCTCGTCATGCAGTTGCTTCGGCTACCGGTCACGATATACATGAGATGCACAATCATCTCGATAAGTCCTTCTGCTGCGGTGCTGGTGGAGGACGTATGTGGATGGAGGAAAGCCCGGGCCAGAAAAACATCAATGTGGCACGCACTGAGGAAGCCCTGGCCAATAATCCAAAGACGATCTGTGTATGTTGCCCTTATTGTATGACCATGTTCGAGGATGGTCTGAAAGACAAAGATGCTGATACGAATGTGCAAGTTTTAGATATGGCAGAAATCGTGGCTGAATCACTAAAGTAGCCTCGTGG
Organism: Chloroflexota bacterium; assembly: GCA_013203045.1. Classification (GTDB taxonomy): domain Bacteria; phylum Chloroflexota; class Dehalococcoidia; order SZUA-161; family SpSt-899; genus JABMQN01. The sequence continues at coordinate 17,789 of JABMQN010000172.1, forward strand.
GATAGTAGCACTAGCCAAGTGCTCTAAAAAAGACTTGGCTTCGAAGCGCCATCGCAACAGGCATAATACATATTCATAGGTGCATTTGTTGACGGGGAATGAAGCAGCTACAATTCTGTACAGGTAGCTTCTACGGCACGTCCATCCGGCGCAGACGGCGGACAGTTAGCCAGAAGAACAGTGCAGTTACGAATGTCACACCCACTATTGCAGCCGGAAACTCGATCACCCTTTCGTCGAGAGTACTGAAACTATCCCCATCGATACCATTTATTATCGATAAGACATAGCCTCGCACGCTGAGATATCTGACACCCTCAAGGAGCGAACTAACCAGAGCTTCCCACAGGAAAACATAGATAAGCGCAAAACCGAGTGCATGGCTGCTAATGAGGCCGGCCCATGTGAATATTGTTGTATAGGTTACCACACCAACGAATACTGCAATTCCCACTGCAAGCACGGCTTGCCCACTACCTTCCGGTCCTAATAATGTTGCGATAACACTACTGGCAACGACGAACAGCCCACCAACAATTATGGATGCTAACAACTTTGGCAAAACTATTAGTGATCGAGGAATCGGTTTTAGTATCAGGTAGCTTAAGGTACTGTCGTCCAATTCGTGCCGGAACGCCGTGGTGGCCAGTACCATCGTGACGATTGGCATAATGACTGCGATAATCATGGCATCAATAATGACGTTGGTGAATTCTTCAGCGTAATCGGAGTCATCACTGGCCAAAGCGGACATGAGGGCACTTAAAGCAACCGGCAATACCGCCAAGAATATTATCAAGAGGAGTCGCCAGCGACTGCCCAGTTGACGAAGCGAAAGCAGTAGAATTGGTTTCATCTAGCGCTCCACCACATAGCTGAAAACACTTTCGAGCGACTCATCCAGGGGCTCCATGCGAAGTAATCTTATCTCCAACTCCCGTGCGAGGTATGGCACAGACCGCTGGAGGGCAGAAACATTTCGACTTAGAACGATTATTGCTTCATCTGGATCGATGGTGACAGAGTCCACTGCATCCGTTTGAATTAGTGCCGATGCCAGAGAGCGTGGGTTACTGGCAAGAATGCGCACCTTGTACGGTCGCTGGTCCAGTTTCTCTCGAATGGCCCGGATATTACCGGAAGCAGCCAACTTGCCGCTGACCATTAACAGGATACGATCGGCTATGATCTCTACTTCTTCCAGAATATGAGACGATATAAGTATGGTGCGTCCCTCACCGGCAAGGCGGCGCATCAAATCCTGGAATTCAATACGCTGGTGCGGATCGGTGCCATTGAGAGGTTCGTCGAGTATCAGTACTTCCGGGTCATGGACAAGTGTGGCTGCCAATCGCATCCTTTGACTCATCCCGCGGGAATAAGTACGCAAAGGCCGACCCTGCACATCCGATAGCCCGACTGCTTCAATCGCGCGGTCCACTGCCGTATTAGTCTGAGTTAATCCATGCAGTTGCGCGGCAAATTCTACGAACTGGCGCCCCGTGTAGAATCCATAGACCGCCTCGTGTTCCGACATGACACCCATCCGGCGGTATATCATGGGATTCTGGCGCACCGGCTCACCCAGAAGTTTCACTTCGCCAACCGAAGGTCCCGATAAACCTGCGATCATATGCAGTAATGTGGTCTTACCCGCTCCATTGGGCCCTAGCAATCCAGTAATGCCCGGATATACCTGTAGAGACACCTCGTTCACAGCCACAAGGTTGCCGAACCACTTGGAGACACCACAGACGTCGATGACAGGCTCTGTCGCAACTGACTCACGGGATTGCGCGGATATTGTCATACCCTCAACCTCCGATATCGTTGCCATAGAACATAGCCCGGCCCGGCTGTCATTATCAGGTACCATATAACCGGAATGCCAGTGGGCAGCTTTCTCACCTGTCTGGCAACCTGTGACTTGCTCTCATCATCCATGATCAAATCACTGACGTGGCCAGGCACCTGTCCTATATCGATTAACCCGAACCACTTCCCCACTTCTCCCGTTCGAGGCTCACACTCTTCAAGAGCCGTTTCATAGCCTGGTGATCTTTCAGAAGGCAGATCCATCGGATCACATTCAGTCAAAATACCAGCAATAACAGCAGAGATGAAGAAGAGACCGATGACAAAAGCGGCGGCATATGCCTTTCTGGTGGTGAAAGCGGATACAGCCAGTGGCAGAGTCGTGGTGAATACGGCAATCACCAACCCTGCGCCAAGGAAACGCGGGACATCCATCCAGTTATCCTTCAGATAGCTCAGCGATTCATCTGCGGCCAAGGTAAGCCCGACGAATAGTATCAACTGTCCGGAGCAAATAAGGGCCATCGAGACGGAAAAGAATGCCAGCCAGCGACTGGCTACATAGTCCGTGGTTGTTAGCGGTCGCACCAGATACAAGTATATGACACCGTCTCTCCGGTCCGGGCAGAGGAGTTCGGGGGCAATAATGGCAGAGAAGATAAGTAAGATAACTGAGATGATACGATAGTAATCAGCATGGGTAGGAATGTCATCACTAGAATCCGCCGCGGTTGCAACCAGTGACATAATCACCGCCATAAATATGGCGAAGCCGAAGAGCACTCCGGGCAATATCTTAGCCCGCGCACCTCTTCCCAGGCCAAGAGCGGTGCGCATACCATCTATCCAAATAGCTTTACGAGCACGCATTCGACCCTCGCGAGGTCCCTCGTAGCGCTGATAACCAAGGTCAAATACTTCACTACTATATTCAGTCATGACTGAGCACCCCGGAAGATATCGGCCAACCCGTGTCGGCGAGGAGCCAGACGGCGAAGAGTGGCATCAGCCTCTACAACGGCGTCCCGAATGGTGTCATATTGTTCTTCGTGTTCCAGTTCAACGATCACCAAAGGCCCCTCGACTGTTGCTTTCATACCCTCCCGTGTCATGATCTTCACCAGCTCATCGAGATTATTATCCACTTCGATGATAATATTCTGTGTTTCTCGGGTAAACCGGGATACTGATCCCGCCTCAGAAATGTGACCGCCGTCCAGGACGATGATGCGGTCACAGGTACGTTCGATATCTCCCATTAGATGAGATGAGAGTAGAATGCTGATACCAAATTCCTTACCCGTGCGCCGGATCAAGTCCAGCATCTCTTCCCGGCCACCCGGATCGAGGCCAGCTGTAGCTTCATCGAGCAGTACAATGGTTGGATCGTGAACAAGGGCCTGAGCTAACTTGACACGTTGCTTCATTCCAGTTGAGAAGCTGCCTAAGGCTCGGTAGCGCTCTTCGGACAAACCTACGTGTCGCAATACATCAGCAGCTCGTGTTCGAGCCGAGGCAGGAGGCAAGCCGCTTACCTGTGCCATATGAGTGAGGAATTCAGAGGCAGTAGGATTGGATGGCAAACAATCGTGCTCCGGCATGTATCCCAGACGAGCACGTACGTCGACGGACTCGCAGGCCTTTTTACCCATAACTTCTGCAGAGCCAGAAGTTGGCATGAGGAGCCCCAGAAACAGCTTAATGGCCGTACTCTTACCAGCGCCATTATGCCCCAGCAAACCGGTTATTCCTTCATGGACCTGTAAATCCACAGACTCAAGCGCGATGGTAGCGCCGTAATGCTTCGTAAGCCCCTTGGCTTCAAGTAATGGTGACATGCTGTAAGTTCACTCGTGGAATTTGCCCTTAATAATACGATGCTTATTCCAAATTGCTATTGGCCCCGATGATATTCTCATTATGTCCAATTGTCAAGATTGATTGCCTCTTTTAAAAAGGAATATGAGGACTGATATAATGGAGCATACCCGTAAGCAATGATAGTCGCTTTCCTCACTGTGTCTAAAGGTTACCTTATTACAATCTATACCTAGTGCTATTACTCAGATTGTGCGTTTTGTGTATGCAGGGAGCCACTTGCAAAAAGAGGTGCAGGATGCTCCCTGCCGGGGGCCTTGGGGGTGACCCCCAACCGGTCCGAACCGGGTAGAATATTGACAAAAACTTTTGCAAGAGGCTCAGGCTATGTGATTTAAATCATATACCTCTTGTTACCGAGCGTTTTATAATGTCATTAAACTTGAAAGGGGGGCCGAAAACGATGGCGACAAAGTGTCCCGGACAGGATACCAGATGGCGAACGGTTGATGATTATACATGTTCCAACTGTGGGTGCAGAAATGAAATATGGTCCAGCGAACTCAAGATAAGGTGCTCACAGTGCGGGAACTGGGTATACAAGGAAGAAGTGCCTTCCTGTATCAACTGGTGCAAATCGGCACGCGAGTGCCTGGGTGAGGAGCGGTGGAAAAGATTAACAGAAGAAGATTGACTTTGGAGTGCGGTAGTCATACTACCGCAAATAAAAGCGACAGTATTACTGTCGCACTCCAAATTGAAGGAGGTATTGAAATGGCAACAAAAACTGTTAGAGACATCATCAAAATAGACGAAGAGAAGTGCGATGGTTGTGGCGACTGTGTTCTTTCCTGCGCCGAGGGAGCCATCGAGGTAATTGATGGCAAGGCCAGACTTGTTAGCGAGATTTATTGCGATGGACTCGGAGCCTGTCTGGGTGAGTGCCCGCAAGGTGCTCTTACAATCGAAAAGCGGGAGAGTGATGAATTCGATGAACACGCCGTCGAGGAACATCTGGCAAAAATGAAGGGAGACGATACACTTGCTTGCAGATGTCCTGGATCATCAGTTCAACAGTTTGAGAAATCCCCAGAGTTACCGGTATTGGATCCTATGCCCTGCGGATGCCCCTCAACTTCAGTACAGCAATTCGAAAAGGCCCACGGGCATGAGCATCACGGGGACTGTCCTGGAGCAGCGACGCATCAATTTGGAGGTGGACATCAAGAGGCACTGATTGCTGCACAACAATCGACATTAGGGCATTGGCCTGTACAGCTTACACTGGTACCACCGAATGCTCCTTTTTTGCAGGGAAATGACTTGCTTTTAGCATCTCATTGTGGACCTTTTGCATACGGCAACTTCCATCAGGATTTCATTAAAGATCATGCAGTAGTGTGCGCTTGCCCCAAATTGGATGATGCCCAGGCCCACCAGGAAAAGCTTACTGAAATATTGCGACAATCCGATGTGAAGAGCCTAACAGTAATTCGTATGGAAGTACCCTGTTGCGGGGGACTGACGCATTTAGCACGTGAGGCTGTAGCAGCATCAGGGAAGGACATCCCTGTCAAAGAAGTTGTTTTGGGTGTCAGGGGCGATATTCTGAGTTAATAGCATTGATGGAAATCCTCTCTTTTCTTGACGTTTCCGATTCAGGGTTGTAGTATACATTCCGTCTGAAAACGTCAAGAAAAGGTAAATTATGATATACGAAAACATACTTCAAAATATTGGTGATACACCCCTGATTCAAATAAACAGACTGAATCCCAATAAGAACGTAGCAATTTACGCCAAGATTGAAGGCTGCAATCCAACGGGAAGCATTAAAGATAGAATTGCTCTAAAAATGATTGAACAGGCAGAATTTCAGGGAGTACTCACTGAAAAGAAAACCATTATTGAGCCAACATCAGGAAACACAGGAATTTCACTGGCTATGATCGGGATAGTAAAGGGATATCAAGTTGAGATCGTAATGAGCGAGGCCGTTTCTGAAGAACGAAGGAAAATGATCCAATCCTTTGGTGCAACTGTCACTCTTACCGCAGCGGAACTGGGTACAGATGGCGCAATCACCAAAGCTAGAGAACTCGTCAAAGCCAATCCCGAGCAGTACTTCATGCCAGACCAGTTTTCTAATGAATACAACAAAATAGCACACTACAAAACAACCGCAGAGGAAATCTGGAAACAGACCAACGGAAGAGTAGATTATTTTGTCTCAGCAATAGGAACATCAGGGACAATAATGGGAGTTGGGAAAGCGCTTAAAGAAAACAATCCTGCAATCAAGATAGTATGTGCCCATCCTGTTTTAGGGCATTATATTCAGGGCCTGAAAAACATGGAAGAGGCCATTGTTCCTTCGATATACGATCCAGCACAAGTGGACAGAACCGTTATGGTAGAAACAGAAGACGCATTCGAAATGTCCCGGCAGATCGTCAAGAACGAAGGGATTTTCGTCGGAATGAGCAGCGGGGCAGCCCTTCTCGCGGCTATAGAAGTTTCAAAGGAGATTGAATCAGGAGTGATTGTAGTCATTTTCCCGGACAGAGGGGAAAAGTACTTGAGTACAGACTTATTCCAGTTGAACTAGCGCTGCGCCATACCCACTTTACACCAGGGCAAAATTATTCTCTCGATCGCGCTTCAAAATTTGACAAACATCACTTTTACTGTTAGTATATTACTATATTATAATATTGCGATATTTATAAAGAAGGAAATCTATACTATGAATGACGAGATTCGTTTTGAGGTGTTCCAGCTACAAGCCGAGTTTTGCAAGTCTCTGGCTGATGCCAAGCGTTTAATGATCATACATGAACTGCGGGAAGGAGAAAAGTCGGTAAACGAGCTGGCTGAAAAACTGGGATTAAAGCAATCCAACACATCCCAGCATTTGGCCATATTACGCAAATCTGGAGTGATCATACCCCGTAGAGAGGGCAACACTGTGTTTTATGATTTGGCCAATCCTCGAATCGGAGAGGCTTGTGATCTGGTGCAGAGTTTCATAGCTGAACAACTGAGAAGTAATCATGATTTAGCCAAAATTATGTAAGCGCAGGCTTGGAGAAAACCGATGATAAAAAGTCATTACAAAAATCTGGTAATACTGGCATTAGTAGTGCTTCTAGCAATAGTTGTTGTTTACAGAAGCGGTGGTGATTGCGGTGAGGATTGCATCACTGAATCAGAAGCACTGTATCAGTCAATACAAGACATCAGCGTAAATGATGCATTCACTATGATTGAAACCAGGGCCTCAGATCCTGGTTTTGTGATTCTGGATATTCGAACACCCGAAGAGTTCGAACCAGAACATATCGAAGGCGCCGTTAACATTGATTTTTACTCCGAGATTTTCCGTGACGAACTGGATACGCTGGATAAGGAAAAAACATATCTGATCTACTGCCGCACAGATAGACGCACAGGGGAAAGCCTATCTATAATGCGGGAATTAGGTTTTGTGGAAGTATATAACATGGACGGGGGCATAAACAGTTGGAAAACTGAAGGCTTCCCGACTATTGAATAATTTTTTCCGGAAGGATCATTATGCTTAGTCACGAATACGAATGCCCGCGATGCTTGAATCGATATACGGACAAGGAATCAGAAAAATATGGAACTGATCCAAATTGTCCTGTATGTGGCAGTTTGGCCGTGGAATCAGTGGATGGTTGTCTCGATTCTTTCGATGTACTCCGTACCGGAAGTGGAGGCTGATGTTAGTAATTAAGAGGCCGTGAGCCTCTCGAATAGCAGGAGGTGTACTATGATCAAGATTACAGATATAGCCAAAGAAAAACTTGATGTTATCTTAGCGGAGAATCCTGGCAAATATCTGCGCGTGGTTATCAGCGGTGTTGGCTGAGGAGGTCCCAAACTGGGGATGGCTCTGGATGAGCCTAAAGAAAACGAGCAAACTGTTACAGCAGATGGTCTGGACATTCTGATTTCCGAAGAGGCCAAGCCCTATGCCACTGGCAATATTCTCGATTGGGTACAGGCATTTGGAGGAGAAGGATTCATTCTGCAACCCGAATCCGGCTCGACTTGTTGAGTTGCGAGGCATCTATGAATATACAAGGTTACCAATGCAATTCATGCAAAACCAGCTTTGAAGACTTAGAATCAAAGCCTGAGATCAAATGTCCGCAGTGTGGCAGTTCCGATGTCCGACAATCAGATGCTGCCAGTGAATTACTGGAATTACTCCAGGAAATGGGTAGTACCGGCGGCTGATGTTAGATTCGTTTGAGGCCGTGAGCCTCACTGGTTAGCAGAATACTTCGCATAAGGATATGGAGGTTCCAATGGGTGATTATGAGTGCCGGCAGTGCCAGATAAACTTCAAGATCAAAGGATCGGATGATGATGAATCGGTATTCCAATGCCCGTCATGCCAGAGCGCCGATGTTGGCAAGCGGAGCTTTTCTGCTAAAATCCTTGATTTCATTCGGGGCATATTTGTCCCCGGAGGCTGATGCAGTGATTGAACGAGGCCGTGAGCCTCGGATGGATTCGTGCCAAAAGGGGGAGTGCAATGGGCAGATTGAACGGAAAGAATCGAGCATTTCTGAAAGAGACATTCGGGAAACGTGTTACCTTTGACAAATTGGAGAGGAAGTTACATGGCCATGATATAGCGGCTATGCCCAATCTTATAAAACCATTTATCGGCAGCATCGTCCCTGATGCTGTGGTCCAGCCGGAATCAATAGAGGAACTGGCGAAACTGGTTCGATGGGCCAACGATCGAAAGATACCGCTGACCCCTCGCGCTAAAGCTTCGTCCGGTTACGGCGGTGTCCTGCCGGTCAAAAAAGGTGTTGTAGTAGATTTCTACCGGATGAATCGTGTGCTTAAAGTCGATTCGGAATCGATGACCGCCACGGTACAGGCAGGTATTGTATGGGAAAAGTTGGACCGTGAACTTCAGAAACATGACTTCACACTCACACTGTATCCATCCAGTTATCCAAGTTCAACAGTTGGCGGCTGGTTGGCTCAGGGCGGCACCGGATTCGGATCTTTTGAATCAGGCTGGTTTTACGAGAATGTCGTCAGTGCAAAGATTGTACTTGCTGATGGTGCTGTGGAAGAGATCAGAGGTCCCGATATTGAGCTGATATCGGATGCTGAAGGTATCACCGGACTAATCAGCGAAGTAACCATCCGTATAATGCCGCTTGAGAAAATGGATATCATGGCTATCGGGTGTCCGGATGCACACGATCTGCAAAGGCTGTTGCAGTCATTCGTCGATGCCACGCTGCCCATCTGGTCCGTTAGTTTCATTAATCCACGAATGGCGGAGATGAAAAACCGGGCCCCACTCATCGAACACATGGGCCATCCGGCAGAAGAGCGCGTTCTCCTGCCGGCTTCCTACATCATCACTCTGGCATTCCGGGAAAAGGATAGCGTTGAGGTTAGGGAAAAACTGACTGAACTGATGAAACCTTGCCAGGCGGAAGTCCTCAGCGAGCGGATCGCGCAACATGAGTGGCACGAACGCTTCAAATTAATGGTGGTCAAACGGCTCGGGCCCAGCCTGGTGCCGGCGGAAGTGGTCATCCCCTTGGATTCCCTGGGCGATGTGATGGAGGAGATCGAATCGAAGGTAGACCAGCCTGTTGTCAAGGAAGGGGTTATTATCCAGAAGAGTCATGACGGCCGGGCGGAAGTGGTGATCCTCGGTTTCATTCCCAGCGACCAGCGCAAGTTCGCATACAATTTCGTGTTCGGTTTGAGTTTAACCATAATGAAAATCGCCGAAAAACACGGCGGGCGGGCTTATGCTACCGGTTTGTATTTCTCTAAAAAAGCACCGTCAATACTCGGAAAAGAGCGACTGGCGCGGATCAAGAGGTTTAAAAAGCAAGCGGATCCTAAAGGGATTCTAAATCCTGGCAAAGTTACCGGTGGTGGGATTATGGGGCTTCTGATGGCTATTGCCGAAAAACTCGAACCTTTGATGAGACCTTTTGGTAATCGCGTAATCACCAAAGTCGGAGAACATCCCGAAATGGCCGTTAAAGGGATACCGGCTGATGTTGCCTGGTATGCTTATAGTTGTTCACAGTGTGGCTATTGTGTCGAAGAGTGTGATCAGTTCTATGGCCGGGGATGGGAAAGCCAGAGTCCGCGGGGCAAGTGGTATTGGCTTCGAGAGTATATCGAAGGACGCGAAAAATGGAATCAGCAGATGGTCGATACTATCATTGGGTGTACCACCTGTGAAATATGCAACACTCGGTGCTCGGCTTCCCTGCCCATCGAACAGTCGTGGATGAAGCTGCGCGGTCAACTCATCAATGACGAAAAGAAAATGACCTTCCCGCCTTTTGAGATGATGGTAGCTGCCAATTATTCCCAGGGCAATATCTGGACTGGTTACCGGAAGAATCGCACCGCATGGTTCCCGGAGGAATTGTGGGGAAAACATGGCCCGGATCACAAATCTGAAAATGTATATTTCGCCGGATGTACGGCAAGCTATGTTGAGAACGATATTGCCATGGCAAGTGTCAGATTGCTTGATGAAGCGGGAGTCGATTTCACTTATCTGGGCAAGAAGGAAAACTGCTGTGCTACTCCGCTGCTCGTATCCGGCAAATGGGATGCCTTTGTCGATACTATGAAAAAGAATATTGCAGCAGTGGAAGAATCCGGTGCGAATACCGTAATTACATCCTGTCCGGCATGTGATATGATGTGGCGTCATGCTTACCCGCAGTGGGCGAAGAAGCTGAATATTGAGTATGATATCAACGCCAAACACTATAGCGAATTAGTGAGCGATAAAATCAAGTCTGGGGAATTTCGGTTTCCTGAAAATGATCTTGAACCGACAACTGTTACCTGGCACGATTCCTGCCATGCGGGGCGCGTTTCTGGTATTTACGAGCCGCCACGCGACTTGGTAAAGGCGATTCCGAATGTTGAATTGGTGGAGATGGAATACAATAGAGAATGTGCTCATTGTTGCGGTTCCGTACTGACACTCCTCAAAGAACCTGATGTGGCCGCTGATATCGGCAAGACCCGACTTGATGAGGCAATTGATGCTGGTGCCCAGAAAGTGTTGGCAATGTGTCCCTGCTGTCAATTCCAGCTTCGTGTGAGTGCAGATGCAAAGGAAGTGCCAATTGAAGTTGTGGACCTGGCACGATTTTCAGCATCAGCACTGGGGTATAATTTCCCGGATCCGAATCCTGAGGTCCAAAAGCAATGGGCGGTGTTTGAGGCAATGATTGCACTCATGACACCGCGAGGTTTTGCCGATCTAATGGGAACAATGTGGCCTGAACTCATCGATGCTATGCCTTTCAAAATGGGCCCGATGATGCGGTTCATGGGTAAGATTCCGGGTGCATTTACACTGATGAAGCCTATGTTCCCGATCCTGTTCCCAAGGCTGCTACCCATGATGATGCCCAAAGTGATGCCGGTAATGCTGGATAGAGTAGCTCAGCGAGTTCCCATGCCTGACTACATGGCAGAGCAGATGCCAAGTTTGATGCCACAGGTAATGGATAACCTGATGCCACACATGATTGGCGATATGGTTCCGTTGATCACTCAACCGATGATTGACTACTTGCATGGAAAGACCCAGACAGTCGATTCAGTTCCTCCACCGTCGGTTCAATCAGCAGAATCGATTCAAGCTGATGCCGGCAACAGCATTGAAGACGAAAAGAAAGAGAAAGTTAAAGTGTAAGGTGATAATGGTGGGCATTGTAATCGGAGTGGCAGCAGGTTCTCTCATTGGCGGTGTAATTGGCTATTTGGGCAAATGCTCAGGGAATGGCTGAGGAATGACTCGAAGCCCCTGGTCAGGGGCAGTTTTCGGAGCTATAATCGGACTGATGATTGGTATCGCGTAAAAACATCGCCCATAATCAATAACTAAAAAAGAGAGGGAATGATTCCCTCTCTTTTTTTGCCTGAACATACTTAACAATACCTTTATCAACTTTGTGACTAGAGTCACATACATATTACTCAACCAGCCCTAGAATTGAACAGAACACAAAAGGGAGGTAGTGAAATGGCAACAGAATTACTGGAAAAAGCCGTTCCTGAATTAGCTGAAGAGCAAGCTCAAGTAACGTGCATTCATCACTGGATAATCGATCCGCCAGAGAACCCGGTAAGTATGGGAGTATGCCTTAAGTGCGGAGCTGAACAGGAGTTTAGAAACTATTTTGCTCATTCTATATGGGAGAGTGAATCTGAAGCAGTGGGTGATGGGATTGACCTTTCCTTTCTAAGGCAGGAATATCTGTCACCAATAAACGATTAAGTGAGGAATAACTATGTTGGATATTAAGCGCGAAACGGATTGCATGGAAAACACGCAAACCTCTGGTGTAGATATTGATCAATTGCGAAGGATTCAGGCTGACTTCGCCAACTATAAGCGGCGTGTGGAAAATTCAAGTGGAGAACGAACCAGGATGGCTAATGAAGAACTTGTCACCACGTTACTGCCCATACTGGACAATTTCGACCTTGCCTTGAAAAACATGCCCGGCAAGGAAGGAAGCGAAGACTGGAACAAAGGCATAGCACTGATTGAGAAACATTTGAGATCGATACTTGAAAAGGAAGGTCTCAAAAAGATGGAAGCTGAGGGATGTGAGTTTGATCCTGAGAAACACGAAGCTGTATGCACCCAGCAAGGCAAATCGGATGACCAGGGAAAAGTGAATTCTGTGATTAGAGAAGGATATAGGTTTCACGATAAGGTAATACGTCCGGTACAGGTTTCTGTGATCAAGGGTACTACACAAGAACCACAGCCAATCCCAAGCAAACGTATACCAGTTCGTAAAGGAGGTGATGTGAGATGGCGGAGATCAAGAACTGCCCCCGTTGTGAAGGGGATGTATTTTTAAACTGGGACTTTACAGATGGAGAATGGTATGAATACTGTTTGCAATGTAGTTATCGGCACTATCTTCCGGTAGTGGCAAAAGCCAGACAGAGCAATGAGACAGAAACAAAAAGGAAAAAACACAAAAGGAAACGTACAAAGAGTCGCGACGGCGGAACCGGAAAAAACACTGTGCTCGATAATCAAAAATGCTAATAATGAAGAGGTTTAAGAAAAATGGAATAACGGTAAGGGGGTTCGAATCGGAAGATTGGAAAAGATGAAATCAAAAACAATAGGTAATATTCCTTACTTTAAGAAGGAACTAACGAATATCTAAGAAACAAAAGGGGGATTAGAAAATGGCAAAAGTATTAGGAATAGATTTAGGAACCACAAATTCCTGTATGGCAATAATGGAAGCTGGAGATGAGGTGGTTCTGGAGAACTCTGAAGGTGCACGAGTGACTCCTTCAGTAGTGGCCGTCAATAAAAACGGGGAGCGATATGTTGGACAGTCCGCAAAAAGACAAGCGGTAAC